>NZ_JBICXB010000020.1:0-89783 GCF_043200055.1 Streptomyces sp. NPDC048496 | reverse complement strand
GACGGACGGTCGTTGTCCCGGCGGAAACCACCCGACGGGCGGTCGTCACGACGCTGGAAACCACCACGGTCACCACCGCGGTCGTCACGACGGTCGCGGTTGAACGACGGACGGTCGTTGTCCCGGCGGAAACCACCCGACGGGCGGTCGTCACGACGCTGGAAACCACCACGGTCACCACCGCGGTCGTCACGACGGTCGTTGCCGCCGCGGTAGCCACCGCGGTCGCCGCCGCGGTTGTCCCGGCGGTCGAAGTTGCCCCGGTCGTCGCGACGGTCGTCGCGCGCCGTGGGCTGCTCCGGCACGGAGACGGCGGCCTCGATCGCGGCCTCCGCCTCCGCGGCGACCTCGGCGACCGCTGCCTCGGGGTCCTCGCCCCGCTCGCGCGCCGCACGGGCGACCAGGCGGTCGGCCTCCTCGCGGAGCTCACCGGCGCGGCGCTGGACGCGCTCCAGCTGCTTGGTCAGGTCGGCGACCTCGCGCTCCGCCTGCTTGGCGGCGTTGTTCGCGGAGTCGGCCTGGACCTCGGTCAGCGAACGGGCACCCGTGATCTCGGCGACCTCCGGGTCGAAGGCGCCCGCGCCGCCGACGATGTGGCGCGAGGCGTCGACGCCCGCGTCCTCCATCAAGCGGAAGATCTGGCGACGCTGGTGCGGCAGCGCCAGGGAGACGACGACACCGGACTTGCCGGCACGGGCGGTACGGCCCGAGCGGTGCAGGTAGTCCTTGTGGTCGCCGGCGGGGTCCACGTTCAGCACCAGGTCGATGCCGTCGACGTGGATACCGCGGGCGGCGACGTCGGTCGCGACGAGCGCGTTGACGTAACCGTCCTTGAAGTCGGCGAGCACGCGGGTACGGGCACCCTGCGTCATGCCGCCGTGCAGCGCGTCCGCCTTCACGCCCGCCTCGACGAGCTGCTCGGCGATGCGGTCGGCGCCCAGCTGGGTGCGGACGAAGATGATCGTGCGGCCCTTGCGGGCAGCGATGGCGGAGGTGACCGGCGCCTTGTCCTTCGGCTTCACGACGAGGACGTGGTGCGTCATGGTCGTGACGTTGCCCTGGGCGCTGTCGACCTCGTGGCTCACCGGGTTGCTCAGGTAGCGCTTGACCAGCGTGCCGATCTCGTTCTCCATGGTGGCGGAGAAGAGCATGCGCTGACCGCCGACCGGAACCTGGTCGAGCAGCTCGGTGACCTCGGGCAGGAAGCCCAGGTCGGACATCTGGTCGGCCTCGTCGAGGACGGCGACCTGGACGTTCTCCAGGGAGCAGGCGCCCCGGTTGATGATGTCGCGCAGTCGGCCCGGGGTGGCGACGAGGATGTCGACACCGCGCTCCAGCGCGTAGATCTGGTTGCCCATCGACGTACCGCCGCAGACGACCTTCATCTTGAGGCCGAGCACGTCGCCGTAGGGCTGCAGCGCGTCCGCGACCTGCATCGCGAGCTCACGGGTCGGGGTGAGGATGACCGCGCGGGGCTTCTTCTTCTCGGTGTGACCGCCGGCCAGCGTGGCCAGGGTCGGCAGGCCGAAGGAGAGCGTCTTGCCGGAGCCGGTACGGCCGCGGCCCAGGATGTCCTTGCCGGCCAGCGCGTCCGGAATGGTCGCGGCCTGGATCGGGAAGGGCGCGGTCACACCGTTCTGCGCGAGCTTGCGGACGATGCCCTCGGGCAGGCCCAGGTCGGCGAAGGTGATGGTCGGCTCGGCGTCGGTGGCGGAGTCGGTGGTGGCCTCGGTGGAACCGGTGAAGTCGACGGACTCGGCCGTCTCGACCGTCTCGGACACCTCGGCGGCCTCGGCCACTACGGCCTCGGCTTCGGTGACAATCTCGTCGTTCTCGGGCACGACGGTGTTGTCAGAGCTGAAATTGGACATGCGAAATGCGAAACCTTCCGGAGTCTCGGCACGCGCCCATAACTCCGTGATTCGCAATTTCGACCGCCTCAATGCGGTCCAGCCACGGCAAGGGAGAGTACGCGCCACACGGCGCTCTTCTGTGTCGGCGCCGGGCAATGGGATCAAACGATCTACTACCATACGCACTCTCACCCGCATTGCGCAAACCGCACGCTCCGGACCACCTGCTACACCGGCCCCACCTGGGGTGATGCCTCGGGAGTCCGCAGCGCCTCCATGTCGTCCGGCACACTCATCGCGTCACTGCGGAACTGCGCGGCCGGAGACGCGGAGGGCATCGGAGGCGGACTTGAAGGTTCCGGATCGGGTGAGCTCGGCAGCTCCGGGGTGACCGGCGCGGACGGCCCGGAGGACACCGACGGCTCCGCGGACGGCTCCGGCTGCTGCGGCCCCCCGCCCCCCGGCGGGGACGGCACCGGCAGATGCCCGCCCCGGGTCGGCAAGGGATCACCGGACCCCACGCCCGCATGCGCGCCACCGGGTACGACCGAGGCACGCGCCGACGCGCTCGGGCTCGGCGATTCGGCGGCCTCCCGGTCGGCGTGCGCCTCCGCGCCCCCTCCGGTACGGGCCCGTCCCGTACCCGCCACCGTGGAGCCGTCCGGTTCACCCGACGAGCCCTTCTGCTCGGCCGACCGCGACGGGGCAGGCTTCCCGCCGTCGTCGCTGATGCTCATGCAGCCGGTGGACGCGGCAATCGTCACTGCGGTGACGGCTGCCCATCGGACAGGGGATGGCAACTGACGCACGGCGGGCACCTCCGGGAGGCGGGGAGCGAAGAAGGGCGGGAACGGACAGGGGCGCTGTGCCCAACTCCCGTTCCCCCGCATGGGACACGCCCCACGCACCACCGACCCCTTCGCCGTCGGCCCCTCCGCCACCGCCCTCCCGGACGTACTCAGCCGTAACCGAGCGCGTGCAGCCGCTCGTCGTCGATGCCGAAGTGGTGGGCGATCTCATGGACGACCGTGATTTCCGTCTCGGCCACGACGTCCTCGCGCGACTCGCACATCCGCAGCGCCGGCCCGCGGTAGATCGTGATCCGGTCCGGCAGCACCCCGGCGTACCACTCGCCGCGATCGGTCAGCGGCGTGCCCTCGTACAGCCCGAGCAGCTCCGGATCGCCGGGGTCCGGTTCGTCCTCGACAAACACCGCGACGTTGTCCATCAGCCGCGTCAGCTCCGGCGGAATCCGGTCCAGGGCCTCGGCGACCAGTTCCTCGAACTCTTCGCGCGTCATCTCCAGCACCCCGCCATTGTCACGCACCCCCGCCGGACCGGCCCCGGACCGCCACTCCCTGCCCTGTCCCGCGATCCCGCGCCCCGCATGACTGCCCCCGAACCCGGGTATACGCGCCCAATGGCCCGCGCCTCCTTCCGCGCCGCAGCCGCCCGCATCCGCCACCACTGCCGCTCCCGCTCCACCGCCCCCGGCAGCACCCTCGCCCCCGCTCCGTACCTCTGCGGGCGCGCGCTGGGTCTGATCGCCGTCGTCGTGTTCGGCGCCTGGCTGGGACTGCTGGTCGTCGGCAGTGTCCGTACGCCCGTCGGCCCGATGGACACCACGATGGCCCTGCGCCCCTCCCTCAGCGGCGGCACGAAGATCGATGTGGCCCCGCTCGGCGCCCTGGAGCTGGACTCCCACATAGCCCCGGTCCGCCTCGATGTGCAGGTCGCCCGGCTGGACCCGGTGCGCTCCGGGGCCCTGGTCCAGCACTCCGACCCGCCGCCCGCAGGCCTGGGACGAGATCACACTCGGCGGGCTCGGCCTGACAACGGCCGAGGTCAGCCGCCATCTGCCGGAGGGGAACCAACCCGGAGCGACCCCTTCGCCTATTCGGTTTGGCTGACACCGAAACGCCGTAGTACAGTCTCCGACGTGCCCAAGGGCGCCGGTCAGGGCTTGACCGTTCCGAAACCCCAGAGGTTGAAGAAGAAGCGGAACCTCTTGGGGGGAAGCGGAGTCACATGCTTCTGACGTCCCTCTTCGGGGGCGATAGACGCAGAAGTAGCGACACCAGTAGTTCTGCCCTCATCGTCTAGTGGCCCAGGACGCCGCCCTTTCAAGGCGGTAGCACGGGTTCGAATCCCGTTGGGGGCACGCACCACCTTGTGCGACACTTAGTCGCACAACAGCTTGGTCCTGTGGAGCAGTTTGGAGTGCTCGCCACCCTGTCAAGGTGGAGGCCGCGGGTTCAAATCCCGTCAGGACCGCTGCAGCTCGTAAGTGCTGCGTGGCTGGGTAGCTCAGTTGGTACGAGCGATCGCCTGAAAAGCGATAGGTCGCCGGTTCGATCCCGGCCCCAGCCACCTCTCGAAGGCCCCATCCACCGGATGGGGCCTTCGTCGTGTCAGACCTCTTCCCGGTCCACGGAGTTCACGTCCCGGCGGCGCCACGCCCGCACCCCAAGAACCAGCAGCACCACCGCGACCGCGGTCACCAGCGCAATCGCGTCCGGCACCTGCTCGCCGATGTGCTGCGCCCACTGTTCGGCGGCGAACGAATCGTCCACGTCCAGCAGTCCGGGCAGCGCGGTCGTCCCGTCGTAGGCCAGGAACAGCGCGCCGAGCCCGATGAAGAACAGCCCCGAGAGCGCAGTGGTGGTGTGCAGCTCGAAGCGGCCGAGCCGGAAGGCGCGGCCGCGCAGCCAGGCGCGGCGCCCGAGGTCGAAGCGCTCCCAGACCAGCGCCAGCAGGAACAGCGGGACCGCCATGCCCAGGGCGTAGACGGCGAGCAGCAGTCCGCCGTAGACCGGGCTGGCGCTGACCGCCGCCACCGTCAGGACGCTGCCGAGGATCGGTCCGGCGCAGAATCCGGCCAGCCCGTAGACGGCGCCGAGGGCGTAGACCGAGACGGCGGTCGTCGGCCGGATCCGCCCGCTGAGGGCCGCGATCCGGCGCGAGGCGAAGCCGAGGCCCACGATCTGGGCCACGCCGAGCCCGATGATCAGCCAGCCGGCGCCGAGGACCAGCTGGTCGCGGTGGCTGTAGAAGAGCCGTCCGGCGTACGATCCCGCGGCGCCGAGCGGCACGAGGGTGGTGGCCAGGCCGGCGTAGAAGATGCCGGTACGGGCCAGCAGCCGCGAGACCGAGTCGATGGAGTAGGCGAAGAAGGCGGGCAGCAACAGGGCGCTGCAGGGGCTGACCAGGGCCAGCAGCCCGCCGAGGAAGGCGGCGAAGTAGCCGATGTCCGCCGTCACTTGTCGGCGCCCCCAAAGTCACCGGAGTCCTTGGATCTGCTCCCTCCCTTGGCGTCCTTGGTGTTGGCGGCCTTGGCGGCCGCCGCCTGGATGACCTGCTCGAAGACCTCCACCGACTGCGCTCCGGCCAGCGGGCGGCCGTTGATCAGGAAGGACGGGGTGGAGCTCGCGCCGATCCCGTACCCCTCCTCCTGGTCCTTGCTGACCGCGGCGGAAGCAGCCGCGCCGTCCGCGTCGCGTACGAACCGGCCGAGGTCCCGCACCCCCGCCTCCTTGGCGAGCGCCTTCAGCCGGTCCTTGCCGAAGCCCTTCTCCTTGGCCCCTTCGGTGTAGGCGGCTGCGTGGAACTGCCAGAAGCGGCCCTGCTGCCCGGCGGCCCAGGCGGCGCGCGCGACGGCCTCGGATTCGGCGCCGAAGATCGGGAAGTTGCGCCACTCGATGCGCAGGGTGCCGTTGTCGACGTACTTCTTCACCAGGGCGGGTTCGGTGTCCCGGGCGAACTTGCCGCAGTAGCCGCACTTGAAGTCGGCGTACTCGATGAGAACCACGGGCGCGTCGACCGGGCCCTGCGCGAGTCTGTCGGCGGGGTCGCGGCGGGCCAGCCTCGCCAGTTCCGGGAACGCGTCGGCGTCCGGGTCGGCGGTGACATCGGCGACCGAAGCCGAGGAGGAGCGGTCGGCGGGGGCGGTGGCGCGGTAGGAGACGAAGCCGAGCAGCGCGGCGGCGAGGACGACACCGGTGCCGTAGAGCAGCGGCTTCCTGGACGAGGAGGTTGTGGGCGTGGGCATGGCGAGACTCCGTGCTCGTGGTGCGGGAGGGGAAGGGGACGACCGGGTGGCGGGCATCCCCCTAAACCCGCAGTACGGAGAGTTCCACCGGGGACGGCGCGGCAGGCTCCGGCCCAAGTGGCCTGACGCGTGCGCGCGGCTCCGCGGGCCCCGGCCCGGGAGCGGCGCTCGGACCCCATTCGGCGAGACCGGGCGCCTGGTCGTGCGCGGCGCGGGCCCGGACGGGTACGCCGGGCTCGGTTCCGTCGTGCGTCGCGCCCTTGCCGCAGCCGGGCACCCCCTGACCGCCGACGGCCGGGGCGGCCACCGCGGTGCCGGAATCCCCATACGCCGCCGCCGCCGTCACCGCCGTGGCGGGCCCGCAGAACAGCCCCAGCGCGACCGCGAGCACCGCCACCAGGCAGCACCACTGCGTACGGGACACGGACGAGGGCCTTTCCACTGCGGTACGAAGATCAGTTGCCCGAAATGGTACGTGCTGTGATCAGGAGCTCCCCCGCAGTCAGCGCGGCCGTGACGCAGACCGCGCGAAATAGGTTCGCCGTTCCTCGGGCCCGGGTGCGATCCTGGGACCCGTATGTCTACTTCCTTTGCCGATCTCCAGTCCCAGCTCGGACACGTCTCGCTCCGCGACGCGCACCGGCTCGGCCGCCGCCTCGAAGGGGCGCGCCGGATCCATAAGCCCGAGGCCCGGCAGGCCGTGCTGGACGAGATCGCCACCCAGGCCGGGAAGGCAGCCGAGCGGCTCGCGGGGCGCGCCGAACGGATGCCCGCGCTCTCGTACCCGGAAGAACTTCCGGTCAGCCAGAAGAAGGACGAGATCCTGGAGGCGATACGCGACCACCAGGTCGTGATCGTCGCCGGTGAGACCGGCTCCGGCAAGACCACGCAGATCCCGAAGATCTGCATGGAGCTCGGGCGCGGCCTCCGGGGCATGATCGGGCACACCCAGCCGCGCCGGATCGCGGCCCGTACGGTCGCCGAGCGCGTCGCCGACGAGCTGAAGACCCCGCTCGGCGAGGCGGTCGGCTGGAAGGTCCGCTTCACCGACCAGGTGAACCCGGACGCGACGTATCTGAAGCTGATGACGGACGGCATCCTGCTGGCCGAGATCCAGACGGACCGCGAGCTGCTCGCGTACGACACGATCATCATCGACGAGGCCCACGAGCGGTCGCTGAACATCGACTTCCTGCTGGGCTATCTGGCCCGGCTGCTGCCCAAGCGCCCCGACCTGAAGATCGTCATCACCTCGGCGACCATCGACCCGGAGCGCTTCGCCCGGCACTTCGGTGATGCGCCGATCGTCGAGGTCAGCGGGCGTACGTACCCGGTCGAGGTGCGCTACCGGCCCCTGTTGGAAGAAGACACGGACGACTCCGACCGCGACCAGATCACCGCGATCTGCGACGCCGTCGACGAGCTCCAGGCGGAGGGCCCCGGCGATGTCCTGGTCTTCCTCTCCGGCGAGCGCGAGATCCGCGACGCCGCGGACGCCCTGAACAAGAAGAACCTCCGCCACACCGAGGTGCTCCCTCTCTACGCGCGCCTGTCGCACGCCGAGCAGCACCGGGTGTTCCAGCGCCACGCCGGCCGCAGGATCGTTCTGGCGACGAACGTCGCCGAGACCTCGCTGACCGTCCCCGGCATCAAGTACGTGATCGACCCGGGCAACGCCCGGATCTCCCGCTACAGCCACCGCACCAAGGTCCAGCGGCTGCCGATCGAACGGATCTCGCAGGCCAGCGCCAACCAGCGCAAGGGGCGCTGCGGCCGTACCTCGGACGGCATCTGCATCCGGCTGTACTCCGAGGACGACTTCCTGACCCGCCCGGAGTTCACGGACGCGGAGATCCTCCGTACGAACCTGGCGTCCGTCATCCTCCAGATGACCGCGGCCGGCCTCGGCGACATCGAGAAGTTCCCCTTCATCGACCCGCCGGACCACCGCAACATCCGTGACGGTGTGCAGCTGCTCCAGGAGCTCGGCGCACTCGACCCGGACGAGAAGGATCCGAAGAAACGGCTGACGCAGCTGGGGCGGAAGCTCTCGCAGCTGCCCGTCGACCCGCGCCTCGCCCGCATGGTCATCGAGGCCGACCGCAACGGCTGCACGCGCGAGGTCATGGTGATCGCCGCCGCGCTCTCCATCCAGGACCCGCGCGAGCGGCCCTCGGACAAGCAGGCGCAGGCCGATCAGCAGCACGCCCGCTTCAAGGACGAGACGTCGGACTTCCTGGCGTTCCTGAATCTGTGGCGGTACATCCGCGAGCAGCAGAAGGAGCGCGGCTCGTCCAGCTTCCGCCGGATGTGCAAGCAGGAGTATCTGAACTTCCTGCGCATCCGCGAATGGCAGGACATCTATGCGCAGCTGCGTACGGTCGCCAAGCAGATGGGCATCCACCCGAACGAGGAGGATGCGCCGGAGCAGGCGGTACACACCTCGCTGCTGGCCGGGCTGCTGTCGCACATCGGGCTGAAGGACACCGAGAAGAACGAGTACCTGGGCGCGCGCAGCGCCAAATTCGCGATCTTCCCCGGGTCGGCACTCTTCAAGAAGCAGCCGCGGTTCGTGATGTCGGCCGAGCTGGTCGAGACGTCCCGGCTGTGGGCGCGGGTCAACGCCAGGGTCGAGCCGGAGTGGATCGAACCGCTGGCCCAGCATCTGCTGAAGCGCACCTACAGCGAGCCGCACTGGGAGAAGGACCAGGCGGCGGTGATGGCGTACGAGCGGGTCACGCTGTACGGCGTACCGATCGTCGCCCAGCGCAAGATCAATTTCGGCCGGATCGACGCCGAGACGTCCCGCGATCTCTTCATCCGGAACGCACTGGTCGAGGGCGACTGGCGGACGCACCACCAGTTCTTCCATGACAACCGCAAACTTCTCGGCGAGGTCGAGGAGTTGGAGCACCGGGCGCGGCGCCGCGACATCCTCGTGGACGACGAGACGCTCTTCGACTTCTACGACCAGCGCATCCCGGAGCACGTCGTCTCCGGCGCGCACTTCGACTCCTGGTGGAAGCACAAGCGCCGCGACGAGCCGGACGCGCTCGACTTCCAGCGCTCGATGCTCATCAACGAGAAGGCCGGGGCCGTCACCAAGGACGACTACCCGGACTCCTGGCGGCAGGGGAAGCTCAAGTTCAAGGTGACGTACCAGTTCGAGCCCGGCGCGGACGCGGACGGTGTGACCGTCCACATCCCGCTCCAGGTGCTCAACCAGGTCACCGCCGACGGCTTCGACTGGCAGATCCCCGGCCTGCGCGAGGACGTGGTCACCGAGCTGATCCGCTCCCTGCCCAAGCCGATCCGCCGGCACTACGTCCCCGCGCCGAACTACGCGGGCCGGTTCCTGGACCGGGCGGTGCCGCTGCAGGAGCCGTTGCCGGTCACCCTCGCGCGTGAGCTCCAGCAGATGGTCGGGGTCCCGGTCTCCGCCGACGACTTCGATCTCTCCCGGATCCCGGACCACCTCAAGATCACGTTCCGGATCGTCGACGAGCGGCGCCGCAGGGTGGCCGAGGACAAGGACCTGGAGGCGCTGAAGCTCCAGCTGCGCCCCAAGGCCCGTCAGGCCCTCTCCAAGGCCGCTGCGGCCACCGCGGGGCCCTCGGGCGAGTCCATCGAGCGTTCGGGGCTCACGGACTGGACGATCGGCACGCTGAACCGGGTCTTCGAGACCCGGCGGGCCGGCCAGCCGGTCAAGGCCTACCCGGCGCTCGTGGAGCAGGAGGGAGCCGCGGCGGGCACCGTGGCCGTACGGCTCTTCGACACCGAGGCCGAGCAGCAGCAGGCGATGTGGCGCGGCACCCGGAAGCTGATCCTGCTGAACATCCCGGTGAACCCGGCGAAGTTCGTCTCGGACAAGCTGACGAACCAGCAGAAGCTCGCCCTGTCCCGCAATCCGCACGGCTCCATCCAGGCGCTGTTCGAGGACTGCGCGACCGCTGCCGCGGACCGGCTGATCGGCGCCCACGGCGGGCCGGCCTGGGACGAGGAGTCGTTCCGGAAGCTGTACGACAAGGTCCGCGCCGATCTCGTCGCGCTGACCGAGCACACGGTCGCCCAGGTGCAGCAGGTGCTGGCTGCCTGGCAGTCCTGCGAGCGACGCCTGAAGGCCACCAACAGCCTGGTCCTGGTCAACAACGTCACCGATGTACGGAACCAGCTCGCCGCCCTCGTACCGCCTGGCTTCGTCACGAGGACCGGGCTGCGCAGGCTCCCCGACCTGATGCGCTACCTGGTCGCCGCGGACCGCCGGCTCCAGCAGATGCCGACGGCTGTCCAGCGCGACACCACGCGCATGGAGAAGGTCCACGAGATGCAGGACGAGTACGCCTGGCTGCTCGAGCAGATGCCGCAGGGCAGGCCCGTTCCGCAGGAGGTCCTGGACATCCGCTGGATGATCGAGGAGCTCCGGGTGAGCTATTTCGCGCACGCCCTGGGCACCGCGTACCCCGTCTCGGACAAGCGGATCGTGAAGGCGATCGACGCCGCGGCCCCGTGACCGGGCGCCCCTCGGGGGTGTCACGGTCTCCCCGCGGCAGGGCGTCGGGAGCCCACTCCCTGTCGTGGGGGAGACCGTGAGGGAGCCACCACCAGGAGTGAAGTCGACTGGAGCCGCCAATCTCCTGTACAGTCTGGTTTCGCAGGCAGCCGCAAGGAAGCCGCGAAAACCTGGTCCTGTGGAGCAGTTTGGAGTGCTCGCCACCCTGTCAAGGTGGAGGCCGCGGGTTCAAATCCCGTCAGGACCGCAGTAACGAAAGCCCGGATCCCTCTGGATCCGGGCTTTCGCGTGTCTTGACTCCGGCAACTGCCGATGGGTACTCAGACAGCAGGGGCCGCCCCAGTTCCTCGGCGCGGGGCGGCGCGGTCCACCGGGAGGTGGCGCGGATGGCGGCGTCCACGGCGAGGCACGAGACCCGGGCGCTGCTGCGCGCCCATCTGGCGGCCGCTTCCGGCTACCGGCATCTCACCCGGCACTGCCCGATCTGTCACCTGCTCCTGGGGCTCGCCATGGAGCCCGTGACGGCCTCCCGGCCCGCCCCGCCCCCCGAACCGCTCGCGTCATCCGGCAGGGCTCCAGCGGCCGTTCAGGAGGCTACGGCGCTCGCCGCCCCCCTGGCCGCCCCCGAAGGACAGAACCGCGCCGACCGGACCGAGGACGAAAGTCCTGCCGCCACGTGACCAATGGCGAGGACGTCCGCCTCCCGGCAGTGGCAGGCTCGGCCTTGGCAAGACTCGGGCCATGTGACGGGTGTCACTGAATGAGTTTTGAGAAAGGGTGACTTTACACCCTTCCTACAACTGGCGAATTTAATATGTGCAATTGCACCCCCTGGAAGGCGCTTCCGCGGGGAGGCCCAGGGGCAGCCCACGGGCCCCGGGCGACCCCCCGGGGGGCCCGCCCGTCCGGGTCGGATGCGCCCGCACGGCACTCCACGCGAAGCCGGAGCCCCGGCCCGCGGGCACAAAAAAGATCGCGCTGGACCCGGCGGAGTCCAGCGCGATCGAACGACATACCCCGTATTGCACAGGTATGGCGCCCGTTGGGGCGGGCGCCCGTCGTGTGGAGCTATGGGTGGGCGGACGCGGGTTGGGGGACCCGGGCAGCCCGGTTGTGACGCGGCGACAGGGGTGTGTCAGGCCTCGCTGCGCTGCTGCGGAATACCCGCAAGCAGTGCGCGGACCTCTGCCTCGCGGTACCGGCGATGTCCACCGAGCGTGCGGATGGACGTGAGCTTGCCTGCCTTGGCCCAACGGGTGACCGTCTTCGGGTCCACGCGGAACATCGTGGCAACCTCAGCCGGGGTCAGCAGCGGCTCGGCATCAGGGGTGCGAGCGGTCATGAGCGGCCTCCTCGGGAGAACCGAACCATCTCGGTTCTTTCCTCTAAATTCTGCACCTTGACCCGCGTTGCCCGAAATGGCGGACGCGGGCCGAGTCGGTTATAGGACGAACGGCTTGTCCTCGGCACTACAACTACACCATCCGTCCAGCCGCGTCGGCCAAACCGATGGAATTGCCCTCCCAGGTGTTCATCAGCGACGGAAGCCGATGGACCATGCCATAGCGGACAGTCACACCACTGTGACGATCAGTCACAGAGCGATCAGGAGCCATCAGACCCCCCATAGCGTGCAATGCAGAGCAATCCGCCCCTACTTGGACGGATGGAGTCCTCCCCGGACTCCTTGTCCTATTTTGGCACGAGGAGTGGGGAAGGGCGCAAGGGCCCAGTTAGTGCTATCCGTCACCCTTGAGGCATAGGCCCGGTTCGGGACGTAGGTCCTAAGACCGCAGGAGTATGCTCCCGCCACTTTGCCCTCACCGCCCTCATGAGTCACACGGACGAGCCCCAAAGAGGAACCCGGTTCCCGGCCCCGCACCGCCGGACTCAGCTGGCGAACTGACGGTCTCTCACCGCCCGCCAGCGCTCCGCCAGCCGCCCGTACGCCGCACTCGCCCCTTCGGTGTCACCGGCCCGCAGCGCCGCGATGCCCTCGGAGACATCCGCGGCCGACCGGTCCCCGGCGAGCTGCTCGGCCGACAGCGTGTGCACCAGTCCGCCGTAGTCGAGCTCGACCAGCGCGCGCGGATGGAACTCCTCCAGCCACCGGCCGACGTCCACCAGGCCCTCGGTCAGCGGCCCCTCGTCAACGGTCTCCCTCAGCGTCCTCAGCGACCTGGCCAGCCGGCGGCGCGCCTGCACCATCGGGGTCCGGTAGCGCAGCACCGGCGCTCCCCCGTCGTCGGCCGCCTCCGTGTGCTCCCGCTCCTCGTCCGAGAAGAGGACGAACCAGCGCACCGGCACCTGCCACACCGCGGTCCGGATCCACGGCCGGGCGTCCGGATTGCGCTCCGCCCACCGCTCGTGGTCCGCGAGAGCCTGCCCGCGCACCACCGGCGGCAGCACCACGTCGAGCACCGGGGCCGGGAACATCTCCGCCAGCTCCTCCAGCGCCAGCCAGCCGCGCAGCCGGGTCCGCCACGGACAGACACACACCACGCCGTCCACCTCGGCGACGAACGCGTCCCCGCTCTCGTGCACCGGCACCCCGACCGGCGGGGTGGCCGCCAAGTCGGCCAGCGAACGCCGGAGTTCGTCCTGCGCCGTGGGGATGCGGTCGCGCCCCGCGTAGCGGGCCCAGTGGGCCCGCTCCGGCTCCGGGAAGGCGGCCAGCGGTTCGTACACCCGGAGGTAGGACGCGTAAGGGACAAGCACCGAAGACACCACCGACATGCCTCAGATCGTGTCACGCCCGTACTCCGCCGGGGGGTGATCCTTGGCACTGGAACAGATCTACGCCCGCGTAGGACTTACGCTCATGCCCAGTCGGACCGTCCGCGCCGGTCGGTCCGGGGCCCTCCCCACCTTCAGGAGGGTCTTCCGCCGCTTCGTACTTGGGAGTCACCACCGTGACCGATGTGACCGACGGCGTCCTGCACACCCTGTTCCACTCGGATCAGGGGGGACACGAGCAAGTCGTGCTCTGCCAGGACCGTGCCAGCGGCCTCAAGGCCGTCATCGCCATCCACTCCACCGCTCTGGGCCCGGCCCTCGGCGGCACCCGCTTCTATCCGTACGCCTCCGAGGAGGCGGCCGTCGCGGATGCGCTGAACCTGGCGCGCGGCATGTCGTACAAGAACGCCATGGCCGGTCTCGACCACGGCGGCGGCAAGGCCGTCATCATCGGCGACCCCGAGAAGATCAAGACCGAGGAACTGCTGCTGGCCTACGGCCGGGCCGTGGCCTCGCTCGGCGGGCGCTACGTGACCGCCTGCGACGTCGGCACGTACGTCGCCGACATGGACGTCGTCGCCCGCGAGTGCCGGTGGACCACCGGCCGCTCCCCGGAGAACGGCGGCGCCGGCGACTCCTCCGTCCTCACCGCGTTCGGCGTCTTCCAGGGCATGCGGGCCTCGGCCCAGCACCTCTGGGGCGACCCGACGCTGCGTGGCCGAAAAGTGGCGGTCGCGGGCGTCGGCAAGGTCGGCCACCACCTCGTCGAACATCTGCTGTCGGACGGCGCCGAGGTCGTGGTCACGGACGTCCGGGAGGAATCGGTACGCCGGATCACCGATCTCCACCCCGAGGTCACCGTCGCCGCGGACACCGCCGCGCTGATCCGTACCGAAGGTCTCGACATCTACGCCCCGTGCGCGCTCGGCGGTGCGCTGAACGACGAGACCGTCCCGGTGCTCACGGCCAAGGTGGTGTGCGGCGCGGCCAACAACCAGCTGGCGCACCCGGGCGTCGAGAAGGACCTCGCGGACCGTTCGATCCTGTACGCCCCCGACTACGTGGTGAACGCGGGCGGCGTCATCCAGGTCGCCGACGAGCTGCGCGGCTTCGACTTCGACCGGTGTAAGGCGAAGGCGTCGAAAATCTTCGACACCACGCTGGCGATATTCGCACGTGCGAAGGAAGACGGCATTCCGCCGGCCGCTGCGGCCGACCGGATCGCCGAGCAGCGGATGGCCGACGCGCGGCGCGCCTGACCGCTCGTCACCGACGGTCGCGGGATCCTCACCAGGCGTCGCGGCCGTCCCTCGGACCGCTGACCCGCCGACCGGCGAGACAAGACTCACGCCGGTCGGCGGGTCGCATGCCGAGAAGAGGTTAAAATCGCAGTTGACCAGCGAGGACGGGGCTTCCCGTTGGTCCTGTTCCGGGGCGTGTGATGCGGGCGGCGTACCGTATGGCCACGGAAGCAGGTACCGTTAAAGCCCTACGGGCACGGTCTCTCTGCCGAGAGTCCGTCCTGAAACATGAACGCGTGTCAAGACTCTGGGGCCGTCGAGCCCCGTCACCGAGGGGGTCGAGCCATGGGGCGCGGCCGGGCAAAGGCCAAGCAGACAAAGGTCGCCCGCCAGCTGAAGTACAGCAGCGGCGGGACTGACCTGTCGCGTCTGGCCAATGAGCTGGGCGCATCGCCTTCGAGTCAACCACCGAACGCAGAGCCGTTCGAGGACGACGACGAGGAAGATGACCCGTACGCACAGTACGCGGATCTGTACAACGATGACGACGATGAGGACGAGGACGACCAGTCCGGTCCGTCATCACAGCGCCGCGGCGCTTGACCTCGCGCTGACACAGAACCCGGTCCGGGCCTGCCCGGACCGGGTTCTGTGTTGCGCTTTTCGGGGCCGATCGGCAGCTTGATCCTGCCCGGCGACCAAGGGCAGGACGGTCGCCGGACGGTACCGGTGTGCCCTGCCCCCGCCGCGTGTCCCAGTGCCTCTCCCGGCAGGCTCCGCCCCGTCGCACCGTCCGGCACGCCCGCTCGCCGCGTCGGCCGGAAGCCCTGGTAGCTCCTCCGCTACAAGGACTTCCGGCCGCCTTGCGACCCCACGCACCGGACGACGCTCCTCATGGAGCAAACACTGCCGGTCACGGCACTAGCGCGCGTACGCGCCGACCAGCTCGGCACCCGAGCCGTGCGTACCGCGGTCCGTGATCTCGCCGGCCACCCAGGAGTCGACCCCGCGGTCGGCCAGCGTCGTCAGAGCGGCATCCACGGATTCCGCCGGGACGATCGCGATCATGCCGACGCCCATGTTGAGCGTCTTCTCCAGCTCCAGCTGCTCGACCTGACCGGCCTTGCCGACCAGGTCGAAGACCGCGCCGGGCGTCCACGTGGAGCGGTCGACGGTGGCGTGCAGGGCGTCCGGGACGACCCGGGCCAGGTTGTTGGCGAGACCGCCACCGGTGACGTGGCTGAAGCCGTGCACCTCGGTCGTACGGGTCAGCGCCAGGCAGTCCAGCGAGTAGATCCTGGTGGGTTCCAGGAGCTCCTCGCCGAGCGTGCGGCCGAACTCCTCGACGTCGCGGTCCAGCGCCCAGCCGGCCCGGTCGAAGAAGACGTGGCGGACGAGCGAGTACCCGTTGGAGTGAAGTCCGGACGACGCCATCGCGATGACCGCGTCACCCTTACGGATACGGTCCGGGCCGAGCAGCCGGTCGGCCTCGACCACGCCCGTACCGGCGCCCGCGACATCGAAGTCGTCGGGGCCGAGGAGGCCCGGGTGTTCGGCGGTCTCGCCGCCGATCAGGGCGCAGCCGGCCAGCACGCAGCCTTCGGCGATGCCCTTCACGATGGACGCGACACGCTCGGGGTGCACTTTGCCGACGCAGATGTAGTCGGTCATGAAGAGCGGCTCGGCGCCGCAGACGACCAGGTCGTCGACGACCATGCCGACGAGGTCGTGGCCGATGGTGTCGTACACGCCCATCTTGCGGGCGAGGTCGACCTTCGTGCCGACGCCGTCGGTGGCGGAGGCGAGCAGCGGACGCTCGTAGCGCTTGAGGGCCGAGGCGTCGAAGAGGCCGGCGAATCCGCCCAGGCCGCCAAGGCCCGCGACCTCTGCGCGCTGCGTCTTCTTCACCCACTCCTTCATCAGCTCGACGGCACGGTCGCCGGCCTCGATGTCGACGCCCGCTGCCGCGTAGGAAGCACCTGTTGTCTCAGACATTGCCTGGGATCTTTCGTGTGGAAATACGGGGCTGGTGGCAGGGCTGGTGTGCGTGGCCGGTCACGGACGACGCAGTGCGTCGGCCGCGGCGGTCGCCGCAGGGCCTGCCGCCAGCTCGGTCTCCAGCAGCTGCTTGCCGAGCAGCTCCGGGTCCGGGAGCTCCATCGGGTACTCACCGTCGAAGCAGGCGCGGCACAGGTTCGGCTTGGCGATCGTGGTCGCCTCGACCATCGCGTCGAGCGAGATGTACGCGAGCGAGTCGGCCCCCATCGACGTGGAGATCTCGTCGACCGTCATGCCGTTGGCGATCAGCTCCGCGCGGGTCGCGAAGTCGATGCCGAAGAAGCAGGGCCACTTCACCGGCGGGGACGAGATCCGGATGTGGATCTCGGCGGCACCGGCCTCGCGGAGCATCCGGACCAGTGCGCGCTGGGTGTTGCCGCGGACGATCGAGTCGTCGACGACCACCAGGCGCTTGCCCTTGATGACTTCCTTGAGCGGGTTCAGCTTGAGGCGGATGCCCAGCTGGCGAATGGTCTGGGAGGGCTGGATGAAGGTCCGGCCGACGTACGCGTTCTTGACCAGACCGGCGCCGAACGGGATGCCGCTTGCTTCCGCGTAGCCGATGGCGGCGGGCGTGCCGGACTCCGGAGTCGCTATGACCAGATCGGCCTCGACCGGGGCCTCGGCGGCCAGCCTGCGGCCCATCTCCACGCGGGAGAGGTATACGTTGCGCCCGGCGATGTCGGTGTCGGGGCGGGCCAGATAGACGTACTCGAAGACGCAGCCCTTGGGCTTCGCTTCCGCGAAGCGCGAGGTGCGCAGGCCGTTCTCGTCGATGGCGACGAGTTCGCCCGGCTCGATCTCGCGGACGAAGCTGGCACCGCAGATGTCGAGGGCGGCGGACTCGGAGGCCACCACCCAGCCACGCTCCAGCCGGCCGAGGACCAGCGGGCGGATGCCCTGCGGGTCACGGGCTGCGTAGAGGGTGTGCTCATCCATGAAGACGAGCGAGAAGGCGCCCTTCACCTGGGGAAGCACCGCGGCGGCGGCCTCCTCGATGGTGAGCGGCTTGCCGTCGTCGTCGGTCTGGCCGGCGAGCAGAGCGGTCACCAGATCGGTGTCGTTCGTCGCGGCGACCTGGGTGGCGCGGCCGTCCTTGCGGGGAAGGTCGGCAACCATCTCGGCGAGCTGGGCCGTATTGACCAGATTGCCGTTGTGACCCAGGGCGATCGAGCCGTGCGCGGTCGCACGGAACGTCGGCTGCGCGTTCTCCCACACCGAGGCACCGGTGGTGGAGTAGCGGGCATGACCGACCGCGATATGGCCCTGGAGAGATCCCAGAGACGTTTCGTCGAAGACCTGCGAGACCAGTCCCATGTCCTTGAAGACCAGGATCTGGGACCCGTTGCTCACTGCGATGCCCGCGGACTCCTGTCCACGGTGCTGCAGGGCATACAGTCCGAAATAGGTGAGCTTGGCGACCTCTTCGCCCGGAGCCCAGACACCGAAGACGCCGCAAGCGTCCTGGGGGCCCTTTTCTCCGGGGAGCAGGTCGTGGTTGAGTCGTCCATCACCACGAGGCACACCACCGAGTGTAGGCGAGATCGACCACTGGTCCGAATTGGGGATACCCCGTCGGAGCACCGGGGAAGAGGCCCGAAGCGCCGTTCCGGGGACCATGTGCGCGGTCACGGGCAGTGACGAAATTCGGCTGTCGGCGGGGGGCGGAGGCGGGTCAGGATCCGCCACAGGGCGGCTGACGCCCGGCCTACCGGCGCGTTACCGGCTAGTTCAAGCCAGGGGGTGTCCCCGGGGGTGCCGGGCCCGGTGGTGGCGCTCGGTGAGTCCGCCGACCGGACGCCGGGGGCGCTGGCCGAACGCTCGTTTCGTGGCGAGCCTCACACCGGGCGCGAGCCGCCGAGGCCGGTATGCGGCTTCTTCGCACCGGCGGTGTCACCGTCGGGTCCGCTGCGCGCGGGCCGCTGGTGCGCAGCGCGCGGGGTGCGCCGAGGGCCAGGACGCCGACGCTGACAGGCATACGTTGTCCGAACATGGCCATGTGACGGTACTCAGGGCCGATCCGGTTCCTCTCAGCGGAGCAGCGGCAGCAGGTCGCCGAGATCGGCCCGCTCGCCGCCGGCACTGACTGCTGCCGCATCGAGCGCCGCCCGCCACTGCGTACGCCCGGTCGCGAGCCGGATCCAGGTCAGCGGATCGGTCTCGACGACGTTGGGCGGCGTACCACGCGTGTGCTTCGGGCCCGGGACGCACTGGACGACGGCGAACGGCGGAACGCGCACCTCCACCGAGCCGCCGGGCGCCTTCTCCGCGAGGGCGTCGGCGAGCAACCGGGTGCAGGCGGCGAGCGCCTGCCGGTCGTACGGGATGTCGAGCCCGGTCGCCGCGCTCAGGTCGTCCGTGTGCACGACGAGTTCGACGGTGCGGGTGACGAGGACGTCGCCCAGCCGCATCACACCGACCCGGGTCGGCAGCAGCCGGTCCTCACCCATGCCCGGCACCACCGCGTCGAACCGGTCGGCGACCTCCGCGTACAACGCGTCGAGGTCGGGGCGGTCCGCGGCGAGCGCCCTGGTGTCGTCGGCGATCCGGCCGGTCCGCCCCGCGGTCGAGAACGGCCACTCCAGCAGGGAGACCTCGGGCTTGTCCCCGGGCGGCTCGGGCAGCTCCAGGTTCCGGCAGACGTTCGACACCGCCATGGTCAGATGAGCGGCCAGCTCCCGCACCGTCCACTCCCCGAGCCGGGTCGGCAGGGCGAGCTGATCGGGCGTCAGCGTGCCGACCGCTGACCGGACATGGGCGAACTGCGCCTGTACGGCGGTGCGGGTCCGGGCGAGGTCGTAGCGGCGGGCGCGCTTCTGGGACGGCGGCATGGGAGCGAGCCTACGGGGTGTCCCACGACGAAGCCCCCGCCCGGCGGGCGGGGGCTCAGACGTCACGCGGTGGAACAGCGCGTCCGGCTCAGGCGAGCAGACCGGGGATCGTCGCCTCGTGGGCCGTGCGGAGCTCGCTCAGCGGGATGCTGAACTCGCCCTGGACCTCGATCTCCTCGCCGTCCACGACACCGATCCGGGTGACGGGCAGACCCCGCGCCCCGCACATGTCGTTGAAGCGGAGCTCCTCGCTGCGCGGAATCGAGACGACCGCGCGGCCCGCAGACTCGGAGAAGAGGAACGTGAACGCGTCCAGACCGTCCGGCACGACCAGCCGGGCACCCTTCCCGCCGCGGAGGCAGGACTCGGTGACCGCCTGGATCAGGCCGCCGTCGGAGAGGTCGTGCGCCGCGTCGACCATGCCGTCGCGGGACGCCGAGATCAGGATCTCGCCGAGCAGCTTCTCGCGGCCCAGGTCGACCTTGGGCGGCAGCCCGCCGAGGTGGTTGTGGACGACCTCGGACCAGGCCGAGCCGCCGAACTCCTCACGCGTGTCGCCGAGCAGGTAGAGGAGCTGGCCCTCTTCCTTGAAGGCGACCGGCGTACGTCGCGTCACGTCGTCGATCACGCCGAGCACGGCCACGACCGGCGTCGGGTGGATCGCCGTCTCACCCGTCTGGTTGTACAGCGACACATTGCCGCCGGTGACCGGGGTGCCGAGCTCCAGGCAGCCGTCCGCGAGACCGCGGGTGGCCTCGGCGAACTGCCACATGACGTCCGGGTCCTCGGGCGAACCGAAGTTCAGGCAGTCCGAGATGGCGAGCGGCTTGGCGCCGGAGGTGGCGACATTGCGGTACGCCTCCGCCAGAGCGAGCTGCGCACCCGTGTACGGGTCGAGCTTCGCGTACCGGCCGTTGCCGTCGGTCGCCATGGCCACGCCCAGGTTCGACTTCTCGTCGATCCGGACCATGCCGGCGTCCTCGGGCATCGCGAGCACGGTGTTGCCCTGCACGAACCGGTCGTACTGGTCCGTGATCCACGCCTTCGAGGCCTGGTTCGGGGAGGCGACCAGCTTCAGCACCTGCTCGCGCAGCTCGGCGGCGTTCGCCGGGCGGGCGAGCTTGTTCGCGTCGTCGGCCTGCAGCGCGTCCTGCCAGGACGGGCGGGCGAACGGGCGGTGGTACGTCGGGCCCTCGTGGGCGACGGACCGCGGCGGCACGTCGACGATCTGCTCGCCGTGCCAGAAGATCTCCAGCTGCGAGCCCTCGGTCACCTCACCGATGACGGTGGCGATGACGTCCCACTTCTCGCAGATCTCCAGGAAGCGGTCCACGTGCTGCGGCTCGACGATCGCGCACATGCGCTCCTGCGACTCGCTCATGAGGATTTCCTCGGGCGAGAGGGAGGAGTCGCGCAGCGGAACGGTGTCCAGCTCGACGCGCATACCGCCGGAACCGGCGGAGGCCAGCTCCGAGGTGGCGCAGGAGAGACCCGCGCCGCCGAGGTCCTGGATGCCCGCGACGAGCTTCTCGCCGAAGATCTCCAGGGTGCACTCGATGAGGAGCTTCTCCTGGAACGGGTCGCCGACCTGGACGGCCGGGCGCTTCGCCGGACCGGTCGACTCGAAGGTCTCCGAGGCCAGGACCGAGACGCCGCCGATGCCGTCGCCGCCGGTGCGGGCGCCGTACAGGATCACCTTGTTGCCGGGGCCGGAGGCCTGGGCCAGGTGGATGTCCTCGTGCTTCATCACGCCGATGCAGCCGGCGTTGACGAGCGGGTTGCCCTGGTAGCAGGCGTCGAAGACGACCTCGCCGCCGATGTTGGGCAGCCCCAGGCAGTTGCCGTACCCGCCGATACCCGCGACGACACCCGGGAGGACCCGCTTGGTGTCGGGGTGGTCGGCCGCTCCGAACCGCAGCGGGTCGACGACCGCGACCGGACGGGCACCCATGGCGAGGATGTCGCGGACGATGCCGCCGACGCCGGTGGCCGCGCCCTGGTAGGGCTCGATGTACGAGGGGTGGTTGTGCGACTCGACCTTGAAGGTGACCGCGTAACCCTGACCGACGTCGACCACACCGGCGTTCTCGCCGATGCCGACGAGCATCGCGTCGTTGGCGGGGACCTTCTCGCCGAACTGCTTGAGGTGGACCTTGCTGCTCTTGTACGAGCAGTGCTCGGACCACATCACGGAGTACATGGCGAGCTCGGCGCCGGTGGGACGGCGGCCCAGGATCTCGCGGATCCGGGCGTACTCGTCCTCCTTGAGGCCGAGCTCCTTCCAGGGCTGCTCGACGTCCGGGGTCTCGGCCGCGTGCTTGACCGTATCCAGGCTCATGCGTTGACCAGCTTCTTGATGATCGAGGTGAAGAAACCGAGACCGTCGGTGCGACCGGTTCCGATCAGCGGCTCGACGGCGTGCTCCGGGTGCGGCATCAGACCGACGACATTGCCCGCGGCGTTGGTGATGCCGGCGATGTCGCGGAGCGAGCCGTTGGGGTTCACGTCCAGGTAGCGGAAGGCGACGCGGCCCTCCGCCTCCAGCTCGTCGAGGACGCGCTCATCGGCGACGTAACGCCCGTCCATGTTCTTGAGCGGTACGGAGATCTCCTGGCCCGCGGAGTAGTCCGAGGTCCAAGCGGTCTCCGCGTTCTCGACGCGGAGCTTCTGGTCGCGGCAGATGAAGTGCAGGTGGTTGTTGCGCAGCATCGCGCCGGGCAGCAGGTGCGCCTCGGTCAGGATCTGGAAGCCGTTGCAGATGCCGAGGACCGGCATCCCCGCCCTGGCCTGCTCGATGACGGTCTCCATGACCGGCGAGAACCGGGAGATGGCCCCGGCCCGCAGATAGTCGCCGTAGGAGAAGCCGCCCGCCAGGATGACCGCGTCGACCTGGTGCAGGTCCTTGTCGCGGTGCCACAGCGACACGGGTTCGGCGCCCGCGACCCGTACGGCCCTCAGGCTGTCCTGGTCGTCGAGCGTGCCCGGAAAGGTGACGACTCCGATACGAGCAGTCACTTCGACTCCTCGGCCTTCTCCACCTTCACGGTGAAGTCCTCGATGACGGTGTTGGCGAGGAACGTCTCGGCCATCTCGTGAATGCGACCGAGGGCGGCATCATCGACCGGCCCCTCGACCTCCAGTTCGAAACGCTTTCCCTGACGTACGTCCGCGATTCCCTCGAAACCGAGACGGGGCAGTGCACGCTGCACCGCCTGTCCCTGCGGGTCGAGGATCTCCGGCTTGAGCATGACGTCGACTACGACGCGTGCCACTGGCACTCCCGGTGGTGGTGTGGTGCGGCTGTTTCTCCGGGGGGCTCCCCAGACCCCCGCAGGTCCCCTCAGCCTACCTGGCCAGAAATTCTACGCGGGTAGATATCAAACGGGCTTGATCACGTGGAGATATCGGGCGTGACAACAGGCAGGAAAAGTCCCGCGAAGAGAAATCCTCACGGCACATACATAGAAGGCGGACACGCGGAGGCAATTGGCTGGGCTTCACAATGCGGTGCCTGTCGCTGTACAAATGATTACCGGGGAAAGCAGGATTGCCCCTAAACAGTCGACACCGGTCGACCCGTATCCGCCCAGCAGCCGGAAGGCCGGGCATCAGCGCATGTCAGACGCGCCGATGCCGTAGGAAAGGACCGATATCCGTGGCTCAGCGCGTAGTGGTCACCCTCTCCGACGACATCGACGGGGGAGCAGCGGCGGAAACGGTCACCTTCGCCCTGGACGGGAAGTCGTACGAGATCGACCTGAATCCGTCCAATGCAAAGAAACTGCGCAAGGTCCTCGCGCCGTACATGGCGGCCGGCCGCAAGCAGACAAATGCCGGCAAGCGCGGCAGGGCTCCCGCCTCGTACCGGCACACCTCACTGGAGCCCGCCCCGGCGGCCGTGCGCGCCTGGGCCCGCTCGCACCGGATGGAGGTGCCGGCCCGCGGCCGGATCCCCAAGAAGGTCTACGAGGCGTTCCGCGAGGCCAGTTGAACGACACCCGGCACGGACGCCACGGCGACACCCCGCAGCGCCGACTTGCGCGACACCCCATCAGGTCGGCTAGAGTCTGGAGCACGCCGAGGGGCAAGGCCGAAAAGCCGGGCCTCACGCAGCGTGCGGGTGTAGTTCAGTAGCAGAACATCCCCCTTCCAGGGGGAAGGCGCAGTGTGCAATTCCTGTCACCCGCTCTGCATCGCTCTTAACAACCACTCCGGTGGATCGGGTAGAGTGGTGTTCGCACCGCCCGATGGACCTCCTCTCGAGGAGTACAGTGAGCGGCAGCAATGCGGACGTGGCTCAGTTGGTAGAGCATCACCTTGCCAAGGTGAGGGTCGCGAGTTCGAATCTCGTCGTCCGCTCTTGATCGGTTTGTTCGAAGGCCCTGGTCGATATCGACCAGGGCCTTCGTCGTATTCCCGTCCGCGCTCCTTGCCTCATGCTCATGACGTTTGTCATGAGCAGTGGTGACAGCTCGCACTGCCCGCCGCGACGATCCGGCGGAAATCTGTAGGCATGACCAGCGACGACATTCCCAGCGACCGTGCGAGCGGCGCCGTGGCGGACATCACAGACGAACCCGGGACCGGTTTCACGCCGGACGCCGCGACCGTTTCGGCCACCGGCTCCGTGATCGACCCCGTGATCGAGGCGAGCGGTGTGCGGCGGCGCTACGCCGGCGGCTTCGAGGCCGTGACCGGTGTCTCCTTCTCGGTGACGCGCGGCGAACTCTTCGCCCTGCTCGGTACGAACGGCGCCGGAAAGACCTCCATCGTCGAACTGCTGGAGGGACTGGCCCGCCCCGACGGCGGCACGGTGCGGGTGCTCGGCCACGACCCGTACCGCGAGCGCGCCGCCGTCCGGCCGCGGATCGGGGTGATGCTCCAGGAGGGCGGCTTCCCGTCCGAGCTGACCGTCACCGAGACCGTACGGATGTGGGCGGGCTGCACCAGCGGCGCCCGGCCGACCGGTGAGGCCCTGGACCTGGTCGGGCTCACCCGCCGGGCCCGCGTACGGGTCAAACAGCTCTCCGGCGGCGAGCGACGCCGTCTCGACCTGGCGCTGGCCCTGCTCGGCCGGCCCGAGGTGCTGTTCCTGGACGAGCCGACCACCGGACTCGACGCCGAGGGACGGCGCAACACCTGGGAGTTGGTCCGGGAGCTGCGCGACGGCGGCACCACCGTGCTGCTCACCACGCATTACCTGGAGGAGGCCGAGACGCTCGCCGACCGGCTGGCGATCATGCACCGGGGACAGATCGTGACGGCGGGCACCACCGCCGAGGTGACGGCCGCCCGCCCCGCCCGCATCCGGTTCGAGCTGCCGGAGGGGGTACCAGCGGCCCGGCTTCCGCTGGGGCTGCGGGCCGCCGCCGAGGGACACCGGATCGAGATCCGTACCGACCGGTTGCAGGAGTCCCTGGACGAACTGCTGACCTGGGCGAGGGCGTCGGACGTCCGGCTGCTCGGCCTCGATGCCCGGTCGGCCTCGCTCGAAGAGGCGTTTCTCGATATCGCGCAGAGCGCGTCGGAGTCCGAAAAGGTGGCTGCGTGATGACGGCCACGACGACCGGCACGGCCGCGGCGACCAGCACGACGCTCCGGGGCCGACTGACCGCACTCGGGCGCGCCGAAGTCGCCCTGCTCGCCCGCAACCGGACGGCGATATTCGTCGCGCTGCTGATGCCCGCCGCCATGGTCCTGGCGATGAAGTCGACGCTCAAGCAGTCCGTTCTCGACGGGACCGGCCTGTCCGTCGCCGCGGCGGCGCTCACCGGCGGCATCGGCATCGTGCTGATCCAGGCCGTCTATATGAACCTGGTATCGGCCTATGTGGCGCGGCGCGAGGACCTCGTCCTGAAGCGGCTGCGTACCGGCGAGGTCACCGACCGGGAGATCCTCATCGGGACCGCCCTGCCGTCGGTCGCGCTGGCACTGGCGCAGGCCGCGGTGATCGTGGTGGCGGGAACGGCCTTCTTCGGCCTCGCCGCGCCGCGGCGGCCCGAACTGCTCCTGGCGGGCCTGCTGCTGGGCGTGGTGCTGCTGGCGGCACTGGCCGCGGCCACCTCCGTGGTGACCCGCACCGTGCAGACGTCGCAGCTCACCACCCTCCCGCTGTTCTTCGTCTCGATGATGGGCTCGGGGCTCTTCGTGCCGCTGGAGATCATGCCCGGCCCGATGGCGTCCGTGTGCGAACTGCTGCCGGTGACCGGGGTGATGACGCTCGTACGGACGGGCTGGCTGGGCGGGGCCGAGGGATCCGACCTGCTCATGGCCGCTCTGACGGGGCTGGCCTGGACCGCGTTCGCCGTGTTTGCTGTGCAACGTCGGTTCCGCTGGGAACCACGACGCTG
The DNA here is from genome assembly GCF_043200055.1 of Streptomyces sp. NPDC048496. Lineage (NCBI taxonomy): Bacteria > Bacillati > Actinomycetota > Actinomycetes > Kitasatosporales > Streptomycetaceae > Streptomyces > Streptomyces sp. NPDC048496. Next base: position 64,156 of record NZ_JBICXB010000020.1, on the reverse strand, counting down.
AGGGGGGACATACCGTGGTGCTCGTACGGGGCTGGCGCCGCAGCTGGCAGAAGCGCAGCAAGCTGGAGCGGATCGATCTGTACTCGCGGCTGACCGTCTCGGTGATCCCCTGGCTCTTCACCCTGTCGTGGCAACTGGCCCCCTTCAAGTCGGACATCCGCCATGCGCCGCTGCCGATCGCGCTGGGCGTGGCACTGCTGCTCGTGAGTCTTGTGCAGTGCCTGCTGAGCAACCGCAACGTGGAGCTGTCGTACACGCACTACCTCGGCGCCGCCGTCTTCCCCCGGCGGCGGCAGCTGACGCCCCTGGTGCTGCTGCTGGTGAGCCTGGGGCTGTTGGCGACGCTGGCCGGGGTGGACGGGGGCGGCGACCGGTCCGGAGGCGCTCGCCATGGCGCGCGCCCACCGCCCCGATGTCGCGGTCCTCGATCTGGAGATGCCGGGTGCGGACGGTGTGAGTGTGGCCACATCGCTACGGGCCGAACTGCCCGGCTGCCGGACCATGATCGTGACGAGCCATGGCCGCCCCGGACATCTGAAACGGGCGCTCGCGGCGGGCGTGCGGGCGTTCGTCCCGAAGACGGTCAGCGCCCGGCAGCTGGCCGGCATCATCCGTACCGTCCACGCCGGAAACCGTTATGTGGACCCGGAGTTGGCTGCCGACGCGATCTCCGCCGGGGACTCGCCGCTGACGGTGCGCGAGGCCGAGGTGCTGGAACTGGCAGCGGACGGGGCACCGGTCGCGGAGATCGCGGAGCGGGCGTCGCTGTCGCAGGGAACCGTACGGAATTACCTCTCCGCGGCCGCTTCGAAGCTCGGCGCGGAGAACCGTCATGCCGCGGCGCGTCTCGCGCGGGAGCGCGGATGGGTATAGTAGGCATCGCGCTTCGGCGCATGCGAACGTAGCTCAGCTGGTAGAGCGCAACCTTGCCAAGGTTGAGGTCGCGAGTTCGAACCTCGTCGTTCGCTCCACACAAGAAGGCCCCGGTCCTGTGACCGGGGCCTTCTTCATGTCCTACTGCCAGGTGTGGCCGGTGAGGAGCTCGTACGCCTCCAGGTACTTCGCCCGGGTCGCGTCGACGATCTCCTGCGGCAGTGCCGGGGGCGGCTGCTCGCTCTTCCGGTCCCAGCCGGAGGCCGGTGAGGTCAGCCAGTCACGCACGAACTGCTTGTCGTACGAGGGCTGCGCCTTGCCCGGCTCCCAGGCGGCGGCCGGCCAGAAGCGGGACGAGTCCGGGGTCAGCACCTCGTCCGCGATGATCAGGTCCTCACCGTCGAAGCCGAACTCGAACTTGGTGTCGGCGAGGATGATGCCGCGCTCGCGGGCGATGTCGCGGGCCCGGGCGTAGACGTCGAGGGTGGTGCGGCGCAGCAGGGCCGCGGTCTCCGCACCGACCTCGCGGGCCACTTCCTCGTACGACACGTTCTCGTCGTGGTCACCGACGGCCGCCTTGGTGGCGGGGGTGAAGATCGGTGCCGGGAGTTCGGATCCGTCGACGAGCCCCTCGGGGAGGGCGAGTCCGCAGACCGTACGGGACTCGTTGTACTCGACGAGGCCCGAGCCGGTGAGATAGCCGCGGGCGACGCACTCGACGGGGACCATCCGCAGCGACGTGCAGATCAGCGTCCGCCCGGCCCAGTCGGCGGGGGCTCCGGCGGGGAGCTCCGTGGACAGGACGTGGTTCGGGACGAGGTCGGACAGCTGGTCGAACCACCACAGCGAGAGCTGGGTGAGGACGCGGCCCTTGTCGGGGATCTCGGTGGGCAGGACCCAGTCGTACGCGGACATACGGTCGCTGGCGACCATGACGAGGTCGCCCGCCTCGTTCCGGTACAGCTCGCGCACCTTGCCGGTGTGGAGGTGGGTGAGTCCGGGGACCACCACCGGCTCGGGCTTTTCTACAAATCCGGACACGCTGCCTCCGCGTAGGTTGATCCAGGAGTCGTTCCGATTCTCCCGTATCCGGCGGGATGGGGCAGAGCGGGGGGCGAGGACCACCCGCGGGTGACTCCGGACGGCCCTTCTCAGCCGCGTTTGCAGATGCGGTCGAGGAGATTGGCAGTGGCGCGCTGGATACGGGTGTCCACGTGGCCGGGGCGGTCCAGGGCCGGGGACCAGGCGAAGGTGCCGGAGGCGAAGACAAGGGCGCCGGACGGGGCTCGGTAGAGGGACGTCTCCTGGTGGCGCGTCGTGCCTTCGCTGTCCTGGTACGGGGAGTGGGCGAGCAGAATGCGGCTGTCGTGCGCTGGGAGGGCGGTGCGCGGGAAGTAGCGGTCGGCCTCGCCGGCGACCAGTCCGTCGATCTCGTCGCCCTCGTCCGCCCCGGTCGCGTCCCACAGCCAGTGTTCCGCGTTCCGTACGACGAGGGGGTGGGGGTCGGGAACCCGGCCCGCGTACTGGATGCCGAGGAGCTGCTGCTCGGCCCGGTCGACCTCGCGCCAGAGTGCGGGCTTGCCCGGGCCGCGGCGTTTGCGGCAGGTGAGCAGCCGGTCCGGGACACCGGACGGCGACGGGGAGAGGCTGACCTGCCAGTACATGGTGTTGGCGGAGAGGAAGACGAGCGAGGTGCCGCCGTCGCGCGCCGCTTCCACGGTGCGGCGCATCGGGACCGACCAGTACTCGTCGTGGCCCGGGAAGACCAGGCCCCGGTACCGGCCGGCGTCGATCCGGCCGGCGTGCAGATCGCGGGTGTCGGCGTACCCGATGTCGTAGCCGTACCGCTCGGCCCAGCGGATGAAGTCGTAGGCATGACCGACGTGGAGGGGCAGCCCGGCGCCCGCGTACGGGCGGTCGAAGGAGACGGTGACCGCCGCGTCCTCCTCGCCGAGCAGCCGGCCCTGTTCGTCCCACGCGTGGTAGAGGCTGGCGCCGGTGCGGCCGTCCTCGGGGTACAGGTTGTACGCCTGCCAGGTGATGTCCGGCAGGACGAGCAGCAGATCGGCCGGGTGGTCGTCGCGGACGGTGAACGGGATGTGGGAGCGGTAGCCGTCGACCGTGGTGAGCACGGCGACGTAGGCGCCGATCGACCAGTAGGTGGGGATCTGCAGCCGCCAGGACTGCCACCAGTGGTGGCAGGAGACGGTGCGGTCGGCGGTGAGCGGGGCGGGCTGGACGATGCCGGAGAGCCGCGGGCTCGTGGTGATCTTGGCGGCGCCGTCGCCCCCGTAATGACCGATCCGGTAGATGTCCACGGTGAACTGCTGCGGCGGGTCCACGGTGATGTGGAAGTCGATCGCCTCACCGGGGGCCGCGGCGCCGGTCGAGGTGAAACCCTTGATCTGGCGGTGGACGTCGTCGGCGGTACGGGTGCCTCCGCCGGTGGAGCCGCGGGCCAGGGTGGGATCGGCGTACCAGGGGACGACCTGGCCGGTGTCGTCGAAGTAGTTCTCGCTGCCGCGGAGCCAGGGCAGGGGGCCCTGGCCGAACGGGTCGGAGACGGCATGCGCGAGGGCACCCGATTCCCATCGGCGAATCTGCTCCGCCCCCATGGTGCTCCCCTCCCTCAAGTCCCCCGGGACAACAGTGGTGCGTTGACTTCCGGCGTCGATCCCCAGCACATCACATAACGCATGCACCCCGTCACCGTTCGTCGCGAATTGACGGGAACGGAACGTTTTTCTCCGGATCGCGGGGCCGACGAGCCCATGACCCACGGGAGCGCACCCGTGGGTCACGGCCTCCCCCGCGACAGGGAGTGGATCAGCGAGCGGCGTCATGCGGCTTCGATGGCAAGGCGGCCGTCAGACGAGGCGGACGGGTTTGTCGGTGCGGACGCCCACCGAGGCGAGCCACGAACGCAGCGGTCCGGCGTCGCCGTCCTCGACCAGGCTGAGGACCGGGCTGCCCAGATCGGCCCGGCGCTCGCCGTCGACCAGCAGCGCGGGTCCGTCGAGCCAGTCCAGGCCGGGCGCCGCACCTGCCGTGTCCACGGCGGCGCAGCAGACCATCGCCGCGACATGGTCGGCGAGCAGCTCCGCACCCGTACGGGGCGGCTGGAGCGGGAAGAGCGGCAGCGGATCGGGGCCCCAGAGGTCCAGGACATCGCCGCCGGAGGCAGTGCAGGCACCGGAGACACCGGCTGCCGGGGGGCCCGGCGGGACCGCTGCCTCCTCGCGGGCCACCGCGGCACTGATCCCGGCGGCGAGCTCCTCGCTGCGGCCGCTCCGGCCGGCCAGATGCTCGACGACCCGGGCCAGTGTGGGCACGGCGACATCCACGGGATCGGCGCCGTGCGATCCGTGCGTCGCGTGGGTCCCGTCCTCCTCCGCGGCCGACGGCGCATGCCGTACGCCCAGTGCGTCCAGGACGCGGTGCAGGCGGGCCGCTTCGGTGCGCCACTTCCGGTCGACGACCTCTTCCGGGTACTGCTGCCAGTCGACCGGGGACCAGTCGGGACCGGTCTCCGCCGGGCCGCCGTGGAAGAGCCGGGCGGCCAGCAGCGAAGCGGCTTCATCGGCCGTTCCGGGCTCCTCCAGGAGGTCGCAGGCGGGGCGCTCACCGAGCCGGGAGGCGAAGCCCTCGGCGAGCCGGTCGCGCCGGGAGAGCTCGGTGAGGGCGGAGACGACGCCGGCGTCGAGCCGGGACGGCCAACGGCCCATCCGCCAGGCGGGCAGCGCGACCCGGGTGAGCAGCCGGTCCCAGCCCGCGTAGGCGAGACCGACCTGCTCCTGGGCGACGATCCGCAGCCCGTAGTCCACAGCCTGTGCACGCTCGGACGCGGCGGCGGCCACAGCCCGCTCCATCGCTGCCGCATGACCACGGCAGGTTCGGAGCAGCAGCCGTGCGATCCAGCCGACGAAGCGGCGCGGCACTCTGCGCAGCGTCGCGAGCGGTCCTGGCACGGGGGTGTCCGCGTCGGCGACCGCGCCGTCCAGTCCGCGTACGAAACGGCGGGCGGCGGCTATGTCGGGATGGGCGGAGGGGCCTGTGCCCGCGACGACCGGGGCGAGCACCGCCCGTAGCTCCGCGACCCGCATCCACCACAGGAACGGTGAACCGATGACGAGCACGGGCGCCGCCTGCACGCCATCACGGCGGCCGCCGGAGACCGCGGCCCGGCCCGCGGAGCCCCCGGCGGGCTGCGCGGCGGGGTGACTGCGGTCCTCCAGCCAGCTGTCGCAGTCGGGCGTGAGGGCTATGGCCGACGGCGCGGGGACGCCGAGCCGGTCGGCGAGATCCCGGACCAGCCGGTAGAGATCGGGGGCTGCCTGCTCGCTGAGCGGGACCGTAGGACTGACCGCAGGTCTCGCCCGCACGATCGCGACCGAGACCGCGACGGCGCCCAGCAGCACGAGCGCGGCGCAGGCCGACACCGCCCAGCGCACGGCGTACCAGCCGCCACCGCCGATACGGCCCTGCGCACCCGCGACGAGCAGCACGACGGCGACCGCCGTCGGCAGCAGGGCCACGGCCGCTGCCCTGCTGCGAATGCGCAGCAGGGCGAGAGCTCGGGCGCGCGCAGCCTGCGCGCCCAGCTCCTCACCAGTACCGGTACCGGACACGGCCGGACGTCACCCCCTCTGCCCCCGCGGCGGTATTGCTCACTCCCCCACTGTGGCACCCGTCACAGACATCGCAATGCCGGTGGGCCAAGTGCCGGAACGCTTGCGCCGCACCCTAGTTGGGGCCTCGGCGGACGTCATCCGGATAGCCCAGCCGTCACTCGATGGAATGGCTTTGGGCAAAGGTGCTGACATGCCGGTACCCATAGGGCAGGGGCGTGACGTCGCCCCCTCGGGCCCGAGGCCCGAGGGGGCGAAATGGAGGTACCGGACCGGCCGCTCAGGCTTCGGCGGCCTTTCGGGCGATGTCCGTACGGAACTGCGAGCCGTCGAGCCTGATCCGGGCGGCCGCCGTGTAGGCGCGCTCCCGGGCGGTGGCGAGGTCCCCGCCCGTCGCGGTCACGGACAGCACCCGGCCGCCCGCGCTGACGATCGTGTCGCCGTCCCGCCTGGTCCCGGCGTGCAGGACGTACGCATGCGGAGCGTCCTGCGCCGCAACGTCGTCGAGGCCGCCGATCGGGTCACCCGTCCTCGGCGTGTCCGGGTAGTTGTGCGAGGCGATGACCACGGTGACCGCGGCGTCGTCGCGCCACCTGAGCGGGGGCAGCTCGTCCAGGGTGCCGTTGGCGGAGCCCAGCAGAACACCGGCCAGCGGGGTCTTCAGCCGGGCCAGGACCACCTGGGTCTCCGGGTCGCCGAAGCGCGCGTTGAACTCGATGACCCGGACGCCCCGCGAGGTGATCGCGAGACCCGCGTACAGCAGCCCGGAGAAGGGGGTGCCACGGCGGCGGAGCTCGTCGACGGTCGGCTGCAGGACCGACTCCATGACCTCGTCGACCAGCTTGGGGTCGGCCCACGGCAGCGGGGAGTAGGCGCCCATACCGCCGGTGTTCGGGCCCTCGTCGTTGTCGAGGGCCCGCTTGAAGTCCTGGGCGGGCTGGAGCGGCAGCACGGTGGTGCCGTCCGTGATCGCGAAGAGGCTCACCTCGGGGCCGTCGAGGAACTCCTCGATGACCACGCGGTCGCAGGCCAGCGCGTGGGCGCGGGCCGCCTCGACATCGTCCGTGACGACGACGCCCTTGCCCGCGGCGAGTCCGTCGTCCTTGACGACGTACGGGGCGCCGAAGGCATCGAGGGCCTCGTCGATCTCGGCGGGGGTGGTGCAGACATAGCTGCGGGCGGTGGGAACACCGGCCCCGGCCATCACGTCCTTGGCGAACGCCTTGGAGCCCTCCAGCTGGGCCGCCTCACCGGACGGGCCGAAGCAGGGGATGCCTGCGGCGCGGACGGCGTCGGCGACCCCGGCGACAAGCGGCGCCTCCGGACCGACGACCACCAGCTCGGCGCCCAGTTCGGTGGCGAGGCGCGCGACGGCGGCGCCGTCGAGTGCGTCGACCGGGTGCAGTTCGGCCACCTCTGCGATGCCGGCGTTGCCGGGAGCGCAGTACAGATCGGTGACGTCGGGGTCGAGGGAGAGAGAGCGGCACAGGGCGTGTTCGCGGGCGCCGCCGCCGATGACGAGGACCTTCACGGGGTGCAGCCTAGCCGCCGGGGCACGCCCGTCTTGACGGGCGCCGCTCCGTGGACACCCCGTGGAGCGGCTTCCGGACCGCTACTCGTTGGTGAACTCCTCGACGACCGTGGCGCCCAGCTCCCGGACGATCAGGTCGTGGCCGGAGAGGGCGGAGTCGACCAGGTCCGGGTCGTCCGCCTCGGGGGTGTCGTCCTCGGGTGCGACCGAACGCGGCGGCTCGGGGGCTTGGTACGGCTGGGGTGCGGGCGCCGCGGCGGGTGCGGGACCGGCGCCCGGCTGCTGGTGCGGGGCCGGCGCGGGCGCGGGCCGGGACTCGTGCTGCTGAGGGGCGGGCGCGGCCGGACGCTGCGGTGCGGCTGCGGCCGAGGGCCGGCCGCCGCCGGTCTGCGGGGGCTGCCCCGCGCCGCCCGACGGATCGACGATCGCCTCGACCTTCCACTGCATGTTGAACTGCTCGGCGAGTGCCTGCTTCAGCACGTCCTCGCTGCCGCTGCTCGCGAAGTTGTCGCGGGCGCCCGCGTTGAGGAAGCCGATCTGCAGGGTGGTGCCGTCGAACCCGGTGACCTGCGCGTTCTGGCTGAGCAGGATCCAGGTGAACCGGCGCCGGTTCTTCACGGCCTCCAGGATGTCGGGCCACATGTTCCGCACCTGTGCGGCGCCCTGAGCCGTCCCCGGACTCGGCACGGCCGCACCGGGAGCGGGCGCGGCAGCGGGCACGGGAGCGGGTGCGGGGGCCGCAGGCGTGACGGGGGCGGGTGCCTGACCGGGGGCGGAGGCGGTCGGCCAGCCACCGGGACGGCGCCCCGGCTCAGGCGCGGCCGCGGCGGGCCAGGCTCCGGGACGCTGACCGCCGGAGGGAGCCTCGGCGGGCGGCTGCGGTGCGGGGGCGACGGGTGCCACGTACTGCACAGGCTGCGCGGGCGCGACCGGCGCCGCGGGCGCGGCGGGCACGGGCGCGGCCTCGGGCACGTCCCCCCGTGCCGCGGCCCGCGCCGCAGCGACGCCGCCGCCCGGCGGAACCATGGCCACGGGCGCATGCGCCTGGGCCTCCCGCCCCGGTACGTACCCCATGGCGGGCCCGGCTCCGGCGGTCGCGAACGAAGCACCGCGCTCCAGCCGGTCCAGCCGGGCCTGCAGCGAACGCTCGTCGTCGAAGGCGGCGGGCAGCAGCACCCGGGCGCAGATCAGCTCGACCTGGAGACGCGGCGAGGTGGCCCCGCGCATCTCCGTGAGCCCTTCGTTGACGAGGTCGGCGGCGCGGCTCAGCTCTGCGGCGCCGAAGACGGACGCCTGGGCCTGCATCCGCTCGACCACGTCGACGGGTGCGTCGATCAGCCCCTTCTCCCCGGCGTCCGGCACGGCGGCCAGGATCACCAGGTCGCGCAGCCGCTCCAGGAGGTCGGCGACGAAGCGCCGCGGGTCGTTGCCGCCCTCGATCACCCGGTCGACGACCTCGAAGGCCGCGGCCCCGTCGCCCGCCGCGAACGCGTCCACGACGGAGTCGAGCAGCGAGCCGTCCGTATAACCGAGCAGCGAGGTCGCCATGGCATAGGTCACACCGTCGTCGCCCGCGCCGGCCAGCAGCTGGTCCATGACGGACATCGAGTCACGCACGGAACCGGCGCCGGCCCGCACGACCAGCGGCAGGACGCCGTCCTCGACGAAGCTGTTCTCCTTGCCGCAGACCTCGGCGAGATATTCGCGCAGTGTTCCCGGCGGTACGAGGCGGAACGGGTAGTGGTGCGTACGCGACCGGATCGTGCCGATGACCTTCTCGGGCTCGGTGGTCGCGAAGATGAACTTGAGATGCTCCGGCGGCTCCTCGACCACCTTCAGCAGGGCGTTGAACCCCGCCGAGGTGACCATGTGCGCCTCGTCGATGATGTAGATCTTGTAACGACTCGACGCGGGCCCGAAGAACGCCTTCTCCCGCAGATCACGGGCGTCGTCCACGCCACCGTGCGATGCGGCGTCGATCTCGATGACATCGATCGATCCCGGCCCGTTGCGCGCCAGGTCCCGGCAGGACTGGCACTCCCCGCAGGGCGTCGGCGTGGGGCCCTGCTCACAGTTCAGACAGCGGGCGAGAATCCGCGCGCTGGTCGTCTTCCCGCAACCACGCGGACCGCTGAACAGGTACGCGTGATTGACCCGGTTGTTCCGCAGGGCCTGCTGCAGCGGGTCAGTGACATGCTCCTGCCCAATGACCTCGGCGAACGACTCGGGGCGGTAGCGGCGGTACAGCGCAAGGGACGACACACATACGAGGTTATCGGGGCGGACCGACAACCGGCCCCGGACCGGGGACACCGCCGGGGAAGGAGCGGCCGCGGAGGCTCGGAAGCCGCGGGAATCGACACCACGGGCCGAACACGCAAGGGCCCCCCACGCACCCGCCAGAGCCAACCTACCCTTGCTGCCTTCCGGCCCTGGGGGAGTTCAGTCAGATAGCGCCACGTGAGGGGCTGATGCCCACCTTAGCCGATCCCCACCCGGTCAAGTCCACCCGCGGGCCCTCCCGACCCCTCTCCGGGGAACGGGTTCGCGAGCACTCCTCAACGTCTTGTATTGTTTGCCGCGGAGGATTCGCCTAGTGGCCTAGGGCGCACGCTTGGAAAGCGTGTTGGGGGCAACCCCTCACGAGTTCGAATCTCGTATCCTCCGCCAGTGCCTCACCGGGCACGTTGTCGAAGGGCCCCACTGTTCGCAGTGGGGCCCTTCGACGTTGTCCGTCTCAGTTTCCGTCTCAGTTCGTTTTCGGGAGCTCCCAGAGCGCATCGCCAACTTGCTGCGCGACTTTGCGGAGCATGGTCCCCGTCACGTGCATGTACCGAGCGCGCATCCGGGCCGCTCCCCCGGGCTCCCAACCCATGATCGAGTCGATCACGACGTCCGGGACGCCGAGGATCAGGAGGACGGTGGCGGCGGTGTGGCGAGCGTCATGGAGACGGCCGTTGCGGACGCCCGCGTCCCGGAGAAGCCGCTTCCAGACATGGAAGTCGGTGTTGGGGCTCAGTGGTCCGCCGACCGGCGAGGCGAACACGTACCCCTTCCCCTCCCAGTCGGCACCGGCCGCGAGCCGCTCTCGCTCCTGGGGCTTCCTGGTGCTGCCGGAGAATCTTGATCAGCGGATCGGGCAGGCCGATGGTTCGCCGGCCCGCGCGGGACTTGGTGGACTTGTGCTCGCGGCGCGTCTGCTCCTTCTGAGAGGTCGTCGGTCAGGGCCCGGGCCGCGTCTTGTTGGACGTCCAGTGCTTCGAGCAGGGGCTGGATGTTCACGTAGTCACCGCCTGAGGGTCGCGCCGGGTGAGGGTGTTCGCGTCGGTGAGGCGGCGGACCATGACGTGGGTCATCGCCCAGTAGACGCGGGAGACGGACGAGGACGGGCGGTGCTCGTAGTCGCGGACCAGGCGCCGGTGCAATATCAAAATTCCGTAGGTCTGCTCGACCCTCCACCGCTTCGGCTGCGGGACGAACCCCTTGTCCTGCGGGTTGCGTTCGACGATCTCGACGTCGACGCCGAGGCGGCTGCCGTGAGCGGCGACCTGGTTCTTGAAGCCCTGGTCGACCAGGGCCTTGCGGACGGTGCCGCCGGCGTTCTCGGCGACCTGGTCCAGCAGGGCGATGCCCGCGGCGTTGTCGTGCGCGCTCGCGGCTGCGGGCGCCAGCAGCCTCCGCCCGCACAAGGAGTGAGTACGCGGGCACGGCAGCAGCTACAAGCACCGGCGGCCGGTGGTCGGGAGTGCTCCCCGCCACCGGCCGCACCCGCCGTCTGGTCGGCCAGCCACAACGCGGCCACCCTCCTCGACCAGGCCCTGTCGGCGACGGCTGATCGCTGGAGATCAGGCCACCTCCCTTGGTCGTAGGCGGCAAGTAGCTGATCACTCGCCCACGCCGGCCGGCGGTCAACCCCAATCCACCCGCGAGCCGACTCCGTCAGAACGAGCCTGGACTCGATCAGTAACCGTCCGCGCCCCGCCCGCCGGCATCAAGCCGCTACGGTGCGCCTCATGCGTAGCGTCGAGCGCAAGAGCCGTGGCGTGCCGCTTGAGGCATACGAGCTCACCCGGCGGGATCATCGCTGGCAGAAGGACCTGGAGAACATCCACCGAGTCGCCCACGAGCAAGCCGCCAGGCATCTGGATTAGGTGTACGCGGACCCCGAACTGACAGCCGCCCACCACGAGCAGCTCAGCAAGGTGTGGGAGTTGATCGAGTCGGCCAAGACTCCACCCCACAAGATCATGCGCTGGCGGGTGCGGCTCTATTGCGGGCACATTGTCACTACCTCGCGTCACGTGGAGAACGCCGAGCCGACCCTCCATGGGTCTTCGGAGCAATGCCCGGAGTGCGGCAAAGACCCTTCCGCGATCGTGGCCTTTGAGCCGATCGGCCTCGCTGGCGAGCCTCCTCAGGCCAGGCCCACGACACCACCGGCGCAGCGGAAGCCCAGCCGAGTGGAGCTGGAGCGACGGATTGCCCTATTGGAAGAGGAAAACCGACGCCTTCGAACCGAACAGTCGACTTGAGGCGCTCACGGACTGCCGGACTGCGTGACGCTCCGTGCGAGTTGGCCCACGATGTTCAAGACGCCCTGCCCGAAGCTGGTCGGAGCGATCAGCACGCCGAACACCAGCACCACGATCACGGTCAGCTTTTCGTCCAACCGGCTTCGGGCCTGTGTGCGTCGGCGTAGTCGCAGGACGATGACGACAGCCAGCAGGACCGCCACGTTGATGGTCAGAATCACCCTGCCAGCCCTCCTGTCAGGCAAGACAACGGACATCCCAGCCTTCCTGCATAGTCCGAACTGGGCGGTGAAATGGTTCGGTCACCAGTGGTTGGCAACAAAGCGCTGGTCTTGGGCTGGATTTGCCAGGCACCTGTCACGTCAGGACAGGGCAGTCGGCCGGCGTGGCGGTGGGATGCGGTCGAGCAGGTCCCACAAGGGGCGGGATCCTGCGGCCCACTCGCCGAGCACACGGCGGTCGACGAGATGGATACGGTTCTGCCTCCCCCAGGGAATGGCCTTGGAGGAGAAACGGCCGTTGGTGAGGACGACAGCGATGTCCGCCCCGTGGATCTGCCGTGCGGTGCCGTTGACCTGTTGCAGCACCCCGACACCGACCGCGGCACCACGGTCCCCATCCCGGCGGTGCTTGCACTGGATCGCCCAGACACGACCGGCGGGGTCGACGGCGCGCACGTCGCAAGCGTTGTCGCCAGCACCTCCGAGCTGCTCTGCCTTGCAGCCGTCGCGGCGCATCAGGTCCCGTACAGCGAACTCGAATGCACGGTGATCCAGTGCGTCGAGCTCGGCAATCCGCAGCCGCAAGGCTTGGGCGCGTACGCGAGCCCAAACTGCCCGCTGCTGCGCCTTCTGGTACCAGAGGCCACCCGCAGCCGAGGCCGCCACGGCGACGATAACGAGGACCCACCAGTGCGTGAGCAGCCACTGCACGACGGCGGCGAGCAGGCCGACCGCCACGACCACACCCACGACCAGGGCGACCTGCTCGTCCTGCTTCTTGGATCGGCGAACCGGTCGGCGTCGGGGAGAGCGCCGTATCGGGTGGCGGCTCATCGAGTCCCGCCCAGCTGCGCCAAGGTGGAGGAAGTGGACAGGTGCGCCGTGCACGTGGCACCGCCTACCGCGGCTGATCCCACATGCCACCGTGTCTGCGCCCACACCGGGACGTCACCCCGAATGTGGTCCGCAAGCTGAACCGCCATGAAGGAATTCCTCCTCTGTCCAAGACCGTTGATGCATCCCCGCGCCGGTCGTATGACAGCACGCACCACCGACAGAATGTAAGAAGTCGATCACCAGGAGTGATGGGTTTTCGGTCAGAAGAACCCCGCACCCCATCCGTCGCTCGCCGTTCGACCTGCGCGTTTAGCGGCTCGACCTACCAGCATCAGCCGTTTCGAGGCTTGGGCCGAGAACGAGCGCTGCACACAACTGCTATGCCGCCAGGGCCGAGCGCGTCGCTTCCCCCTCTCCCTCTCCTGGGCCAGAGCATGGAGGACTTGGGATTCACCCCACCCTGGGGAAATGAGAGCCGCCACGCGGGCTCGACGGTCCGCAACACCCCGCATGTGCCTCTGAAGGGAGCGCGGCTAGCTAACGTCCCCGCCCAGGCCGGCCCCGCAACGCAGCCAGTCACAGTGGACAAGGACTTCGAGGCCGTCACTCGTTCTCACCGGCACCTCTACTGGTCCGTAGCGCCCGCTGTACTGCACCCCGCAGTGCTGGAGCACGCCCGTCTGGGATGCGCTCTCCTGCCGGAGACGGCGAACCCTGTTCGCCAGACCCTGGCCGGCGCCGTTGCCGAGTCCTATCTACTGGCCGGGCGCATCGAGTTCTTCGACCTACGCCAGCCCGACCAAGCCTCGGAAACCCTCTTGCGTGCCCTGCAAGCGGCGGGCGAAGCCGACGACCCCCTCCTGGGATCGGCCATCCTCGCGCACATGGCGTTTATCCCCGGCTGGACCGATGACCGGGAAGCGGCGATCGAACGCATGATGGCTGCCCGCACCTACGCTCGACGCGGAGACGCCTCCGCGGAGCTCTGGGCATGGCTGGATGCAGTCGAGGCGGAATGCGAGACCCGATGCGGCGACCCTCGTGCGGCGCTCCGCCTGATCGGTCACGCCGAGGACACTCTCGCCTCGGGTTCGGAGCATCCCACCCCTGACTGGCTGGACTGGTTCAGCCCAGTACGCCTGTCCGCATTCAAGGGGAACACGCAGCTGAAGGCCGGCCACCTGCCGCAAGCCCGCCAGACTCTTCAGGAGGTTCTCGACGACCTGCCACCCGAGTCGGACAAGCAGCGCACGGTCGTCTTCGGCGATCTCGCCGCGGTCGAAGCTGCGGACAGCAGCCCGGAGGCAGCGTGCCGGTACGCCGTCCAAGCCCTCGACCAGCTCGCCATCACCTGGTACGCCACGGGCATGGAGCGCATCCGCGAGGTCCGACGCACGCTCGCCCCTTGGCAGAACGAGCAGTGCGTCCGAGACCTCGACGATCGTCTCTACGACTGGGGTACGACTGTCAGCGCTCTCCAGCGTTGAACTTGGCGATCTTCTCGGGCAGCTCCGCGAGCGAGTCGATGCGCATCGTGGTGATCGAGTCCGCATCCGGGTCACGCTGCTGAATCGTGCCCCACGGCCCACGCCGAATCAGAGCAGTCAGAAGCCCAGCCTGCACGGCCGGGCGAATGTCGTTGTCGAGCCGGTCGCCGACGTACAGGATCTCGCCCGGCTCGGCAGGCGTCGCCTCGATGACGTGGTCGAAGAACTTCACGTCCGGTTTCGAGGCCCCCCAGTCATCACTGGTGGCGATCAGGTCGGACGGAAGGTCCAGCCCGCGCAGCAGACCGCCGGCCCGCACGGTCTGGTTTCCCGCGATGCCCACCCACAGGCCGGCCCCCCGCAGCGCGGTCAGCGCGGGTCGCACGTCGGAGTAGAGGTCGTCCTCGCCAAACCATTCCGGCTTCCCGGCCGCCGCGCGCTTCTCGCGCTCCTCGGTCAGGTCGAACCCCGGACGGAACTCCTGGAACGTCTCGCGGTAGTCGCGCCCCTGCGCGATGACCGCCCCGAACATCGCCGCGAACGTATGCCTCGGCACCCCCAGCCAGTCCGCCCAGGTCCCGTACTCCCGGGTCTCGTCGACAAGACACTCACCCACGTCGAACACCACCGCACGAATCATGCTCCGCAGGTTAGACGGTGCGGCGCGGTGAGTAGGCCGGCCTGTCGGATTGCGGCTGAATACCTACGTCGCCCGAGCCCAAGTCGACACCAACGCGTGGGGGAGCCGGGGTGGATCACTGGGACGCCGCAAGTGTGACGGCGGGGCGGCACGGTCGACCGAAGCGGGCACATTTCTGCTCGAACCCTGGGGGAAGCCATCCACCGCTCAGCAGACGAGGATGCGCGGGAAACGCGGTGACGGCCCGTACCGGGTGCTGGTGCGTGTCGCGAAGTCGCCGCAGGGCTACCCCGCCGCGTACGCCCTCGGGGCGCGCAGGCTGTCGGACCCGGTCGGCTGCGCCACCGTGCCCGTCAACGTCTACGGTTCCGCTGCGACCGTCGTGGACCCGGCCGTCGACTGCAAGGTCTTCAGGGCCTCGACGGCCGGCCGCTACGACGTGTACCGCGTGGGGCCGAACGGCTACCGGTCCACCACCCTCCTGTACGACAGCGCCGGGCGCACGGTCTGCCGGGGGAACACCTGCACCGTTCCGGCCGACGGTGACTACACGATCCTGACCGACGAGGCGACGCTCGTCCTCGACCGGAGGTCCACCGCCGGCTGCCGGCCCGCGCGCCTCGGCGTCAACGACGGAGCGTGGGCCTCGGGCGCCGCGGTGGACTGCCTGACACTGCCTCTGCCCCAGGGCGCCCGCATGGCCGCTCTCACGGCGTACACCGGTTTCGCGGCGACCCCGGACGTCACCGTCGTCAACGCCGACGGCGACACCCTGTGCTCCGGCTCCAGCCTCGCGGGTGGTTCCTGCGCCCTCACCGGACCGGCGCCGTACCGCGCCCTCGTGTCCCACGACGGCGGCAACGCGGGAAACAAGACGTACCGCGTCGCGTTCCACCGTACGGACCCGGCCGGGAGCGGCTGCCAGGTCTTCCCCGCAGGTGACTTCACCGCCGCGACCGCGTCCGCGCGGCTGCGCACGGGCGCCGGTGCCGACGGGTTCTCGTACTGCCTGGCCATCCCCGCGGACGGGCACAGCGCTGTCGAGAACTTCCAGATGCGGACCGTCGCCGAAACGAACGGCGCCATGTTCTGGGTCCTCGACGCCGCGGGCAAGCAGGCCTGCTCCATGAACGCTTCGGCCGCTTCGGCCCCCGCGACCTGGACCACTTGCCGCCTCACCCCCGGGGCCGCGTACACCGCGCTCTTCCGGGGCCGTGACGCCACCGCCGAACACACCCTGGTCCGCCGTGACGTCACCGGGACCGCCAAGGGCTGCACGCCCACTCCGGCGACCACCGTCAACGGCCCCGCGACGCCGGGCGTCCCCGGGGAGCCGGGCACCCTGGTGTGCCACCAGGTCACCACGGCCGACCCGGCCGACGTCCTGCACCTCGATGTGCGCGACGCGCTCGGCACCACCAACATCCTGGCGCACGGCGCCGACGGCGCCGTCACCACGTGCGCCAACCGGAACAGGAGCTGCGCGGTCACCGGCTCAACCCGGTACCAGGTGCTGCTGACCGTCCCGTCGTCCCTGAAGGCCGCCGACTCGTACCGGCTCGACGCCCTGCGCATCGCCACGGCCGCCGGCCCGTCGCCGGAGTGCGTGAAGATCCCGAACATCACGTACGGATACGGGCCGTTCACCGGCACGCTGAACGAGCAGCACACGGCGTTCTGCGCCCAGCTGCCCACCTCGTACCACGACGCCTTCGCCGTCAAGGTGAGCGACACGAACGGCGCAACCACTACCGCCGTGCCCGCCCTGTACGAGACCGACCTGGACAACACCTGCGCCGCCGCGTCCGGCGGCGAGAGCCGCTGCAGTCTGAACGGGTCGTACAGCACCCAGGTCGTCCCGACCCTCTTCGTCCTCGGCCTGCCCGAGAAGGCGTCCCAGACGTCCTACAAGGCGGAGCTGGTCTGCTCGACGACCTGTGGCACCGAGAAGCACAGCGTCACCGGCGTCACCCCGACCACGGGCGTCACCGGCACCAAGGTGACCGTCAACGTGTCGGGCTCGGCCCTGCACGAGGGCGACAAGGTCCGGATCAGCTCCGGCGGCACGACGATCGAGTCGACCACCGTCTCGGTGGCGCCCGACCGCCGGACCCTCACGGCCACGCTCGACCTGACGAACGCGGCCACGGGCTCGTGGGCGCTCAGCGTCATCACGACCAACGGATGGCAGTACTCCAGCGGTCAGTTCACGGTCACCGCGCCCCAGCCGCCGGCCAACACCGCCGCCCCCACCATCGCGGGCACGGTCCGGGTCGGTACCGGTCTGGTCGCCCGGACCGGCACGTGGACGCCGACGCCGACGTCGTACACCTACCAGTGGAAGCTCGACGGCGTCGCCATCGCGGGCGCCACCGCCTCCTCGTACGTCCCGACGGCCGCCCAGCTCGGCAAGAAGCTGTCGGTCACAGTGAAGGCCAACCGCACCGGCCACGCGAGCGGCGCGGCCGGGACGACGGGGATCGCCGTGGCCCGTGGTGTCGCCCCGAAGGCGACCACACTGCCGTCGGTCTCCGGCACGGCGAAGGTGGGCCGCACGCTCACCGCGAACCGCGGCACGTGGACGCCCACGCCGACGTCGTACGGCTACCAGTGGTACGCCAACGGCAAGGCCGTCACGGGCGCGACGAAGTCCACGTTCGTCCTCACCCGGGCGCAGCGCAGTCTGCGGATCACCGTCAAGGTGACCGCCCTCCGCACGGGCCACTCCAGCGGCTACGCGTACAGCAAAGCGACGGCCGTGGTCGTCGCCTGACGCACGGGCGATGAGCGCGGCCAGGGCCCCGGGCACGGGCGATCGTGCCCGGGGCCTTTCCCGTTCCCGTGTTCACGTAAGTGACGACGGAGCCGTCCGCCGGCTGGAAGAGGTCTTCACGCCGTATAGGGGCTGCGGGGCGTGCGGGGCCGCCGCGAAGCCCGGCGGGGTGTGCGCACACGCCGACATGCGCGCGGTCCAGGGGCCCATACGGTGAGAGGGCAATCCGCCGACGCACTGGGTTCCCCCGTCGAGGGCGACGATGTCGAAGTTCGCCAGGACGGTGACCCTGCCCGTCGGGACGGCCGAGGCGGGAACCTGGGCACCGGCCAGGCGAAGGCGGCGATGGCCTCGTGCGGACAGAAGTCGCCGCCGTCCAGGACGTCGGCGACCGCCGAGACGGTGGCGGCGCTGGGACGGCGGGTCCTTTCGCTGCACCGCAGCTTCCCCGTCATACACAGGCGCAGTACCGTCAGCAGGTTGGCCTGCGCCTCGTGCTCGGTGCGCCGGACCCGTGGAGTGCCGGTCGGCTCCTGCTGCTGTTCGACCGGTATCACTGCTCGTGTTTCCCGCTTCCTGCCGCTCACGTCCCGTTCCTACAGATGGGCAACGTAGTCGTAGTTACCCGGACCGCAGGTGCGATCGAGGATCTGGACCACCTTGCGCGGGTCGTCGTAGGGGCCGGAGAAGTAGAACGGCTTGCCGTCCCTGCCGAAGCCGATGACGGGCCGGTCGCCGGGCGGGGCACCCAGGTGCACTGCTGCGTCGGCGAAGCCGCCCGCGGGCTCGAAGCCAAGACCGCGGGCGTAGGCGACCGCATCGTGCACGATCGTCTGCGCCTGCTCCACGCCGATCGGCAGCGGCCGATGATCGAAGGCCGAGTAGTACATCGGTACGTAGGTGGTCAGGGATCCGGACCCCATCACCTCGGGGTCGGTGACGTTCTTGACTCCCAGGCAGTAGACGTCCACCAGGAACCCGGTGACTGTCACCCTGCTGGCACGTTCCTGGCGGGCCAGGAGAATCTGGGCGAAGCCACCCGTGCCCGGGTCCGGCTCCTGGCCGAGGGGGTCGGCCGCCGCCCAGCCCGGGGCTTTGGCCGTGTCCAGTCCCGCGCTCCAGCCCGCGTTGACCCAGCAGCCCACCACCGGCCGCTCATCCGGCGCGATATTCGCCAGTGCCGCCTCGGCGACCCGTCTCACCAGCGCGGTGGCCTGGGCCGGGCGCAGCCCCAGCGCCTTCGCGATCTGCTTCGGCGCGCTGCCGCGCTCCCTCAACTCCCGGACCCGAGTCAGCATTTCCTCGTCGTGCGTTGTCACCGTCACAGTCTGCCACTTCCGGGCCGCCCCGTGCGAAGCACTGGGTGCGCCGGCGGTGCTGCGCAACCCGGCGGCTCGGTCCACGCGGCCCACCGACCGGCGAGGCGAAGACATACCCGCAAATGAATCCGGCCCAGACGATGGAACGGACCGTTGGCGGTATACCGGTGGGTTGTCCACGCGGACGACGACCGCGAGGACGGCTGAGCAACCACGTGACTCCAAGTGGCCGACGCCGGTGAACTCCACCAGCAGACCATGTGCGCGACGGCTGCGGTCACGGAAGTAGACCTCGCCCAGGCGCTCGGCAGCCATGTCCCACAACTACTGCCCGCTGACGCCGGCGTGTCCGCGCTGGACGCGCTGAAGCTGGTTGCCGGGGTGGGGGATGGGGGCCCGGTGGATGGCGAGGAGGGCGACGTCGTCGCCGAAGCGTCCGCCGGTATGGGCGAGCAGGTCGCGTTCGATGCAGTGGAGCAGCGCCTCTGGAGGGTGGTCGGTCCACTGGGCTGCACGTTCCGCGAGCGGGTAGAAGACGCCGTTGTGGTCACGGGCTTCGATGACACCGTCGGTGTACAGGAGCAGCGTGTCCCCAGGGCCGAAGGGCAGGACATCGACGGCGTGCTTGTCGGGATCCGTGACGCCGACGCCGAGTGGGGGCGCGGGGTGGAGGCGGGGCACGTGGACGGTGTTGTCCGGGCCGAGCAGCAGGGGTGCCGGGTGGCCGCAGCTGGTCATGCGGACCAAGGGCTCGGCGTCCGCGATCTCGACCAGAAGAGCGGTCACGAAGCGTTCTCCCGCCTCGTCCTCCGGTTCGAGGTCGGGGAGGTAGCGGGTCATGCTCCGTTCCAGGGAAGCGGCCAGGTCGGGCAGGGAGGCCTGCTGGTGGGCGGCCTCGCGGAAGGCGCCGAGCAGGAGGGCGGCCTCGCCCAGGGCGGGCAGGCCCTTGCCCCGCACGTCGCCGATCATCACGCGGGCCGCGCTGCCGGTGCGGGCGGCGGCATACAGGTCGCCGCCGACATCGGCCTCCTCCTCGGAAGCCAGATAGACACAGGCGAGCCGCAGCGGGCCGAGCCGGCTCGGCAGCGGCCACATCAGCACCTGCTGGGCGGCCTCGGCGACCGACCGGACCCGGGCCATCTGGCGTGCGTGCCGGTCGCGCACCGCACACAGGAACACGATCAACGAGGTGATCACCGCGATGGCGATCACCTCCACCAGCACGCTCCGTGAAGACAGCGTTCCGGTGCGCCAGCTGCTGACCGCCTCGCCCGCCATGGCCAGGGCCCCGATACCGGCCGTCGTCCAAGGGCCCGCGAACCACGCGGTGAGCGTGGGCGCGACCACCAGCAGGGGGCTGAGAACGATGTTCGGCCCAGTCGCGACGTCCGCGGCAGTGATCACAACGATGAGCGCAACAGGGATCAGTAGCAGCAGTTGGCCCGGCTGCCACGGCTGCCCAAGACTCTCACGTCCCTGCCTGGAGTCCACGCCTTCCACACTGCACCGCTATGGATCGCCCCGCGACCGCAGGAAACCGGTGACAGCAGCAACCACGCAGGGCGCGGCCTTGGGGCGGACCGTCCGCGGTGGCCGTCCCTCGTGCCTCAGAAGACGCACTCACACAGCGCACTTTGCCCGCACCCTCGCACCGCGACACGACCGCTGACCGGCTCCTCAGATCTGCACCGCGTGGACATCCTGGGCGTCCAATGCCTTCAGATAGGCATTGAGGTCGACCGGATCGCTGGTGAAGACCACAGCACTGCCATGTCGGGCCGCCGTCAGAGCCACCAGGGCATCCACCGCGCCCGGCCGCTTCTTCGGTGGCAGCTCTGCCGCACCGAGGGCGCTGCCGATGCGCTGCCATTCGGTGATGTCCGGGCCGGTGGCGCACATGATGCAGGCCGTCTGCCCCATGCTGGTGGGGCGCATGGCCGGGGCCGAACTACGAGCCTGCGGCACCGTGCAGTCCTTCATCACTCCGGCCAGGGCATGCACCGTGGCGGGGCTGGGCCGCCAGACTTGTGCCAGTACCGGTCCGAGCACGAGCGCCCGATGCGGCGTGTCCTGGAGGCCGGCGTGCAGGCGCACGGCCTTCGCCTTGCGATCCGCGAGCGCGATCAGCATGCCGGTGTCGTAGACCGGCACCCGGGCAGTCACGCGGCATTACCTGAGCGGGCAGCAGGACCGTCGGCGCCATAAATGAGCTCCATGGCCTCCCGCACCTCCTGCCGCTCTTGCTCCGTAGGCGTGTCGATCACGGTCAAGGGCAACTCCCGCTACAACTACGACCTCCGCCACGAGGTCGCGGCCAAGGCCGTGCGCGGCACGGCGGTCGGCGACGCCTTCGGGGGCGTGCTCGTCGAGAACGACGACCCCATGCCCACGGTCACCGTGACCCCGGTCGCCGACTCGGTCACCGAGGGCCAGAAGCTCACCTGGAAGGTGGAGCTCTCCCAGCCCGCCGACACCAACATCGAGACGCGGTTCGACCTCCTGCCGGTGCGCGAGGGAACGGAGCTGTCCACGAAGGACGTCGACGAGGAATGGCTCTCCGAACTCGGCGAGGCCGCCGACCCGGAGCGGCCCCTGTCCACGGACAGTCCCTCGCTCTGGGTGTCCGTCCCCAAGGGCGAGACCAGCACCGAAGTGTCCGTGCCCACGGTCACCGATGCGCTGACCGAGTCGGAGGAGTCCCTGCGGATGCAGGTGTACATCCTCAAGGAGGACGAGTGGTTGGAGGGCCCCCTCCTCACGGGGAAGGTCACGGACGCGCGCCAGGGCTGACGCCCGGGGTCCACGTCCCTCGCTGACGGTGCCTGAGCGCACCACCTGGACGATGGCACCGATACGGCCGGAGGTCCGCACCCCAGGGGGACACTTTCTGGATATCTGGATAAGGGTGCGGTCCTTCGGCTTTTGCGGTGGGCGCGACGCTCGTCGCCGGGTGGCACATGCGCGGGAGCCCTGTGGGGAACCTGTGGTGCCGGGCGTGTCCATGGCAGTCTTCTGCTAACTTCCTGACGGTCGTGACCTGGCCCAACTTCCCTGTCCGGAAGGCGTGTCGGGGCGCGGGAAACGGGGGAAGGGCCATGACCTCTGCGGAGGGCTACCAGGTCGGGCACAAGGGCATGTCGGGCCAGGCCGGCGAACTAGACGGTTCCGGCGACGACGTGGGCAAGATCCGCAAGGCCGTCGCCAGCACGATGTGCTACACGCAGGACACCCTCGGCGGCTCCGACACCGGGCCCGCGTTCAACGCGTTCGCGGCCGCCTGGGAGGCCGAGACCAAGGTCCTCGAAGCGGCCCTGCACGAACTCGCGGACAAGGTCCGCCTCTCCAGCCACGCGTACCGCGGTTCCGACATCGACGTCCGTACGGGAGTCCACGCCGTCTCCGTCGGCTCGGCAGCCGACGCGGGCGTCAGCACGATGCCGGCCCACGCCCAGCGCCCGTCCGCGCTGACCGCCTACTGACGGGGCACGCGTCCATGACGGAATCCACGAACGACCGCAGGCAGAAGCTCGACGGCCTGCGCGGGCGCATCTCCTCGGCCGGCAGCAAGAACGACCTGATCGACGCGATCGAGGACGCCCTCGGCGTCTCGGCACCGGTCGGCGACCCGAAGGTGATCGAGGCCCTGGGCAAGCGCTACACCGGCCAGACCGACGAGGCCGACGCGGTGAGCGACCGGATCGACAAGATCGCCCGCACGGGTCTTCCGCAGGTCTGGGTCGGCGACACGAGCGTCCTCGCCTCCGACGTGGTGGGCGCCGCCTCCCGCGACGCCCAGCAGATGATCGAGGCGTTCCAGGGCGGCGGCAAGGCACTGATCGCGTTGTCCGACGCGCTGGAGACCGCGCAGACCAAGGACGGCACCGGCCGCGGCAAGCTGCGCGACGCCCGCACCATGCTCGGCGGCAAGGACGGCTTCTTCGACGACTGGCACGAGGACGACGACGAGGAGGACCTCCGTCTGCGGGCCCGCTCGCTGGCTTCCCACGGCGTCGACGACCTGCACACGGCGGCCGCCGACGCCGACGACGCCGCCCGCGTCGCGGCCCGCGACCTCAACAAGTTCGCCGCCGAGGCCCGCGCAGGCCAGATGGAGACCGACGAACTGACCGCCGCCGACCGCCTCGCCCTCGCCGACACCAGCAACGTCGGCGGCGACGCTGAACTGAACGAGATCCTCACCGCCAACGACCTCGAACGCTCGGGCCGCGCCATGGAGAACCTCTCGCCCGCCGAACGGGCCCGTATGGAACGACTCCTGGCGAACGCGTCGAGCCCGCAGGAGAAGGCGTACCTCGTGAAGGCCCTCGCCTCGGGCTACGACGTCGGCGAGGTCGAGAAGTTCGGCGGGAAGATCCACGGCAAGGACTCGACGTGGCTCCAGGAGCACCTGGCGCCGGTCACCACCGGCTCGGGCACGGGGCAGGAGGAGCAGAAGTTCGGTGACGAGCACTGGTCCCAGGACGACGAGACCTGCGTCCCGTCCTCGACGGTCACCGCGCGCGCCCTGGTCGACCCGGTCTACGCCCTCGAACTCACCGGAGGCCCCGACGGCCAGGACAACGACCCCGACCACTTCCGCAAGCGCCTGCACGACGAGCAGTTCCGGATGAACGACGAGGGCGACGGCGAGTACGACGGCTGGTGGTGGGACCGCCACGCGGCCGGCATGGACTCCGACGGGCAGGAGGAGATCTCCGACAAGGAGCTCGGCCCGCACACCGGCGACAAGTACGACACGCAGGAGATGGACAGCGCCGACGACCGGCGCGGCGTCCTGCCCGACATCGAGAAGTCCGTCGCCGACGGCAAGCCGGTCCCCTTCAACATCTCCCGCAAGGACGAGGACGGCAACATGCACGGCCACAGCCTGATGATCATCGGGCAGGAGGACGGGAAGCTGCAGATCTACAACCCCTGGGGCACCACCACGTGGGTGAGCGAGGACGACTTCATCAACGGCGACCTCAGCGCGGCCACCGACGACCGCTACTCCAAGGCCCATGAGGGCGATGTCAGCCGCGTCTACATCGAGCAGAACTGATGGTGTCCATGCGATCCGCCCTGCGTACGGCGCCCGCCCTGGCCGCCCTGCTCCTCGTCCTCACCGGCTGCCGCGGCTCCGGGCCCACCGCGTACGGCACCGAAGACCGGACCATCACCGTCGACCACGGCGAGAAGTTCACGCTGAAGGTCCCGGCCAACCCCGAGCTCGGCCAGAACTGGTACCTGGCGAGCCCACGCGAAGACGCGGACGTCCTGAAGTACCGGGGCGACCGCGAGGACACCGGCGACAGTGACGGAACCCAGTTCTTCGACTTCACGGCGCTCTCGCCCGGGAAGGCGACGGTGAAGCTGCTGTTCTGCCCCTACGGCCGGTGCCACAGCGCCGACGAGGCCGCGTCGAAGCCGGTCCCGACGGCCACGCGCGCCCCGAAGGACTCGGACCAGGAAGCCGCCTACTACCTCTATGCGATCACCGTCCGCTGAGCCGGACCGGAACGGAACGACGATGGTCCACGACCGCTCCCCACGCACCGACGACGAGGTGCTCGCCGCCACCGACATCGAGGCGCTGCTGCGCCACGGCCTCAGCCGCGACGCCTTCCGCACCGCGCTCTTCGGCGACGGTGCGATCGCCGCCGCCGTCACCCTCGACCGGCTCGGTGTGCTGCCGCGCTCGGTGACGTACGTCGCGAAGATCGTCCGCGTCGGCGGCCTCGCGTACGCGGCCGGGCTGGCCGAGCCCCTGCCGTCGGGTGCCGCGTCCGCATGCCTGCGGGACTGGCTGGAGACCGCCGCGCAGGTCGCCGGCACACCGGATGACGAGGCGCGCGCCGCACGCTGGCTGGACACGGTCGCCGAGCTCATCGGCCTGCGCCGCGGCAGCCGGGCCGCGACGGCGGGCCCGGTCCGGCCTGATCCAAACGAGTAATCGGCACCTCTCGCTGCGCGAAGCACCAAGGTCCCTGGTCGGCCTACGGGGTCGCGCAACACAGGGAAAAGGAAGCCAAGGCAAAGAAGCGCAAGATCCGCAGGCGGTAGGCGCTGCGTCACGCAACCGATGCCAGGACGGGGGCGACAGGAACTGATGGGGCTGACTGCTCGGCCCAGACGATCTTCCCGGTGGGGGTGAAGCGGGTACCCCACCGCTCGGCGAACTGGGCGACGAGGAAGATTCCGCGACCGCCTTCATCCATGGCTGTTGCGTAGCGCAGGTGCGGGGAGGTGCTACTGCCGTCGCTGACCTCCACCACCAGGTTGGTATCAAGCAGAAGGCGCAGGTGGACAGGGGGCGCCGCGTAGCGGATGGCGTTGGTGACCAGTTCGCTGAGGATCAGTTCGGTAGTGAATGCCGTCTCCTCCAGGTTCCAGTCGGCCAGCTTCCCGAACACCTCGGCGCGCAGGGCGGACACCGCGGCGGGAAGGGCCGGGATGTCCCATTCGGCGATACGGTCACGCGGAAACGCGCGGGTGCGGGCGATCAGGAGAGCGACGTCATCGACTGGACGGGCGGGTAGCACCGCCTCCAGGACCGTCTCGCTCGTCTCCTCCGGGTCGGTCCCCGCGCCGGAGAGCGCGTTGCTCAGCAGCTTCAGGCCGGCCCCGATGTCGCGGTGCCGGTTCTCGATGAGCCCGTTGGTGTAGAGCACGAGCTGCGTATCCTCCGGCAGCTGCCGCTCGTCGGACTGAAAGCGCAGGCCGCCTATACCGAGCGGGGGACCTTCAGGCAGGTCGAGAATCTCCACGCGGCCGTCCGGATAGACGATGGCGGGCGGAAAGTGACCGGCTCTTGCCATCGCGCAGTTACAGGAGACCGGGTCGTAGATCGCATACAGGCACGTAGCCGCGGCGGTCCCGTCCTCGTCGGCGCCCGCCTCCGCATCCATCTGATGAACCACGTCGTCAAGGCGGGCCAGCAGCTCGTCGGGCGGCAGGTCAAGGGTGGAGAAATTGCGGACAGCGGTGCGCAGCCGCCCCATGGTGACTGCGGAGCGCAGGCCACGGCCGACCACGTCCCCGACCACCAGGGCGGTGCGGAACCCTGGGAGAGGGATCACGTCGAACCAGTCCCCGCCGACCTCGCCCTCGGCGGGCACGTACCGGCACGCCGCCCGGACGGCGCTGGTGTCCGGCAGCACACGGGGCAGCAGGCTGCGCTGCAGCGTGGTAGCGATGGCGTGCTCGCGGCTGTAGCGGCGAGCCAGCTGAGAGACCGCAAGGCCGACGACGAGCAGCAGCCCGGCGGTGACGACCTCGTCCGGGTTGCTCATTTGGGTGAAGCTCTCGTACGGCGTGGTGAAGAAGAAGACGAACCACACGGCGGCGGACAGGGCCGTGAGGGCCGCGGCCCAACGGTAGCCGAGGGCGGCCACCGCCGCGACGACCAACATCAGGATCAGGGTCACGTTGGTGGGGGACAGGGCGCCTCGGATGGGCAGCAGGAGCGCGCAGACGGCGAGTGGCACTGCCACTGCCGCAAGGAGCGCGGTCAGCCCCTTGGTCAGATCACGAGGCATGCCACACCTCCCTGTCTCTCTGGTGTAGCAGGGCTCACGTGGCGCTGCCAGTCGATACGAAGCCTGCGGCGGTCGCCCCGCACGCGTCCGCCCATCGCCGCCGCCCACCGCTCCTGGCACACCAGCCAGGTCTTCCACGGCAGCCCACGCCCCGCCACGACCGCCTGATCACCGATCTGGCGGTCACGTGAACACACTGGTAAGCAGTGCGATACCACGAGTATGGTCACTTGTATGGCGACGAAGAAGGTAACGGTGACGATTCCCGAGGATCTCCTGGACGAGATCCGTGCGGAGGCGGCGGAGCGGGGCCTGTCGGCGTACGTCGCCGAGGCGCTGCGCTTCAAGCGCGACCGGGACCGGCTGCGGGAACTGGCCGACTGGCTGCAAGAGGAACACGGCCCCCTCGCCGAAGAAGAGCTCACCGCAGCGTTCGAGGAATTGGAGGAGCTCGACGCCGAGCACGAGCGCCGCCGCGCCGCCGGAACGCACGACGCCGGAGAGGCTGCGTGAAGAAGCGGGCCGGTGAGCCCGGGCAGCGACCACTGCGCGTCTTCGTACTCGACTGCGAAGCCCTGTCCCTGGCCGTGCGCGGCGACCGGAAGATGATCGCCTGGCTCGACCTCGCGGCTCGGGGTGAAGCCGAGGTGGTGACGTCTCCGATGACGCTGGTCGAGGCGTACGACGGCAGAACCACCGAGCAGCGCTGGGACTGGGTGCTCTCCCGGCTCAAGGTCGCCGACATCGGGAAGGACGAGGCACGCCAGGCTCGCCGCCTGCTGGCAGACGCCAAGCTGCATGGCCACAAGTACGCGATTGACGCGGTGCTCGCCGTCATCGCGCGCCGGCAGAAGGGGCAGGTCACCGTCTTCACCTCGGACGTGGACGACCTGGAGAAGCTGGTTCCGGAGTCGATCGTCGTCAAGAAGGTATGACCCGGCGTTCCGGTCTCAGTTCCGGTCTCATTCACCCCGTCCAGCGCCGTTCATCAACTGTCCGACGCCCGGCTCCGTCCCAGGTCAGAACGCTATCCCGGCCTGAACTGGGCCGGCGCACGTGAGCCTCCACATCCCGGGCCTGGACTGGGCCGGCGGACGGTGGGCCACGACGCCGGGCGGTCCCGTCAGGACTTGGGCAAGGTATTGACGTAGTGGGTCCCGTCGGGAGCGGTGCTCGCGGGCATAGCCTACGCAGTGACCAAGGTGGCGACCCTCGACGAGATCGTGCTCGGTATCACCCTGACCGTCGTGGCCGTGTCCCTGGCCACGTACATGGCGTCCGTCAGGCGACGTCGCGCGGACCGTCGTGCGGCCAACGGAAGGGTGAGGTCCAGGGGCGTCACTTCCGGGTGACGGACCCCAGTGGGTGCCGTCCGCCATGCCCTTGGCAAGGCACTTCCGGCGGCTCCGCTCCCGGTCTGGCCCGCGTCATCTGCAAGACCGCCGTCGAACGTGTCCTGGACCGCCTGCCGCACATCACTCTCGCCTGCTCACGGGATCAACTGCACCGCTTTCCCGGGACCTTCCGCCCCTGATGGGCGACCACACCCGTCGCCTTCACGACGAACTGAAGCAGCTCCCGTCGAGCGTGATCGAACGTGCACCGGTATGCGGAGGAGGGTTGATCACTTCGCTCTCAAACCCGATAGGCTCCCCTGCGGCGCTACGAGTTGACACGAACACACTCGGTCGCCTCACTCTGCGTGCTCGACGCGTACGGCGCTTGCACACACCCCCTGTTCGATCGTGCGAAGGATGCAGATGGGACTCGCCACTACTCCGCCCCCGGCGGCGCGGGCACCGGTCGCCTGGTACAGCTGGTGGCTGATGCCGCTGGCCTTGGGAGCTGGAACCGTGGCCGCCTCGGCCGCGATAGCCGGCCAGGTCCAGATACCCGCGACGTTCGCCGGTGTCGCGGCCACTGCGGCCAGCGCCGTCTGTGTACGGCTCCTCGTCCGCTCCCAGTCCCAACTGCGCCGTAGCCGGGGCGACGTCAGCAACGCTCAGTCCGAGCACTCCCAGCAATTGCAGCAGTGGCAGCAGCATGTGGCGGACCTGGAGCGGCAGTTCGCGGCCGAGCGCTCAGCCCTGAACGCACGTCAGGACGAGCTGCACAAGACCTTCGAGGCGCGGCTCGCGGAGCAGTCACACGCCTACGAAGCCCGGACCACCGAGCAGAGCAAGGCCTGGGAGGAGCAGCTCACCCTCCAGCAGGCCGTCGTCGCCAGGCTTGGTGACTCGTACCTCCCCGACGCGCTCACCCGCCTGCGCGACGGCGAGGCCATCGACGACATCCTGTCGGAGGTCGGCCAGGAGCCGGATGCCGGCCCGGAGCTGCGCGCCGGGCTGCGCAAGGTGCTCAGGACCGCGCTGATCGGTGTGGAGAAGGAGCTCGACCGCTCCACCTCGGCCGAGCAGGCCGTGATCGCCCTCGGTAGCCGACTTCACGTGTACACCAACAAGCTGCGTGGGCGGCTGCACGAGATGCAGGGCGAACACGGGCGGCATCGTGCGGTGGCCCAGGGCCTCATGGAGCTGGACAAGGAGATCGGCCCTGCCGACTGTCTCGCCGCCAGCATCGGCGTGCTCGGCGGTTCGGACCGGCCCGGACGCCAGTGGCAGGAGCCGCAGCGACTGCTCAGCGTGGTCCGCGGCGGCATCGGCCGCATCAAGGACTTCGACCGCGTCCAGGTCCGTCACCTGCCCGAACTCGGCCTCGACGGCGGTCTGGTGGACCACCTCACGCTCATCTTCGCCCACCTCCTGGACAACGCGGCGCGATACTCGCCGCCCACCGAGCCCGTGGTCGTCTCCGGCAAGGAGGTCCCCAACGGTGTCGGTATCGAGATCCAGGACGCGGGCAAGGGCCTGAGCGAGGAGAGGAAGCGCGAGGCGGAGCAGTCCCTCGCGGGCACCTCGAAGGGCCCCGGCCTCGGCGGTATCTCGGAGGACGCGAACCTGGGCCTGCGCGTGGTGGGCACCCTGGCACGCCGCTACGGCATCCGCGTCACCTTCGCGGACTCACCCTGGCTCGGGACCTCGGTGGTCGTGGTCGTACCGCACAAGTACTTCAGCCCGTTGCCCGCCGCCGTCACCGCCGCGGCCCCGGCCGCCACGGCCGCGGAGACCCCCGAGCCGGTCCAGGCCGTGCCCGTGGAGAGCATCGAGGCGATGGACACCACTGCCGGTGGCCTGCCCCGGCGCCGCAGCAGGCGGAGCGACACCGCGGAACCGCGGCCCAGGGCCGCCGAGCGCACCGTAGCCGCCGTGCCGCCCGACTCGTCCTTCACCGGCCTCACCGCCTTTGCCACCGCCGGACGGGAGAGCGGCCCGCCGCACGAGACGACCGCGGACCGGGCCCCGGCCACGGGTGGCGAGACGACCGCCGAACGCGAATTCAAGCACCGCACTGAAGAGAGCGACGAGTAGGCCATGACGACTCAACAGGGATCCGACGTGAGCTGGGCGCTCCGCGACCTGAAGGAGAGTATTCCGGAGATCCGCTTCGCACTTGTGGCATCGAGCGACGGCAAGGCCATCACCTCCTTCGGGGCCGACGACCCCGACGACGTGGACCGCTTCGCCGCCGTGGTCGCGGGCCTGCAGGCACTGGCCCAGCCCGTGGCCGAGCAGTTCCCCAAGTACGCCGGGCAGCTGCGTCTCGCGATGATCGAGGTCGACGGCGGCCACCTGTTCGTGGTGCGGGCCGGCGTGCAGACGTACCTCGGAGTGCTCGCCAAGGAAGGCCTCGACCAGGGCCTTCTCGGTCATCAGATGAGGGATCTGGCGCGCAGGATGGGTGAGCTTCTCGGCACCACTCCGCGCCTGGAGGAGCACTCTGGATGAGTGGTCCCCGTCGGCCCACGGACCCGTCCGGTCTGGAGCGCTACTACGTCGTCACGGGTGGTCGCAGCGGACCGGGCGGTTCGGCATCGAGCCTTGACGTGGCGACCCTCATCGTCTCCCGTGCCGCAGCCGTCCCGGGCATGCAGCACGAGCACGAGGAGATCATCCGGCGCTGCCGCGATCCGCTGTCGGTAGCCGAACTGGGTGCCCACCTCGGATTGCCCTTCAACATTCTCGCGGTGCTCCTGGCCGATCTGCTGGACGCAGGCCGCGTCGAGGCCCGTGATCCCATCCCGGCGTCAGGCGCCGACCGCGGGCCCGACCTCGCGCTTCTTGAGGAGGTACTCAGTGGACTTCAAAGGCTTTGACCATCCCGACCGGCAGACGGCCGGGGGCACCCGCTCGGTGAAGGTGATGATCGCCGGAGGTTTCGGCACCGGAAAGACCACCATGGTGCGCTCGGTCAGCGACATCAAGCCGCTGACCACCGAGGAGACGCTGACTCAGGCCAGCGTGGGCGTCGACAACTTGATCGGGGTGGCGGACAAGACGCAGACCACCGTCAGCCTGGACTTCGGCAAGATCGGCATCAACGACGAACTAGTGCTCTACCTGTTCGGGACGCCGGGCCAGGAGCGGTTCTGGTTCCTGTGGAACGGTCTGTTCAAGGGCGCGCTCGGGGCGGTGGTCCTGGTGGACACCCGCCGCCTGGCATCCAGCTTCCGGGCCATCGAGGAGATGGAGCGGCAGGACGTCCCCTTCGTCATCGCCCTGAACGTCTTCCCGGACTCGCGGGACTACCCGATCGAGGAGATCCGCGACGCCCTGGACATATCCCCGCACACCCCGATCGTGGCCTGCGACGCCCGGGACCGGGCATCCAGCCGTGACGTCCTCGTCGCGCTGATACATCACCTCAAGGAACGTTCGGCCGTCGCTCTGGAGCTCCGATGAACGACCAGCCCTCGAGCGGCCCTGACGCACCCCGTGGATGCCCCGTCGCGCATGGCGGCGCCGACGGCCTCACCCGGCTGTACGGGCCGGACGCGGCGCTCGACCCGCGCGGCATCTACGCACGGCTGCGCAAGGAACACGGGGCCGTGGCGCCGGTACTCCTTGAGGGCGACATCCCGGCCTGGCTGGTCCTCGGCTACCGAGAGAGCCGG
The DNA here is from genome assembly GCF_043200055.1 of Streptomyces sp. NPDC048496. Taxonomy (NCBI): domain Bacteria; kingdom Bacillati; phylum Actinomycetota; class Actinomycetes; order Kitasatosporales; family Streptomycetaceae; genus Streptomyces; species Streptomyces sp. NPDC048496. The sequence continues at coordinate 32,766 of NZ_JBICXB010000020.1, read as the reverse complement.
CGCGTGCTCGACAACCCCCGCCAGTTCGGCCGGGACTCGCGCATCTGGCGAGACTGGAACGATGGACGCGTCGAGGCCACCTCCCCGCTGATCCAGATGCTGGGCTGGCGCCCCGACTGCGTGTCCCAGGACGGCGAGCCGCACCGCAGGCTGCGCAGGGCGGTCACCGACAATCTGGAGACCGTCGCGGGGCGCGGCATCCGGCGTCATATCACCCACTTCGCGAACAAGCAGATCGACGCGTTCGCCGATGAGGGCAGCGCCGACCTGGTGGGCGACTACGCCGAATACCTGCCGATGCTCGTACTGACCCGATTGTTCGGGCTCCCGGCGGCCGAGGGGCGCAACCTCGCCGTCTCCTGCGCCCAGGTCATCAAGGGTGGTGCGGACGCTCTCGCCCACAACGACCGCATCATGCAGATCCTCGGGGAACTCGCCGAGCGCAAGCGCGTCGAGCCCGGGCCCGACTTCACCACCGGACTGCTCGGACACCACGCCGACCTCGACGAGGGCGAGATCCTCAGCCATCTGCGTCTGGTGCTGATCACCGCGCACACCACCACCAGCAATCTGCTGGCCCGGGTGCTGCAGCTGATCCTCACCGACACCTCCCGGCTCGCGGGGCTGGTGAGCGGCCAGCTGAGCGTCTCCGCGGTCGTCGAGGAGGTGATGTGGAACACCCCGCCGCTCGCCGTCCTTCCGGGGCGTTTCGCCACCGCCGACCTCGAACTCGGCGGTACCCACATCAAGGAGGGCGACCTGCTGGTGCTCGGGCTCACCGCAGGCAACCTCGACCCGGAGATCCGGCCCGACACCGGTGTCTCCGTCCAGGGCAACCAGTCGCACCTCGCGTTCAGCGGCGGTCCGCACGAGTGCCCCGGGCAGAACATCGGCCAGGCCATCATCGAGACGGCCGTCGACGTCCTGCTCCACCGGCTTCCCGGACTGCGCCTGTCCGTGCCGGCCGACGAGCTCACCTCGACCGCCTCCACCTGGGAGGCACGTCTGGACCGCCTCCCGGTCGAGTTCACCGCGCAGACCGCCGGGGTCTGACCACTCCCGTATCGTTCCCGCCTGATCGTGCCTGCCCGGCCGGACCATCCGGCCGGGCAGGCACGGTGTGTCAGACGGCGAGCAGATCGTCCAGCGAACCCTTGCCCGCCAACTCGGCAGTGGCGGCCGGACCCTCCTTCGCGGCCGCGTACCGGCCCGAGGTCAGCGCCCACTCGTAGTTGCCGTTGATCCAGTGCTGGATGGCCTCCACGCCCATCCGCACCTGGATCCGCTGCTCGGCGGTGAGCCCGAGCTCCTCGCACATCTCCGGGACCTGCGCCTCGAGGTCGAGGTACTCGTCGAGGCAGGCCGTGGTCATCCGGTACGCCTCCGCGGCGGCCTCCTCCCACGTGCCGCCGCGTACCCGGTGCAGTACGGCGATGAGGTTGTGGCCGTCTCCCCGGCGTTTTTCGCGCTCCCAGCTGTGGATGTCGTTCATGAACCCGATGGTGTCCGCGGCCAGGTCCCGCATTCTGACCATCAGCGGATGCGCCTGCACCTGCGGCGGCACCTCGAAGCCGCTGCTGCGCTCGCCCGCGTCGATGCTGTGGTGGATGCCCACCGTACGGCGGCGGAACTCGGCGTACTCCTCCAGGCCGAGCGTTCCCGCCAGGCCCCGGGCCGCCAGGTCGACCTCCTCGGTGTGCGCCACGAGGAACCTCCCCCAGGAGGCAGCGAATCGCGTCCGCCAGGTCAGGGACATGCCGTCCGAGAGGTGGGCCCAGACCTCGGCCCAAGCCATGGTGATCGGGCAGACCACCCGGGGAGGCGTGCCGGCGGGACGCAGGGGCGTGGCTATCAACTCCCGCGCGACTTCCGCTATACGGTCCGCGCGGTCAGGACTCCCGGTGTCGAACTGGTCGTCGAAAAGGAAGGCCAGGGAGAACCAGTTCATCAGGACGACCATGTCGTCGGCCGAGGCGTGAGGGTAGGTTCGCGCCGCCGCCTGGGGGAGGTCCCAGGATTGATACTCCTCGAACCCGGCCTGGCTGAGCACCAGCCCCATCTCCCAAACCCAGCGCAGGTGGCGCTCTCGGGCGTACTCCAGATGCTTACTGACTGGGGTCTTGAAGGGGAGGTCGAACCTGACGTCCTGCATTGGCGTCCTCTCTGGAGACGGTTCGCAGGCCCCCGCCCCTGCGAAAGGGCGACCGGAATGACGCCCACTGACTTGAACTGCACCTTTTGAGTCGGTAGTTGACGACTCAAGTACGCCCGGAGACTGCCCAGAGCCTAAACGATCTATGCCGTGAGGTCCGTAGCGCGTGATGTACCAGTGAGTTCGCGTGGAACGCGGCTCAATTCACTGCACCGCAGGTGAAGCCGGGGGCGGCCGGCCCTGCGGGGTCGACTGTTTGAGCAAGTAGTCGGCACTGCCATGGCGGCCCTGACTAGTGCCGTGACCGGCAATGTTTGCCCCGTGAGGAGCGTCGTCCAGTGCGTGCGATCGCAAGGCGGCCGGACGTCCTTGGATGGGGTCTCCCCTGCTCGAACGAAGCTGAGAGCTTGGGGAAGGAGCCGCCAGGGCTTGTGGCCAACGCGGCGAGCGGGCGTGCTGGACGGCGCGACGGGGCAAAACTTGCCGGGAGGGACTAGCTCCAGAAGTGCCGCCCGCGGGCCCGGAGGGGGCCGGTGGCCTCGTTGAAGACGGCGAGGATGCGGGGGTGCATGGAGGGGCGCCGTTCGCGAGTGCCGGCGGAGTAGTGGCACGCGCGGGCTGGAAAGTGCGGTGGGTTGAGCGAGGAAGGTGAAGCAACCGGCAAGGCGGCGCACGGAACGTGTGGCGAACGGGGTGGCCTGCACCCCGGGCGCGCCCGTCTCATGCTGACGGCCTATCAGGCTGCTTCCCGGCCTGGGTGGAGGCACCAGCTCCGGTCTGAGGGCCGGCTGTCGAAGGCCGCCGGACCCGCCCCGGCAGCGGGGCCGGACATCACGGTTCCGCGGCGTCCGGCCCCGCTCGTATACCTGCTGATGCGGGCGCGACAGTCGACAACCCTTAGTGATGGCCCTCCCCGTGACCTTGCTTCTGCTTCCCGTGCCCCTCCTCCTGCTCGTCCCCCTTCTCCTGCTCGTCGCCCAGGGTGTCGGCCGGGGACGCGGACGGGGTGAACTCGCGGGACGCCGGGACAGGGTCGGTGGTGGAAGTGTCCGCTGACGGGGAAGGCGTGGCGCCTGGGAGTTGGGGCTCTCCCCCGTCCGGGGAGAACAGCCCCATGCCGAGGAGTGTGGAGGCAACGAAGACACCAAGCCCGGCGATCGCGACAGTCAGCCTCCGGTGCTGCCGCATAAGCGCCCGAGCGCGTGCGGGCGTCGATCGGGCCTGAAGCGCCGCGGGCCGCTGCCCCTGCGGGGCTCGGTGTCGTCGATCCGCGGTGATCGGCTGATGCGTGGTGCGGGGCAGCGCGTACTCCGTGGCCGTACCCGCCTCACGGGAAGTTGGCATCCGGTACGCGCCCTCGCGCCAGGCCGGACTGGTGAACCAGTCGGCGACATCCTGTGCGCTGGGGCGGTCCTCAGGCTGCTTGGCCAGCATCCGGAGCAGTTGCTCCTCGAACGCGCCGGGCAGCTCCGGGCGTCGCAGCGACGGAGGCGTCGGCGGAGCGGTGACGTGCAGGTGGAGCAGGGCCGCCGCGTTGCCCGCCTGGAAAGGGGGTTCACCCACCAGCAGTTGATAGAGGACGCAGCCGAGAGCATAGACGTCGGAGGCGGGCCCGGCAGGCCGGCCGAGCGCTCGCTCGGGGGCGAGGTAGAGGCTGGTGCCCACGATCTGACCGGCGCCGGTGAGGGCGGTCGATGCCTCGTCGACGAACCGGGCGATCCCGAAATCACCGATCTTGACCGTCCCATCGGCATCCTGCATCAGGTTGCCGGGTTTGATGTCGCGGTGGATCACACCCTGCCGGTGGGCCGCGGCCAGGCCGGCCGCTATCTGACCGGCGACGTCGGCGACCCGTTGCGGACTCAACGTTCCGGTTGCCGCCAGAACCTGGGCCAGGCTCTCCCCGTCGACCAGTTCCATGACGAGGTACAAACGGTTGTTCCAGAATCCGAAGTCGAACACCGTAACGACGTTCGGATGGTTGAGCTTTGCGGCTGTCTGCGCCTCCAGGCGAAAGCGTGCGGTCGCCTGCTCGTCGGCACCGCCGTCAAGCATCAGCTTCACCGCCACCGGGCGGCCCAGCACGTCGTCCGCAGCCCGCCAGACCTCACCCATCCCGCCACGGCCGATCTCTGCTTCCAACCGGTATCGATCCGCCACCAGCACTCGCAGACCACCCTCAGTTTCGTTCAGTCATCTCGCAGCCGCCCGGACAGGCTCTCCCTGGCTCGGGCCCGAGCCATGCACCAGCGTAATGATCATCGCAGGCCGGACCGCAACGGACCGGCGGCCCGGACGGCCCCCTCGACGGGGAACCGGCGCGCGGGCCAAAGCCCTTGGGAAGACCGGCCGAGGGCGCGGCCGCCGACACCCCGGAGCGGCCGCCCCGGTCACCCCGCCCGGCTCCGTCGGGTGATCGCGCCGTCTCCGCACGGGAAACTCCCCTTGGAGCTTCACCATGCCATCGACACCCGAGGTGAGCATGACGACCGGCGACGCTGCCGCATCCCGCCACGATGCAGCCCACGGGAAGAGTTCTTGATGGCTTCTTCATAGGTCCTTCATAGGAGCGGTCCTACATTCCTTCCCGTCCGGCCACAACGGGGGCCGGACGGCGACCCAAGTGTGAGGAACCCATGAGGACTAGTTCGTGTCGGCGGTTCGGGGGCCGGCTGGTGCTGGCCGGGGTGGCGTCGGTGGTGGCGTTGGTGGTCACCGGCTGCGGAGGCGGCGGGAACGAGGGGGACGGGGTCGCGTCCGCGGGAGGGGACAAGACCGGCGACAAGGCGTCCACCAGCGCTTCGAGCGAGTTGGCCGACTACGTCGAGGCGCAGCGCAAGTGGGTCGGGTGCCTGCGTGGCGAGGGGTTCGACGCTCCTGACCCTGATACCAAGGGCAACGTCGACCTCGGCGACGCGTCCAAGTGGAAGCGCGACCCGAAGGCCCTCAAGGCACAGGAGAAGTGCTCGAACCTCTTGGTGCCCGTCCCGGAGAGCGTCGAGAAGGCGCAGCAGCCCGAGCTCACCAAGGAAGAGATCCGGAAGAACCAGCAGTACGCAAAGTGCATGCAGGAGCATGGCGCCCCCGACTTTCCCGACACCGGTGCGGACGGCCGCATGCTTGACATCACCTGGGATTCGACATCGGCGGGTGCCAAACGGGCCACCCGCACCTGCGGCCCGATCATCGGCATCCCGTCCGACGCGCCCACGCCCCAGGGCTGACGGGACGAGCAACCGTGGACGTCATGAGGGATGCGGGCCAGGGGCGCGCAGAAGGTGAAGACGGGGCGGACGGCCGTGCCGACGGCAGGAGAACGGGGAGGCCCAGGCGTGGCCCGCTCCTCCTCACGGCCGGTTTCATTCTGGTCGCCGCGGTCAGCACGGCCGGGGCCCTGGGGCTCGGCGGAGGCGGTACGGACGACAAGGGCTCCGTGCCGGGCAGAAGCAGCGAAGCGGTGCAGGTGACCCGGGACACGCTGACCGATCAGAGCGAGGTCGATGGCCGGCTCGGCCATGGCCCGGAGGTTCCGTTCCAGATCAAGGCGGAGGGAACGGTGACCTGGCTCCCGGCGACCGGCAGGACGGTGCGGCGCGGGGAGAAAGTACTGCGGGTCAACGACCGCCCGGTGGTCCTGCTCTACGGAAGTCTGCCCATGTACCGCGACTTGGGAGTGACTGAGGCAGAGCCCGAAGGCGGCGCGAACGGTGGCAAGGACGGTCAGGACGACGGCGCCGGGTCCGGCCAGGGCAGCGGGAGCGACAGCGGTGCCACGGGCGACGGCGCCGCGAACGCCGACAGCGCCGGGACGGCTCGAGCAGCCGGGACACCGCGGCAGCCGACACCACTGCACGGCATGGACGTCAAGCAGTTCGAGAGCAACCTCAGCGCCCTCGGCTACTCGGGCTTCACCGTGGACGAGTCGTACACCACGCTGACGGCCAACGCGGTCAAACGCTGGCAGAAGGACCTCGGCCTGCCCCAGACGGGCAAGGTCGATGTCGGCGACATCGTCTATGCGCCCGGCGCTGTCCGGATCGCGGGCACCAGTGCGCTGGTCGGAGCTGAAGCTTCCGGCAACCCGCTCACGTACACCACCACGTCGCGCATGGTCACTGTGAACGTGCCTGCCACGGACACGAATTGGGCTCAGCGGGGCAGCGAGGTCGCGGTGGACCTTCCGGACGGGCGTTCGGTCGAGGGCGAGATCGCGAGCGTGGGCAAGGACGCGTCGTCGTCCGGCGCCTCGGGCGGCGGGGACGCCGCGGGAGGGGGCGGCGCGGACGGTGGTGGCGACGGCGCGGCGGGCAAGGCGGCCACCGTGTCCGTGGTGATCACCTTCGATGACCAGAACGCGCTGGGCAACCTGGAGAGCGGCCCGGTCACGGTCCGCCACGTGGTCAAGGAGCGCAAGGGGGTGCTGACCGTTCCGGTCGCTGCCCTGGTGGCTCTGGCCGAGGGCGGCTATGGCCTGGAACGTGCCGGAGGAAGCGAGGACGGCGGTGGCGGAGACAGCGGATCCAGCCGCTTTGTGCCCGTGAAGACCGGTCTGTACGCGGGAGGCAAGGTCGAGGTGAGCGGCCCCCGGGTCCACGAAGGCATGAAGGTGAGGATCCCCAAGTGACCTCGTCTCCCGGCATGCTCGGCACCCCCGTCGTCGAGTTCACCGCCGGGTACGCATACGTACGTCAATGGCCGACCGAGGTACCGGTGTGGGCGGCGGCAGCCGGCATCGCCGTCACGCTGCTGATCGGGGCGATCGCCGGGCTGTACCCGGCGGTGCGGGCCGGGCGCCTGGCGCCCACCCAGGCGCTCGCGGGTTCCTGACCCCGACCGCAGCGCCCCGGGCCAGCCAGGTCAGTGCGCGTCTGCCGGAGCCGTGGAGAGCACGACGGTGAAGGTCGTCCCGACACCCACCGTGCTCTCCACGTCGATCGTCCCCCGGTGATCGGTCACGATCTGCCGGGCGATGGAGAGCCCCAGGCCACTGCCGCCGGTGGCGCGGCCCCGGGCCGCATCCGCCCGCCAGAATCGGTCGAAGAGATGGGGCAGATGCTCGGCCGGTATCCCCTTGCCGGTGTCCCGCACCTGAAGGACCGCCGAGTCGCCGTGCCGGACCAGAGCCAGCGTCACGGTGCCGCCCGGTGCCGTGGCCCGTAGCGCGTTGCCGACGAGATTGCCGACGACCTGACGCAGCCGGTCCGTGTCGGCGTCCACGAACACCTGCTGCGGCGCCTCCACCTCCAGGACCACGCCGGCTGTTTCGGCCTGGGCCCGATGGGCCGTACGACAGGTTTCCAGGACGTCGCGCAGATCGACAACAGCGTGGTGGTAGGTGAGCGCACCGGCCTCGGCGAGCGCCAGGTCCTGCAGATCGTCCACGATCCGCTGCTGCAGCATCGCCTCTTCGTGGAGGGAGTCGAGCAGTTCGGGGGTCGGCTCGACAAACCCGTCCTGCAGCGCTTCCAGATAGCCGCGCAGGTTGGCCAGTGGGGTACGCAGTTCGTGGGCGATGTCGCCGGTGAGGCGGCGCTGACGCTCCTCGCCGGCCTGGACGGAGTCGGCCATCCTGTTGAAGGCACGCCCGAGTTCGGCGATCTCATCCCGGCCGGAGACCGGAACCCGTCGCTCCAGGTCTCCTTCCCCCAGCCCCCGGGCGGCCAGGGTCAGGGCACGTATCGGGCGCAGCACGGCCCTGCTCAGGAGCAGCCCGCCGAGGATGACGGCAAGGCTGACGCCCACCGCGACGATTACCGTCGGCGCGGCGGCCAAGGTGGGCGGCGACTCGCCCCGTACGCCGAGGCGGACCTGAAGGCGCGACGGCGCGACGGAGAGGGTCCGCTCGTCGAAGACGCGCTGCAGACACGCGGCGAGAAGCTCCTCGGACAGGCATCCGGAGGCGGCGTCGTGATCCTGGGCGGCGTGCGGATCCACATCGGCTGTCGGCTCCTTGCACGGGGGTGACCGACGGTCCGTACTGGTGATCCGGGGGATGCCGATGCTGTTCGGCCGGGCCGTCACCTTGACGCCCGCCCGGGTCAGACAGGCCTGGTAGGTCGCCACGGCACGGTACTCACCGATCGCGGCCACGGTGAGTTTGACCGAGGCCAGCGGCACCTTTCCCTTGGGCAAGCGCAGTTCGGGGCGCGGGTCGACCAGGACCGGGGGCCGACTGCTCACCGCGCGGGGCTCGCGGCCCGCGAGGGCGTCGGAATCGGCCAGCAGTACGTCGGACTCCGTGGTGACCCGGATGCGTTGCCCGGTCTCCCTCTCCAGCTCACCCACCGTCGGCGCGACACCTTCCCAGGTGCCGTGCCCGAACCCGTACGCATGGAGCTCTCCGGTGATCCGGGACACCTCCTGCCGCCCCGCACGGTCGGACTCACGTACCTGACTGGTTATCTGCCGCAAGGTCAGCCATGCCGTGGCCGCCGTGGCGACCACGGCGACCAGGGCTCTTGGCCAACGCGGCGAGCGGGCGTGCCGCACGGTGCGACGGGGCAGAGCCAGCCGGGAGGGGCACTGGCGTCCGGGAGGGAGCGGGGAGCCGACTGCGGTCCCCGCTCTCCTCTCGGCGTGCCGGTGGCGCCCGCGACGAGTCCGTGACGGTTGAGCATCCCCAGCGGGATCCGGATCTGCGCACCGGGCAGGCATGCACCGCCCCAGAGCAGCGCACCCGGATCGAGCGCGGCCGCGCCGACGGCGTACCCGTCGGCGATCTCCCGGGCCTGCTACGGCAGTACGCCGACGCCCTCGCCGGCGCCTGCTCCCGTGCCCGCCTCGGCACCCCCGCCCGCGCTGTCGCTGTCACTCATCGCGACCCCTGTTCCGAAATGCCTGCATTCATGACGTTTTGGCCAGCATCGCAGTACCGCTGCATGGCTGCGCCCGGAGGCTCTTGACCGGTAGGCTTTCCGTGTGATCTTCAAGCGCATCGGAAATGGGCGGCCATATCCCGACCACGGCCGGGAAAGCACCCGACAGTGGGCGGATGTCGCGCCGCGCCCGGTCCGCCTCGACCAGCTGGTGACGACCAAGGGTCAGCTGGACCTCGAAACCCTCCTCGCCGAGGACTCGACGTTCTACGGCGACCTGTTCGCCCACGTCGTGAAGTGGCAGGGTGACCTCTATCTGGAGGACGGGCTGCACCGCGCGGTCCGCGCGGCGCTCCAGCAGCGCCAGGTGCTGCACGCCCGTGTCCTCGAACTCGGCTGACAGTCCAGCAGCTCGGTGAGCCGACGGTCCGCGCACTTCGCCGCGCCGGGTGCTTTCGGGTGCATTCATACCCGGACGGGTGCCATCCGTTGATCATTTAGTACGCATCTTCACCGGGTCGCACTACGCTGCCCCCATGAGCATGCTCACTCCCCCCGGCATGGGTGGAAAGTACCGCATCACGGGCGACAAGTACCCGCGTATGCGCCGCCCCCAGCACCGCCGCACACTGGTCCTCGCGTCCATTGCCTCCGTGGTGGCCCTAGGGCTGGCCGGTTGGGGCACGCTGCAGCTCATCGACGTCTTCACGGGCGGCGACAAGCAGGCCAGCGCCGCGGGCCACGGGGCCGACTGCCCCACACCCAAGCCGTCCACGTCCGCCGGGGCACTGCCGGCACCGGCGAAGATCACCGTCAATGTCTACAACGCGACGCCGCGCGGCGGGCTGGCGAAGGCCGCCGCCGACGAGCTGAAGAAGCGCGGCTTCCGCATCGGCAAGGTGGGCAATGCCTCGGCCGCGTACGACAAGAAGGTCCCCGGGCTCGGGGTACTGCTGGGGGCGCCGACGGCCACGAACGGCACGTTCCCGGTCCTCGGTACGCAGCTGACGGGCGCCACGCCGAAGACCGACGCACGCAGGACGGCGGACGTCGATCTGATCCTCGGTACGGCGTTCAAGAAGCTGAACACACCGCAGGAAGCCGCCGCGGCCCTCGCCGCCCTCAACAAGCCGGCCCCGGCGCCCTCCTCCTGCCGCTGAGGGCTGTCCCGTCGTCACGTCGCGCAACAGACACCGGCTCGACGACAGGACCTCAGGGCGCACGGGCCGAAAGCCCTGGCCGGAACCGGGACTCAGCCGGCGGTTCCGTACATCCGGTCGCCCGCGTCGCCGAGCCCCGGCACGATGTAACCGTTCTCGTTCAGCCGCTCGTCGACCGAGGCGGTGACCACGGTCACCGGCGTACCCGCCAGCTCGCGCTCCATCACCTCGACACCCTCGGGCGCCGCGAGCAGCACGACAGCGGTGACATCGTCCGCACCCCGCTTGATCAGCTCCTGAATCGCGGCGACCAGCGTGCCGCCGGTGGCCAGCATCGGGTCCAGGACGTAGACCTGTCGGCCCGAGAGGTCCTCCGGCATGCGCGTCGCGTACGTGGACGCCTGGAGCGTCTCCTCGTCGCGGATCATGCCCAGGAAGCCCACCTCGGCGGTCGGCAGCAGCCGCACCATGCCGTCGAGCATGCCGAGACCGGCTCGCAGGATCGGCACGACCAGGGGCCGTGGGTGCGACAGCTTGACCCCGGTCGTCGGTGTGACCGGGGTCTCGATGTCGACCTGCTCGGTGCGCACGTCCCGGGTGGCCTCGTACGCGAGCAGGGTGACCAGCTCGTCGGCGAGCCGCCGGAAGGTCGGGGAGTCGGTGCGCTTGTCGCGCAGGGTGGTGAGTTTGTGCGCGACCAGCGGGTGGTCGACGACGTGGATCCGCATGGGTTCAACAGTAACCGGGCTCCCCCGCACGCGTGCGCTGGCATCAACCACACGTTCGGAGGGAAGGTGGGGGCATACGGACCCAGGCTTGGGGTGATGCGCGGATGGCGGACGGGAAGCAGCAGAAGCGGGACCAGCCGGCCCCGCGTGACGCGCAGGACGCGCCGGAGACCGAGACCGAAGCGGAGCGCCGCAGACGGCGCGCCCACTTCCTCCGCGAGCTTCATGAGGCGAAGGCGCTGCGCGACCGGGTCCAGCCGCGCCGCGCCCGGGCCGCCCGAATGCGCCAAGCCATGCGGATGCGGACCTTCCGCTGGTAGCGCTCCGAGCAGCCGGACCGCCCCTTCGGAGCAGTGCCCGCGACAACTGATCCACGACGCAACGGTCGAACTACTCTCGCGAACGCTAGGTTTCTGCCACGATTCCGATGGGCGGGACGCAGGACAGCCGGATCACCGGATGCCCTCCCGCCGGACCGACGCCCCTATGACCAGTGGGAGAGTCACGGTGTACTTCGCCGCACTGCTCGCGCGCACCGAAGACGGGTGGGAAGCGAGCGACACGGAGCTCGACGATGTGGAGACCCTGTCCGATCTGACAGATCTGGCCCGTGAGGCCTCGGTGGACGAGGACACGGTGCTCGTCTTCATCGAACAGGAGGACGCCTGGTTCGGCGTCATCCGGGTGGACGGTGAGGAGGACCCCCGTATCTACATCTCGGACGCGTCCGCCGCCGCCCGCTCCTCCTACGGGGAGATCCTGCTCACCGATGAACTGCTCGGCCGCGAACCCGAGGCCGAGGACTCGATTGCCGCCCTCGAAGAGCTCGTCGGCCTCGACGGTACGGAGGACGGCGAGCCGGATCACGCCACCGACAATCAGACCGACCACGACGACAACGACGACGACGGACTCGACGCCGACGCCGTACCGACGGGTCCGCTCGGAGACACCGGGATCCTGTCCGATCTCGGACTTCCCGAGAAGGATCTGCTGATGCTGCGCACGGACGCCCTGGTGGAGATCGCGGACGCGCTGGGCGCGGCCGAGGTCCTGGAGACCGTCCGTTAGGGTCCGCGGGTGACCGCACCACTGGGCCCGCACGGACCGCAAGAACCCCACGACACGACGGACGATCCCGTACGGGACCCATGGCGGGCGGCCATGCGCCGCGCCCTGGACGAGGCCGCACACGCGGCGCAGGCCGGTGATGTGCCGGTCGGCGCCGTCGTCCTCGGCCCGGACGGCACCCTGCTCGCCACGGGACACAACGAACGCGAGGCGACCGGCGACCCGACCGCGCACGCCGAGATCCTTGCCGTCCGCCGGGCCGCCGAGGCGCTCGGCGCATGGCGGCTGACCGGCTGCACGCTGGTGGTCACCCTGGAGCCGTGCACCATGTGCGCGGGCGCACTCGTGCAGTCCCGGGTGGCCCGGGTCGTCTACGGGGCACGGGACGAGAAGGCGGGCGCGGCCGGTTCGCTCTGGGACCTCGTACGGGACCGGCGGCTCAACCATCGCCCCGAAGTGATCCACGGAGTTCTGGAGGATGCCTGTTCCGCCCAGTTGACGGCCTTCTTCCGCGACCGCTGACCCGGCGGCGCGCCCAGCCTCCGCCCCGGCTTCCGCGCACGCGGGAGAATCGGATTTCAACCCACGGCCTGAATGGTCTAAGCTCTCTCTCGGTAGCGTGTCCGAGCGGCCGAAGGAGCTCGCCTCGAAAGCGAGTGTGGGGAAACTCACCGAGGGTTCAAATCCCTCCGCTACCGCCATAAGAAACCGCCTCTGACCTGCACAAACAGGTCAGAGGCGGTTTTTTGTTCCTCTCGCGTCCACACGGATGTCCGCCCAAAGCCCGCAAGCGGGTGGATGGAGGCGTGACCTTCACCGCCGTTCGGAGCGAGGGGGCATGCGCGGCGCGTGGAGCCACGAGAACTCCGAGGACGAAACGCCGGCGAAACCTCTCCTGCCGGCATGAGGGCAGATGAACGTGGAGCGGACCCCGGCCGGTTGGAGGAGTCCTGCCGGGCGCCGCCCGTTCTCGCCCGTCCTGTACTCCCTCGCACGGTCGAAATGACCGGTGCGCGAATGGGCTTCGGCGCCGACGGGGACAGTCAGGGCGCGTCGGTTCGGCCCACGGCTCCGTCCAGCAGCGGGGCGAGCTCTTGTGCCACCGTCGCCAGGGCGTGCGCGTTGCGCTCGGCCCGGGCGATCAGGATGGCTCCCTCCAGAGCACTGATCATCAAGGTAGCCAGTGCCTCGGCACGTGGCTTCGGCACGCTCATTCCGGTCAGCGCTTGTGCCACCGGCCGCCTCCAGCAAGCGAACGCATCGGCCGCAGCGGCCCTGGTGGACTCGACGGTGTCGGCACAGTCCACCGTGGCGGCGGCGACCGGGCAGCCCGCCAGGGATCCGGTGGCCTCCAGTTCGTCGGCCCACTGGCGGACCATCGCGCTGAACAGTCCACTCGGTGACGGTTCGTCCATCGCGGCGACGAAGCGGGCGACGCGTTTCGCGGCATAGTGGAGGTGCTCGAGGCGGGGCCGATGGCCAGCAGTATTTCCCGAACGAAGGCCTCCAAGCTGCTGGCCCGCGATTTCACTGCCCAGGCCGCGATCCTGGACGTACTCAAGAACAACCGCCTGATCGCCGAGGAGGCCAGAGCAGCCGGCCTGGCCTCACCCCCTGCTCGACGTGTGCCACACCCTGTACGGCGAGACGGCGGTACTCGGGCACAGCGAGTCGGACATGGTAGCCGTACTGCGCGCGATAGAAGCCCGAACCGACAACCCCCAGTGACGGAACGTCATCCATGGCCGCAGCCGCGGCACGGTCCCCATGATGCCGACTCGCCCGCGGCCGGCTCAGAGCCTGTCGGGTGACCTTCGATCGGAGAGCGGACGCGGCGTGGTGCGTGCGATTCCAAGGCGCCGGGATGCCCTCGGATGGGGTCTCCCCTGCTCGAACGAAGCTGAGAGCTTGGGGAAGGAGCTACTAGGGCATTTCGGCAACACCGGAAGCGTGCGTGCCACGCCGTGGCCGCCCGATCAGAGGTCACCCGACAGGCTCTCAGACTGCCTGGCCGAAGCCGGCCCCGGCCAGGTCCTGGTGACGAAGCGGGGGTGAAGGCGACGCCGAGCTTGGATCGGCGATGCTCAGTGGCCGCCGCCGTGGCCGCGTGGCGGGGCTTCCCGTCACTGGCGGTGGGTCCGCCATTCGGGGGCGAGGATCGCCCAGATCTGCTTGTCGTAACGGGCGCCGCCGTAGGGCCAGTGCTCGCGCCGCACGCCCTCAAGTGCCATGCCGAGCCGCTTGGCCACCGCGGAGCTGCGCTCGTTGTCGGCTCGGCAGTGCCACTCGGCGCGATGCATCCCCCGGGAGGTGAACGCCCACTCCAGCAAAGCGCGACACGCCTCCGTGACCAGGCCGCGGCCCTCGGCGGCCGGCTCCACCCAGCAACCGATCTCGCATGAACCCAAGGCGGTGTCGAAGTCCACGAACATCACGCCGCCGACCAGCGCTCCGTCAAGCCAGATGCCATAGAGGCGGCCGCCGTCTGCGGCCTGGCGCTCTGCGTACCGGCGCAGTGTGGCCCGCGCCCCGTCGACGTCGTCAGTGACGAACCCCGCCCCGACCCACGGCCGGATGTGCTCGCGCGCCCGGTCCAGGTGGGCGGCGAACTCCTCGGCATGCCATATCTCGAGCGGACGAAGGCGGGCAGAGTCCCGCAGAGAGAGGCAGAACATGATGACCCCATTCACACAACAATCGTTATGGCTATGTACCGTAGCAGCATGCCACGTATCAAGGGAGACCACGAGGCCCGTCGGCGCGACGTCTCCGAGGCGGTCTGGCGGGTATTGGCCGCGCACGGCTTCGGCGGACTGACCATGCGCGCCGTCGCCGCCGAACTCGGCGCGACCACCGGCCTGCTCACCCACTACTTCCCCACCAAACGCGACCTGGTTGCGCACGCTCTCGACCTGCTCGAACTGCGAACCGCCTCTCGTCCCCGGCTCGCCGCCGGGCAAGGGCTGTCCGGCCTGAGGACCGCGCTGCTGAACATCCTGCCGCTGACCGACGAGGCCACCGACAGCAACCGGATCTGGGTGTCCTCCTGGGACACCGCGCTCGCTGACCCCGAGTTGAGCGGCGACTACGGCCGCAAGTACGCGCGAAGCCGCGACAAGCTGCGCGACCTGGTCGCTGCGGCCCAACAGCTCGGCGAACTGCCTGCCGGAGACCCGGCGCGCATCGCGGCCGGCGCCCAGTCCTTCGTGCTCGGCCTGGTAGTACAGGCCCTGTTCGACCCCCTGGCATTCCCGCCCCACCGCCAAACCGAGCTCCTTGACGACTACCTGGCCACGCTGGCCTCCCCGCCCTCGTCCAAGAGCGATGACGCGGCCCCATCCTGACAACCAAGCGTCCTCGGAAGAGTCGCCCGGGACCCATCACTCCAGTCACGGTTCCGCGCGCCGGCCACATGGGTGCGCGACCGCTCCCCCGATGAGAACAGGCCCCACCGGTCCTCGCCGCAGCCGGGGGATCGACACACGCCGGATCGGCTTCGACGACGCCTACCGGTACGAGGACTTCAAAATGCCACTCGACCAGCGAAGGATCAGGATCGAGCAGGTCCGTCCCGAATCAGCGCTCACCGGCAGCGGCCGCCCGCTGGAGGTGATGGTCCGACAGCCCGGTGGGTTCGGCGCCGCGGCATCGATCACCTGATTGCGGGCAGTCGGCGCCCTGACGCTCGGGGTGGTCCGTGCGCGCGTGGGCGCGGCCGCCGGTAGCGCCATCCTTCGGTCGGGTCACACACACCGAGGCATCAGGTCGGAGTGTGATCTGAACCCCCATCGAAACCCCCCTCGGATACGGCCATTCGTGCGGATAGAATCGCGCGACTGCACTGGTGATCGAGGGGGAGGCAGGGGCTGATGATGCAAGCGAAGAAGATCGCGCTCTACATGATTGTCGTCTTCGTGCTGTACACGATCATCCACTCCCCCAAACGGGCCGCGGATCTTGTCGGGGTAGGGTTCGAGGGCATTGCGAGTGCCGCACAGGGCGTCGGCGATTTCATGACCGAGCTCGTGAAGTAGGAGTACCCCATGATCCGTCATCTGGTCCTGTTCAAGCTGAACGACGGCGTGAAGCGTGACGATCCGCGTGTTGTCGCCGGGGCGAAGGCGTTCCAGGAGCTCGGAGGGCAGATCCCGGAGCTGGAGTTCTGGGAGTGCGCCTGGAACATCACCGACCGGCCGATCGCGTACGACTTCGCCATCAACTCCGCGGTCGCCGACGAGGACGCCCTGGGGCGCTACGTCGCACACCCGGCCCATCAGGCCGCCGCTGGACAGTGGAAGGCTTTCGCCACCTGGGTGATTGCCGACTACCCCTTCTGACCTCTGCGGTCCCGGAACCCACGAGCCCCTCGCCATTTCGGTGAGGGGCTTTTCCATGTGTTTAAACCGATACGCCCTCAACACGACAGTGCGCGGTGCTTGCACACAGTGGACATGTCTTGTGATGCTATGACCGCTTTTGACGGATGAGTTGACCGAAGTTGACCGCAAAGGGGTGGCCTCATCGTGCCGGCCAGTACAGCGCCTCAAGTGCCTCCCCAGATCGTCCAGAAGGACGATGCCCAAACCGCCCAAACAGCCCAGTCCGATCAGTCCGATCAGTCCGCCCCGGCAACCCGGGCCGCCCCGGCGGCCGAGACCGTCCAGACCGAGACGCCCGACGGCACGACGCCCGCCAGGACCCGGGGCGCGGACACCAGGGCGCTCACCCAGGTCCTCTTCGGCCAGCTCAAGGAGCTGGAACCGGGAAGTGCGGAGCACGCCAGAGTGCGGGCCGCACTGATCGAGGCCAACCTCCCCCTCGTGCGGTACGCCGCGGCGCGCTTCCGGAGCCGTAACGAACCCATGGAGGACGTCGTCCAGGTCGGCACCATCGGGCTGATCAACGCCATCGACCGGTTCGACCCCGAACGCGGCGTCCAGTTTCCGACCTTTGCGATGCCCACCGTCGTCGGCGAGATCAAGCGGTACTTCCGGGACAACGTGCGGACCGTCCACGTGCCGCGGCGACTGCACGAGCTCTGGGTGCAGGTCACCGGCGCCACCGAGGACCTGACGACCGCGCACGGCCGCTCGCCCACCACCGCGGAGATCGCCGAGCGCCTGAAGATCTCCGAGGAGGAGGTGCTGGCCTGCATCGAGGCGGGACGCTCCTACCACGCGACCTCGCTGGAAGCCGCCCAGGAGGGCGACGGGCTGCCCGGACTGCTCGACCGGCTCGGCTACGAGGACCCCGCTCTCGCCGGGGTCGAGCACCGTGACCTGGTCCGCCATCTGCTCGTCCAGCTGCCCGAGCGCGAGCAGCGGATCCTGCTGCTGCGCTATTACAGCAACCTGACGCAATCACAGATCAGCGCCGAGTTGGGCGTTTCCCAGATGCATGTGTCAAGACTGCTGGCCAGAAGCTTCGCGCGACTGCGATCCGCAAACAGGATCGAGGCGTAACCGGATCGGGTAAACCGATCAAAACCCCTCTCGGGCAGCCCGAATGCCGCACATCCCCTGTTAACTGCACATACGCCACCTTGACTTGTCGACATGTCACTACAGCGCGTTGCCGACATGTGACATTCTGCGTGAACCGCGTTTGCCGCAGCCCCACCTCCGGTATTCAGGTGGAGGCTGCGTTCCTCCGATGGTCGTGGCTACCACGACCGTCCGCGACCTCAAGGGGGTGGCATGTCCGCAGAACAGGGCAGCTCGAAGGTGCTCACGCTCACGAAGAGCGCACCCGCACCCGTTGTGCTCACCAGCTCGTCGGAAGCCATCGACACCCGCACTCTGTCCCGCTCCCTGTTCCTGCGGCTCGCCGCCCTGGGTCCCGCACCGGGGCCCGACGGACAGGACAGCCCGGAGCGTGCCTACGTGCGGGACACACTCATCGAGCTCAACCTCCCGCTGGTGCGGTACGCCGCGGCGCGGTTCCGGAGCCGTAACGAACCCATGGAGGACATCGTCCAGGTCGGCACGATCGGCCTGATCAAGGCGATCGACCGGTTCGACTGCGAACGGGGCGTGGAATTCCCGACGTTCGCCATGCCCACCGTCGTCGGCGAGATCAAGCGCTTCTTCCGCGACACCTCCTGGTCGGTGCGGGTGCCGCGCCGGCTCCAGGAGTTGCGGCTCGCGCTGACGAAGACGAGCGACGAGCTGGCCCAGAAGCTCGACCGTTCACCGACCGTGCCGGAGCTGGCGGCGGCGCTCGGGGTCTCCGAGGAGGACGTGGTCGACGGCCTGGCCGTCGGCAACGCGTACACCGCCTCCTCACTGGACTCGCCCTCCCCGGAGGACGACGGCGGCGAGGGCTCGCTCGCGGACCGGCTCGGCTACGAGGACTCCGCACTGGAAGGCGTCGAGTACCGCGAATCGCTGAAGCCGCTGCTGGCCAAACTCCCGTCCCGGGAGCGGCAGATCATCATGCTGCGGTTCTTCGCCAACATGACCCAGTCGCAGATCGGCGAGGAGGTCGGCATCTCGCAGATGCACGTCTCACGTCTGCTGACCCGGACGCTCGCCCAGCTCAGGGAGGGGCTCATCGCCGACTGACCCACGCGCAGTCGTGCGAGGGTTCCGAATTGACGGACCGTCAGCCACACTGGCGCGATGCGACGTCAGACTTTCGGCTCGACCGGCCGCCGGGGCACCGTGATCGCCGCCTCGGCGGCCGCGCTGTGCCTGGGCGGAGCACTCGCCGCCTGCGGCGCCGGGGCGGGCGACGGAGACGGCTATGCGGCAGTCGGCGCGGCGGGCACCGGCCCGGAGAAGGCACCCAAGGGCGCGGTCGCGCCTACGGGCAGGGTGACGCTGATTCCGCTGGACGGGGAGGGCGACGGCAGCGGGGATACGGAGCCGAAGCCGGGCTCCTCCGCGGCGAGCGGTGACTCCGGTGGCACGGGCGGCACCGGCAGTGGTGCGGGCGACCGCACGAGCGGCGGTGCTCAGCCCTCCAGCGGATCCGCCGGCACCACCGGGGGCGCTGCGGGTTCCGCGGGCGGCACGGGCTCCGTCGGCAGTACAGATGGCAGCGGTACCGGTGGCACGGCCTCGGGCGGCGCGGGGGGCGGCCCCGCGACTCCCTCCACCCCGTCCGCACCGGGGTCCACCGCGCCCGCGGGACCTGCCGTGCTCACCCTGGGCGCACCCGAGCGGGCGGCGGCCGATCACCGCTGGTGCGAGAAGGTGACTGTCGAGTTCCGCAATACCGGCGGTTCACCGGCCCGGTCGGGCACGGTCACCTTCGCCACGCACATCATCGGCGGGCTCGGGATCGACTGGGCGGCCGTGGAAACAACCGCGCCGCTCCCGCGCCGATCGACGCGGGAGCGGCGCGGGAGAAGACGTACACCGTCTGCGTGGACGCCTGGCGGGTGCCCCTGGGCATGCATGTCGAGACCCGGGACATCACCGCCGTCTGGAAGTGACGGATGGGAAGGGCGGGGTCGGGTCAGCGGAGCGCGAGCCAGGCGACCGCGCCGAGGATGACGATCACCGCGACGACGGCGACGATCACTCCGGTCTTCGGTCCGGACGACGCGGCCGGCTGCTGCCGGCGCTGCGGCTCGCCCTCGTCGACGAAGGCGCGGAACATCTGGGTGCTGCCCGCGGGGTCGTGGTTGCCCTCGGGGCCCTGGGGGTTGCCATTTACCGGCGGCTGATTACGCATGAATGCATTCCCACTCGATCGGGTGAAGTGCTCGTCGGATACTGCGATATGAAGCCTGTGGAACTGTAGCGTCGTCACGTGGGAGAGGGTCCTGCGGCCAACACTCGACCCCTCTCGCACCAGGGACTCTGCCCGCCACGGACTGGATCACGCGCGTGACGCGTGCCGCCACTGGGGTGCGAAAGCGGAGAACCAGGTCATCCAAGACCGTTCGGGTTGGCCTGCCAGACGCACAGCACCTCGCGCCGGGCGTCAAGGAACGGTTGTGTGCCATGGGTCAGGACCCTAGCGGTCCGGCGGCACCTTATGCCTCTACGGGGCGACGGCCGGGCCCCGAGTAACGCTCGGGGCCTACTGCCGTTTCGGGGCCGCCGTCCACACCTCCGGTGTGGCACGAGACACACCCGACCCGTCCCGCACACGCTGGGCGTTTGACCCAAGCACTACGCAGCCTTTTGCTTTCCTTTACTTATGCAAGCCTCATTTCGTTTGCCTGCAGCAACCAACAGTTATATGGTTGCCCTAAGCAACAAGATGAACCGGTGAGATGTCTGGGGGGCCCGTGGCCGTACGAGGTCAGTACGAAGAACTGGCCCGACAGCTCAGCGCCATCGGGGCCGTCAAGCGGGGTCTCGCCCGCATTCTGCCCCCCGAATGCCCTGGCGGCTCGGCGGCCGTACTGGCACTTCTCTGTGAACACGGCGAAATGCGGATCAGCAGACTGGCCGAGCTGATGGCCGTCGACATGTCGGTGACCAGCCGTCATGTCGCCCATGTGGCAGAGCATGGCTGGATCGAACGGTCCTCGGACCCGGCGGACAAGCGGTCCCGCATCCTGCGGCTGACCCCCGCCGGACACGACGTGCTCAGCGATCTGAACCGCCGGACCACCGAAATGTTCATCCACAACCTCTCCGACTGGTCCGACGACGACGTCGGACAGCTCAACATGCTGTTGGCCAGGCTGCGCGACAGTTTTGCCTGTCGCGGCCCCGGAGGGTGCGCCCCCGGGAAGCACATCGGCGACTGCTCCCGGCATGCCGACAGCGACAACGACTTGCACACCCGTACACCTGTGTAACAGAAGCAAAGCAAAGGAACTCAATGGCTACGACCACACCAACCGGTGTGCGGGGCGGCCACGCCAAGCACGGAGGACATCCTTCCTCCGACGGCGCGCCGATGACACACCGGCAGATCATGGAAGCACTGACCGGGCTGATGCTCGGCATGTTTGTCGCGATCCTGTCGTCGACCGTCGTCTCCAACGCTCTCCCCCAGATCATCTCGGACCTCGGCGGCGGCCAGTCCGCGTACACCTGGGTCGTCACGGCCTCGCTGCTCGCGATGACGGCCACCACTCCCCTGTGGGGCAAGCTCTCCGACCTGTTCAGCAAGAAGCTGCTGGTCCAGATAGCGCTCGTCATCTACGTCCTGGGCTCGGTCGTCGCGGGTATGTCGACCAGCAGCGGCATGCTCATCGCCTGCCGTGTCGTCCAGGGCATCGGCGTCGGCGGTCTCTCCGCCCTCGCCCAGATCGTGATGGCCGCGATGATCGCCCCGCGTGAGCGCGGTCGCTACAGCGGCTACCTCGGCGCGGTCTTCGCCGTCGCCACTGTCGGCGGCCCGCTGCTCGGCGGTGTCATCACCGACACCAGCTGGATGGGCTGGCGCTGGTGCTTCTATGTCGGTGTGCCGTTCGCGGTCATCGCACTGATCGTGCTCCAGAAGACCCTGAAGCTCCCGGTCGTCAAGCGTGAGGTCAAGGTCGACTGGACGGGCGCGTTCTTCATCAGCGCCGCCGTCTCGCTGCTGCTGCTCTGGGTGACCTTCGCGGGCGACAAGTACGACTGGCTGTCCTGGCAGACCGGCGTGATGCTGGCCGGCTCCCTGGTGCTCGCCCTGCTCTTCGTCTACACGGAATCCCGGGCCAGCGAGCCGATCATCCCGCTGCGCCTCTTCCGCAACCGCACCATCACGCTGGCCTCGGCCGCCTCGCTGTTCGTCGGTGTCGCGATGTTCGCGGGCACCGTCTTCTTCAGCCAGTACTTCCAGCTGGCGCGGGGCAAGTCACCGACGATGTCCGGCGTCATGACGATCCCGATGATCACCGGCCTGTTCCTCTCGTCGACCATCTCCGGTCAGATCATCACCAAGACCGGCCGCTGGAAGGCCTGGCTGGTCAGCGGTGGCTTCCTGGTCACCGCCGGGCTCGGGATGCTCGGCACGATCCGGTACGACACGGAGTACTGGCACATCGCGATCTTCATGTTCGTGATGGGTCTCGGCACCGGCATGATGATGCAGAACCTGGTGCTCGCCGCGCAGAACCAGGTCGCTCCGTCCGACCTCGGTTCGGCCAGCTCCGTCGTCACCTTCTTCCGTTCCCTCGGTGGTGCGATCGGCGTCTCGGCGCTGGGCGCCGTCATGGCGAACCGCGTCACCCACTACGTCAAGGACGGCCTCGCGGACCTCGGCCCGAAGGGCGCGGCCCTGGGCCACGGCGGCACCGGCGGCGGAGGCATCCCCGACCTGGACAAGCTGCCCGCACCGTTCCGCACGGTCATGGAGAGCGCCTACGGGCACGGTGTCGGCGACGTTTTCCTGTACGCCGCTCCGGCCGCGCTGATCGCCTTCGTCATCACGATCTTCATCAAGGAGGTCGCGCTGAAGACGAACGCGGCGAACGACGCCTCGGCGGAGGCCGAGGCTCCCGCCGAGGTACCCGCCGCGGTGCTCGCCGAGGTCCCGTCCGGTGCAGCCGCGCTGGTCTCCGAGGGCGCGGCCGGGGTCACCTCGGTCGACACGCTCGAAGCTCCGGTGGCAACCGTGCAGGGCACCCCGGTGAGCGGTGTGGTGCGGGGCGCCGAGGGAGCACCCGTCGCCCGGGCCGCGGTCACGCTGATCTCGCTGGGCGGCCGGCAGCTGGGGCGCTCCGTCGCCCAGGCCGACGGCAGCTACCGTCTGGACGCGCCGGGCGCCGGCAGCTACGTCCTGATCGCGTCCGCCGACGGCTTCCAGCCGCAGGCGTCCACCGTGGTCATCGGCGACCAGCAGCTGTCGTACGACATCCTGCTCGCCGGTACGAGCGGCCTGGCCGGGACCGTGCGGGCCGCCGAGAGCGGTGGTCCGGTCGACGGCGCCATGGTCATCGTGACCGATGTGCGCGGTGATGTGCTGGCCACCGGCATGTCCGCCGAGACCGGCGAGTTCACCTTCACCGAGCTGGTGCCCGGTGCGGTGACCGTCGCGGTGAACGCCGCCGGCTTCCGTCCGCTGGCGCTGCCGGTGGAGATCGGCGGCCAGGGTGTCACCCGGGTCGACGCCGTACTGCAGTCCGGTGCGCTGGTCCAGGGTGTCGTGCGGGCCGGTTCGGCCCGGCGGCCGCTGCCGGACGCCCGCGTCACGCTGGTCGACGCGGCGGGCAATGTGGTCGCCACCTCGACGACCGGGGAGGACGGGGCGTACGCCTTCGCCGACCTGGACGCGGGCGAGTACTCGGTCGTCGCGACCGGCTACCCGCCGGTGGCCGGCGCGCTGACCGTGGCCGGTCGCGGGGTCGACGGCCACGACATCGAGCTCGCCCACCCCGGCGAGTGATCGAGTAACACCGCCCCCTGGCGGGCAGCGCTTCGAGCGGAGAAGCTGCCGCCGGTGGAAATGGGCCCCGGGGCGGGTACGGCAGGCAGGGGACGGCCTGCCGTCCCCTGCCCCGGGGCCCGACTCATTGAGTCATGGAGCAAGGAGAGAAACGGGATGGGACTTCGCGCACAGGTACGGACGCGGGACGGCTGGGCCGTCCAGCACGCGGTCGTAACGGTGACCGACATGACCGGCACCCAGGTGCTGCGAGCCGCCGCCGACGAGGACGGGGCGCTACGGACCGACGCCCTGCTCCCGGCCGGCGCGTACACGGTGATCGTGACCGCGGTCGGGTACGCCCCTGCCGCGTCGACCGCCCTCGTCACGGCGAGCGGGCGGGTCGAGGCCGGCACAGTGGTGCTGGCCCGCCAGGGCGGCGTGGAACTGCCGCCGCCGGGCGCCTGGTCGCTGGACCCGGCGCACTGCTCGGTGGGCGCGGTCGCGCAGCACCTGGGGATCTCCAGCGTGCGCGGCCGGTTCACCGAGTTCGGCGGCCGGATCGAGATCGCGGAGGAGGTCCACCGCTCCCGCGTCGTCGCCGTGATCAGCGCGGCCAGCATCGACACGGGCAACGGCATGCGGGACAAGCACCTGCGCTCGCCGGACTTCCTCGACGCGGACCGGTTCCCGGAGATCACGTACCACTCGGACGGGCTCACCCCGGCCGGCCCCGACCGCTGGACCGTGCACGGCCTGCTGACGATGCGCGGCGTCGAGCGCCCGGTCGACCTGGACCTGAGCTACCTCGGCACCGGCCCCGACCCGTGGGGCGGGGTGCGCGCGGCATTCAGCGCAACGGCGGAGCTGCGTCGTGACGATTTCGCCATGAACTACAACCAGGTGGTACAGGCGGGGATCTCGGCGATCGGCACGACGCTGCGGGTGGAGCTGGACATCCAGGCCGTGCAGGGCGAGTCCCTGCCGTCGTAGTCTGCGGACATGGCACCCCACATCGCGACCAACACCGCCGTGGAGCTCGATGAGTTGCTGGCGTTCGTACGGCCCCGGCACCGGGCGATCCTGCTGACCACCCGGGCCGACGGCCGCCCTCAGGGATCCCCGCTGACGTGTGGCGTCGACGACGCCGGCCGGGTCGTCGTCTCGACCTACCCCGAACGGGCGAAGACCCGGAACGCGAAGCGGGACGAGCGCGTGAGCGTGATCGTCCTGTCGGACGACTGGAACGGGCCGTGGGTGCAGATCGACGGGTCGGCCGAGGTGATCGACGCGCCCGACTCGGTCGAACCGCTCGTCGAGTACTTCCGGAACATCTCGGGAGAGCACCCGGACTGGGACGAGTACCGGGCGGCGATGGTGAAGCAGGGCAAGTCGATCATCCGGATCACCCCGGAGCGGTGGGGGCCCATTGCCACGGGCGGTTTCCCCGCCCGCCTGGCGCCCGGCAGCTGACGGCTGTTCCGGGATGACGCCGGGAGCCCACTCCCTATCGCGGGGGAGGCCGTGAGTGGGAACGTCCTTACGGCGCCGGGCCTGCTCTCGCGGGCCCGGCTGCCGGCCGCACCGACCGTCGGCGCCGCCGTCGTCCGCGGCCTGGAGCGGATCACTGGACGACGCTCCTCATGGGGCAAGCACTGCCGGTCACGGCACTAGCGGTCCCGCATCGCCTCGATCCCCGCGATCAGCAGGTCCAGGGCGAAGGTGAAGTCCCGCTCGCGCATCTCCTCGACCGTGTCGCCGCCGCGGGCGTCCATCAGATCCTGCGACGACTCGACGATCCGGCTGAGCTGCGGCTGGGACCGGATCGCGCCCATCGCCTGCTGGAAGAACTCGTCCTGGCTGAGCCCCGCCTCCGCGGAACGCTGCACGATATGGCCCTCGATGGTGCCGAATCCGTACACGAACTGGAAGACCGCGGAGAGAGCGCCCGTCTGCTGGTGCAGCGGCAGCCCGGTCGCCCGGATCACGTCCTGGACGGCGTACGAGAACAGCATCGAGTGCGGGCCGATGTTGAGGAAATGTCCGGCGAGCGGCGACACCCAGACGTGCTGGACCAGGAGCTCCCGGTAGGTGGTGGCCAGTTCGCGGAGCCGGTCGTGCCAGTGCGCCTCCCCCCGGGGAGGCGCGATCTCGCTGTAGACCGAGTCGAGGGCCAGCTCCAGCAGGTCGTCCTTGGTGTCGACGTACCAGTAGAGGGACATCGCGGTGACGTCCAGTTCGGCGGCGAGCCGGCGCATGGAGAACTTGGCGAGCCCCTCGGCGTCCAGCAGCCGGACCGACGCCGCGGTGATCCTGTCTCGGTCGAGGCCGGCCGGCTGGTCCGATTTACGGGTGCGCGACGGTGCCCGCTGATCCAGCCACACACTGGTCCTGGCAGGGTTCTTCACACGGTCGGCCGCGGACACCATGGCGCACTCTCCTCGTCTTGCCGGCGGGACGGACGGGATGACTGACCCGGATCCGTACCCCATGCGCACGAACCGGATTCGTACAGTCCGGTACGCCTCGCCTGATGCTATGCCGCTGCCGCGGCCGAGTCTGCCTGAGCAGATTCTGCCCGCTCCGCCCGGCGCAGGAGCACGGCAGCCAGCAGCCCGCCCGCCAGCACCGCCACCGCCCCGACCAGCTGGCTGGTCTCCAGTCCCGAGGCGAAGGCGTCGGTGATCCGCTGTCGCTCGCCGTCATCGGTCGCCGCGGCGAGCGCCGCGGGAAGCGAAGCGGCCCCGACGGCCGCCGGCACGAGCGCCCCGAACCGCGAATTCTGCACCGCGCCGAGGACCGCGACCCCCAGACCGTTGCCGAACTCGGCGAGCGTGCCGTTGACCCCCGCGCCCACCCCCGCCTTCGCCGGCGGGATGGCGCTCATGATCGCGTTGGCCATGGCCGGCATGGCGAGTGCGATGCCCGCGCCCATGACGACCAGGCCGAGCAGCATGCCGCCGTAGCCGTTGCCGCCCAGCAGGGCGATCGCGGCGAGACCCGCGGCCAGCAGGCTCATCCCGGCGGCGATCGTGGCGGGCGCGCCCAGTTTGGGCACCAGCCTGGCGCCCAGGCCCGTGAGGTTGAGCGCGACGACGCTCAGCGCCAGCGGAGCCGTACGCAGACCCGCCTCCAGCGGCTCGTATCCGAGGACGAACTGGAGCTGCTGGGTGAGGAGGAAGAGCGAGCCGCCCATCCCGAAGGCGACCAGGATCGCTCCCGCGACCGCCCCGATGAACTTCTGGTTCCGGAAGAAGTGCATGTCCAGCATCGGATACGGAATGTGCAGCTCCCACAGCACGAATCCGGTGAGGACCGAGACCCCGATGAACGCGGTCAGCAGCACCTGGCCCGAGGTCCAGCCGTGCTCCGGGCCCGAGATGATCGCGTACACGACGGAGGCCATGCCGATGGTGGACAGCAGCGCGCCGAGCAGGTCGGGGCGCTCGCCGCGCGGGTTCTTGGACTCCGGGACGAGACGGATCACAGCGGCCAGGCCGATGACGGCGACCGGGATGTTGATCAGGAAGATCGCACCCCACCAGAAGTGGTCGAGCATCACTCCGCCGATCAGCGGTCCCACGGCGAAGCCGAGCGAGCTGACGGTCGACCAGACGCCGATCGCCTTGACCCGTTCGGTGTCGTCGAAGATCTGGACGACGACAGCAAGGGTCGTGGTCATCAGCAGCGCACCGCCGATGCCCATGCCGGCGCGGGCGGCGATCAACTGCACGGACGTCTGGGCCAGTCCGGCCACCAGCGAGCCGATGCCGAACAGGGCGAGGCCGGCGACCAGCATCTTCTTGCGGCCGTAGCGGTCGGCGGAACTGCCGGCCGTGAGCAGCAGACCCGACTGGACCAGTGAATAGGCGTTGATCATCCACTGCACGTCGGCGGTGGACGCGTCCAGCTCCCGGGTGAGGGAGGGGATCGCGACGTTGAGGACGGTGTTGTCGAGCAGCACGGTGAGCTGGGCGAGGCAGATGACGCCGAGGATCAGCCAGCGTTGCGGGTGGCTCGGTGACGAGAGGTGGTTCTGCTCGGCGGCGATCGCCGTCATGCGGGCTCCTTGAGCTCCTGAGGTTCCTTTACGGTGTACAAGGAAAGCGTTGTACACCGTAAATCATCTCCTATACGGTGTACAAGCGACTTTCGCACGGTACCGTGCTCGACGCTGATCAACAGGGAGCCGACTAGGGCTGGAGTGGCATGTCACTGCGTCGTCGTACGGTGGAAGTCCTGATTGCGGCGGGTCTGTTGGGGGCGGTCGCCGCCCCGCCCGCCGGAGCTGCCGGGCAGGGGCATCCGGTGCCTCTGCGCGTCGCCACGTACAACATCCATGCCGGCTCGGGCATGGACAACGTCTTCGATCTGGACCGGCAGGCGGCGGAACTCCGCTCGCTGGACGCCGATGTGATCGGGCTTCAGGAGGTCGACGTCCACTGGGGCACGCGCAGCGAGTGGCGCGATGTCGCGGGCGAGCTGGCAAAGCGGCTGGACATGCAGGTGTCGTTCGCCCCGATCTACAGCCTCGATCCGGAGACTCCCGGCGCGTCCCGGCGCGAGTTCGGGGTCGCGGTGCTGTCGAAGTACCGGATCACGAGCGCCGAGAACCACGAGATCACCCGGCTCTCCACCCAGGTCCCCAACCCCGTGCCGGAGCCCGCGCCCGGCTTCGGTGAGGTGGTCGTACGGGTGAAGGGGATGCCCGTGCATGTGTATGTGACGCACCTCGACTACCGCGGCAACCCGTCCGTACGGATCGCACAGGTCGCCGACACCCGGCGGATCCTGGCGGAGGACGAGGGGCGGAAGGTGCTCCTCGGCGACTTCAACGCGGAGCCGGGCGCCCCGGAGCTCACCCCGCTGTGGGAGGACCTGACCGATGCCGACCCGAATGCGCCGACCTTCCCCGCACTGGACCCGGTGAAACGGATCGACTTCGTGGCGGTGTCGAAGGACGGCGTACGGGTACGCGACGCGGCGGTGGCCGAGACACTTGCCTCGGACCACCGCCCGGTCGTCGCGGATCTGCTGCTGCTCCGGCGTTGAGGGACCGCGAAGTCAACCGGTCGGCCGGGTCAAGGTCATAGAAGGTCGAACTGCCCACGGTGACCTTCGTGAAGGTGCCCTCCACCCGGCCGCCGTGCGCGGGGTCATTCTCCGGGCTTGATGAGATATCCGGCCCCGCGCCGGGTGTGGATCATCGGCGTCCGCCCGGCGTCGATCTTCTTGCGCAGATACGAGATGTACAGCTCGACGACGTTCGCCTGCCCGCCGAAGTCGTAGTTCCACACGCGGTCGAGGATCTGCGCCTTGCTCAGCACCCTTCGCGGATTGCGCATCAGAAAGCGCAGCAGCTCGAACTCGGTCGCGGTGAGGTGGATGGACGTCGTACCCCGGCTCACCTCGTGGCTGTCCTCGTCGAGCACCAGGTCACCGACGACGAGCGTCGATTCGCTCCGTACCGCTGCCGTCCCGGACCGCCGGATCAGCCCGCGCAGCCGCGCCACGACCTCCTCCAGGCTGAACGGCTTCGTCACGTAGTCGTCGCCGCCCGCCGTGAGCCCCGCGATCCGGTCCTCCACCGAGTCGCGCGCGGTCAGGAACAGCACAGGGACCTCGGAAAGCTCCCGGCGCAGCTTGCCGAGGACCGAGAGCCCGTCCGTGTCGGGCAGCATCACATCGAGGATCACGGCGTCGGGCCGGAAATCGCGTGCCGTCCGGACGGCATTCGCACCGTCCCCGGCACTGCGCACCTCCCAGCCCTCGTAGCGCAGAGCCATGGAGAGCAGCTCGGCAAGCGGAGCCTCGTCGTCCACGACCAGCACACGGACGGGGCTGCGGTCCGGCCTCAGCAGTTCGGTACGCCCCTGGGGCGAGGTCGTCGTCATGCCTCGACGGTGCGGGACGCCTCTGAGAGGGGCCTTTCCCCATTCTGTGAATTCCCTGAGAAAGCGCGAAGTACCCGGGAGCGCTCAGCCCCGGCCGAACAGCCCGTGCGCGTTCCCGTAACAGACCGCGCGCAACCAGTCGTCCCCCAACTCCAGCCGCTCCAGCGCGTGCAGCTGATGCACGTACGGGTACGGGATGTTCGGGAAGTCCGTCCCCAGCAGGATCCGGTCCCCGAGACCCGCGAGCCGCCCCCGCTCCGCCACCGGGAACGGCGTGGACTTCTCCGTGAAGTCCGTGAACGCCATCGTCGTATCGAGCCGCACCTCGGGGTAGGTCTCCGCCAGCGCCAGGAACTCCGCGTACTC
This sequence comes from Streptomyces sp. NPDC048496, assembly GCF_043200055.1. Lineage (NCBI taxonomy): Bacteria > Bacillati > Actinomycetota > Actinomycetes > Kitasatosporales > Streptomycetaceae > Streptomyces > Streptomyces sp. NPDC048496. The sequence continues at coordinate 3,321 of NZ_JBICXB010000020.1, read as the reverse complement.
GGGCATCCCCATGTGCGCCACCACCAGCCGCAGCCGCGGATGCCGGGCAAGCAGCCGGCCGACCGGCTCCGGCCCGGTGTACGCGCCGGGCGCGGGCCCGGACCCGCAGTGCATCACCACCGGGACCCCGGCGTCGGCGAGCAGCCCCCACACGGGCTCCAGCAGCGGATCGTTGGCGTCGTACGCCCCGACCTGGAGGTGCGACTTGAAGACGCGCGCCCCCGCCTCGACCGCCTCGCGGACATAACGCTCCACGCCCTCTTCGGGAAAGAGGGTCGCCGTGTGCAGGCAGTCGGGCACCCGGCGCGCGAAGTCGGCCGCCCAGCCGTTCAGCCAGGCCGCCATCCCCGCCTTGTGCGGGTAGAGCATCGAGGTGAACCGCCGCACCCCGAAGGACCGGAGCAGCGCGAGCCGTTCGTCCTCGTCGTGCCGGTAGGCGATCGGCCATTCCATGCCGGTCAGCGCTCCGGCGGAGTCGAAGTACGCCCACACCTTGCGGAGCACCTGCTCCGGCATGAAGTGCGTATGGACGTCGATCAGCCCCGGCAGCCCGAGGCGCTCCCAGAACCGCACCACGTCATTGTTCTCGCCACTCATCGCGCACTCCTCACCCGGCCCGCCCGGAGCACCGACGATCTCAGAACAGCCCGTCCTGCACGCCGCCGCCCCCGATGCCAACCACCGGCACGGTCACCCCCGACCGCGCATCGGCCGCCACCAGCGCCCAGCCGGTCATCAGCCGGGTGTCCAGCACGACCACCCCGTCCACGGTCGCCAGATGCAGATCGGGCCCGGCGGCCGCGACCAGCCGCCCGCCGACCACCCCGCCGTCCACCAGCTCGGTCACCGCCCGCCCCACCTCGACCGGCCCGTCCAGTCCGAACACCCCTGTGTGGTCGACGGGATCGAACGGCAGCCGCTCCAGCGACTGCGGCCATCCCGCCCCCGTCTCCAGCGCCGCCGCCCGCCCGTACAGCTCCTCGACCTCCGCGACCCGCTCGGCGGCACCCGGCAGCACGGCCCGCACGGCGCGCTTGCGTGCGTACGGGATCCGGTCCGGTACCCCCAGCGCCGCACGGAGCAGCTCCTCGGTCCGCCGCGCCGCCATCAACGGGCCGCGTCCCAGCCAGCTGAAGACCACGGCTCCCTGCTCCCGCAGCCGCGCCGCACCCCGCTCCTCCGCGGTGATGCCGACCTTCACCATCCCGGGCCCGAACCAGGCGAGATAGACGCGGTACGTCCGGGGGTCGTCGGCGATCGTGTCGGCGGCCACCGAATGCGCCCGGTCCAGCCGCGCGCACTCCGGGCACCGCGCCCCCGTACTCCGCCCGGACACCAGGGCGCCCAGCGGACACACGTTCCCCCGCGCGCCCACACAGTGCCGCTCGCCCGCTGCCCGGAACCCGAGCTCCTTCCCGTACCCGAGGACACTCACCCGCGCCGCGTCCCCCAGCCACCCGAGCACCGGCGCGTCGGCCCCCTCGGGCCACCGCAGCCCACTGCACCGCCAGCCCCCCGTGGAAACCACAGACCGGGACAGGCCCGCCACGCCCCCTGGCCGCATCCGCGCCGTATCCGGGTGCCGCCTGCCCCGCTGGTCCTGCGACCCCATGCGCAAACAACTCCCACCGAAAACTGACGCAGCTCACTGCCGTACGGACTGCCGAACGCACTCCTGTATGGACAACGCGAGAGGCCCCCGGGATTCCTCCCGGGGGCCTCTGGCCTGCTGTGCACCCGGCAGGATTCGAACGAGCAATGCTCAGTACCTGTGGATCGCTCCTGACGGAGGGAGGCGTACCTTCCCGATGGATCGATCGAGGCGGCGATCAAGACGTTCACCCAGCTCTACGGCGCGCAATTCCCCAAGGCCGTCAAGAAGATCACCGGGAGCGACCCGAGCAGCACGAATCGGGGGGAGACGCTCAAGTCTCTCGACACGCGGATCCGCGTTTTGACTACTCCTTCCGATTACTGCGACGTAGGGTCCAGGGGTGGACACAACGGCCTCGACACCCCGCGTCCTCGTGATTGGGCTCGATCCGTACCGGGTTCCCGGGCCTTGGGACCCCAAGCCGGTAGCCGACGCAATCGAGGTGGGGATCGCTCGATTCGCTGAGTACGGCGTCGGCGTTGAGACTTGTCTGTTCGGCCTCGACGGCAGCGACAACGTGGAGGCGGTCGTCGCCGCTGCCTTGGCTGCCCGACCTTGGGAGTGCGTAGTTGTCGGCGGCGGTGTGCGGAAGGCCGAAGACCAGCTCGAGCTGTTCGAGCAGGTGCTCAATCTGATTCGACGACACGCTCCCGACGCGGCGATCGCGTTCAACAGCACCCCGGCGGAGACCTTCGACGCAGCCGCCCGCTGGATTGACATTCCCGGAAGACCGACCAGCGCCGGTTAGGGCATTCGGCGGACCAAGCCGTACCCGCAGTGCAGGGGCAGGAGGGTAGTTGACATCTCCCCTGACCTAGCCTCCCGTCAGGACAGCGCAGTGACGAGTTCTTTGGCGAGAGGGCCCGAGGAAGCGGGGTTCTGCCCTGTGAAGAGTTTGCGGTCCACGACCGTGTAGGGCTCCCAGGCAGGTCCTCGCGAATACTGGGTGGGCAGCTTCTTCAGCTCGTCCTCCAGCAGCCACTTGGCTTTGTCGGCGAAGCCGACGGCGGCCTCCTCTTCGTTGCAGAAACCCGTCACACGGTAGTTCGCGAAGGGCGTGATGCCTTTTGCGTCACGGGTCGCGAGGAGAGCAGCCGGGGCGTGGCAGACGATGCCGAGTGGATTGCCGGAAGCGAGTGCCTTTCGCAGCAGTGTCCCGGAGTCGGTGTCGACCGAAAGGTCTTCCATCGGGCCGTGACCTCCGGGGTAGTAGACCGCGTCGTAGTCCTCAAGGCGCACCTCCTTGAGGGAGATGGGATGCCGCAGCTCATCCGCCGACTCGATGACGGCCTCCTCCCGGAGGGCGTTCTCCTCGCCGCCCGCCATGCGGGGCTCCAGGCTCATCGTGTCCACAACGGGGACGACCCCGCGCGGAGTTGCCACGGTGACCTCGTGTCCGGCGTCGGTGAACACGCTGTAAGGCGCCACGAACTCCTCGGCCCAGTACCCGGTGGGGTGTCGGTGCCCGTCCTTCAGGGTCCAGTAGCTCGCGCCGGTCAGCACGCACAGGATCTTGGCCATAGGACGCTCCTGTGGAAGCCGTTGCCCCCGAAAGGACGTTGGGACCGTTTAACCTCATGTATTCAGCCGGGAATGCGTTCTGATGCCCCGACAGCGGAAGGGTGCCTCTCACCTGCGATGATCTGGACTGTCTAGATCAAGAACAG
>NZ_JBICXB010000019.1:0-101901 GCF_043200055.1 Streptomyces sp. NPDC048496 | reverse complement strand
CACGGTGGAGCCATGAATCCCACCGCAAGACCGCCCGAACCAAGACCATCGAGGACCTCATCGCAGCGTAATCAACCGGCCACCCGACAGGCTCTCAGCCGGCAGGGCCGCCGACGTCCCGTTGATCTTCGCGAACCGTGTCGGGCCCGGCGCTCCTCCAGGGCGGGACCATCGCGAGACCCCGCGGTCGCGGTTGTGGCGAGGGAAGCATTAGACATCCACCCGTCGTCGGACAGCGTGGGGCCAAGGCCGGTGGGACTCGCGCGCCGCCGCGGCCAGACAGCGGGCGCTGTAGCGGAGATCCCGGAGCGCCACCAAGTGCCACGGGGCTCCCGGCAGGTCGCTGCGGGACTTCTTCGTCCGCGAAGGCGGAAGGTGATGGGCGGTGCGTGCCATGGGGCTCCGTCGGCAGCCGGCCGCCAGGGATTTCCTGGCGGACCACCACCTTCGATCGCCGTGCGAAGGTGACGGCCCCGGGCGGGCCGTACCGCACCTCCTCGGCGGAGGGCGTCGACAAGACGTACGACGGTAACTCGGGCACCAAGTGGTGCATCGAGGCGCCCGGCTCGAAGGTGCAGTGGCAGGTCGAGCTCCCCGACCCCGTCAAGGTCGCGTCCTACCGTCTGACGAGTGCCAACGACGTGCCGCAGCGCGACCCGCAGGACTGGACGTTCTCCGGTTCCGCCGACGGCGCCACCTGGACCACACTGGACAGCCGCACTCTGGCGACGCCCTTCGAGAGCCGTTTCCAGACGAAGGAATTCACCTGTGCCGACACCGCGGCCTACCGCTTCTACCGGTTCGACTTCGTTCCCGAAGCAGGGGTCAGCCACTTCCAGGTGAGCGAGATCGGTCTGTCCGGCGTCGACCTCGGCGGGGCCGGTTCGATGTACCTGTCGTCGCCCAGCGGGCACTCCGAGGGATCCGGTCAGGCCACGGACATCTCGAGTTCGGTGGACCGCGATCCGGCCACGGTCTGGCGGGTCGACGCCGTCGCACCGGCGGTCGTCTGGCAGGCCGACCTGTCCACCGCGACCGCCGTCACTTCGTACACGCTGACGGCGGCCCCGGACCGCCCGCACGACGACCCCCGGCGATGGGCACTCGAGGCATCGCAGGACGGGCAAGCCTGGGTGACCCTCGACACGCAGAACCCCGGCGCGCCTTTTGCCGGCCGCGGCGAGACCCGGACCTTCCGGATCACCAACAGCACGGCCTACCGCACCTACCGGCTCACATTCACCCCCGGCGAGTCGTCCACCGGCTTCCAGATCGGGGAAGTCGTGCTGGAAGGCAAGGGGTTCGACACGCGCATGCAGTCCACGTTCGTCGACTGCGAGGCGGCGCTCGAGGCGGATGCCGGCTACCGGGCCAAGGTCAAAAACATGCAGGCGCGCCTCGCGCCGAACAAGATCGGCCGGTGGGGTCAGCTGCAGGAGTGGCAGGAGGACATCGACAGCCCCACCGACATCCACCGCCACACCTCACACCTCTTCGCGGTCTACCCGGGCCGCCAGATCACCCCGAAGACGCCCGGCTTCGCGGCCGCCGCCCTCGTCTCGCTCAAGGCACGGTGCGGAGAGAAGGAAGGCGTCCCGTTCACGGCTGGGACGGTGTCGGGCGACAGCCGCCGCTCGTGGACCTGGCCCTGGCGGGCAGCCCTCTTCGCCCGCCTCGGTGACGGGCTCCGCGCCCAGATCATGCTGCGCGGACTGCTGACCTACAACACGCTGCCCAACATGTTCTGCAACCACCCGCCCTTCCAGATGGACGGCAACTTCGGCATCTCGGGCGCCGTGGCGGAGATGCTCCTGCAGAGCCACGACGGCGTCATCCACCTGCTGCCCGCCCTGCCGGACGAATGGAAGGCCAAGGGTTCCTTCACCGGACTCCGCGCCCGCGGCGGCTATGAGATCAGCTGTGCGTGGCGCGACGGAAAGGTCACGTCCTACAGGATCGTGGCCGACCGGGCGCGGAACCAACGGAACGTCACCGTGCGGGTGAACGGCGTCGACACGAAGGTGAAGCCGATCAAGCCCTGACGTCGGCCGTCCGCCGGCCGAAGCAGCGCGGCACGGGTCGTCGGCACAGCCGGTCTCTTCACCGGCTGTGCCGACCGGTATCAGAACACGCCACCTCCGAGGCAGTTGACGGGACCGTAGAACCAACGGCGCCCACCGCGCTCGGGGTAGGTCGGCCGGCGGCTCCTCGTCGGCCATCAGGTACGAGAGTTCTGCCAGGTGGGCGAACTCCTCCCCACACGTACGCCCGCGCGCAGCCGCCCCCTCGCTTCGTCCAGCAGGTCGGGCGGCCGAGCACCAGGAAGTGCAGGCACACCTTGGGTGTGCAGGCCTTCGTCTACGGTTTCCGGCGACCCCGAAGACTGGTGGCCAGTGCTGACGACGCCTGTTGCCAGTGCGCACTGAAGGGGCGATTTCAGGACACAACACAATGCCCCTTACGCTGCGACATGTCGGTCAGCAACGGTCGGCCGGAAACGAAGGGCGACACCATGACCTCAGAAACCAACACACAGAGCACCGTCAAGGCCACAACTGCCTTGCTGCAGGCGGAACTTCCGCGCCTGGAAGAGCATCAGCAGGCTCTGGAGAAGGAACTCGCGACGGTCACCGAACGCCTGGAGTCGGTGCGCACCGCTCTGACCGCTCTGCAGGCGCTGTCCACCGCTCCCCCGGCACCGGCACCTTCGCTGGTCGGCAGTGAGCCCGGCGCCGTCCCCGCTCCGTCGGCGAACGCTGAGACGGAGAACGTCGCCGCTCCTAAGATTCCGCGGCAGGCGCAGGGGGGCACCGACTCTGCCGTCGAGGCGGAAGCCCCGCAGGAGAAGGCAGCAGCCACCCCTGTTCGCCGTACGGCCCGGAAGGCGCCCGTGGCCAAGGGCCGCAAGCAGGCGCCCGCCAAGCAGAAGAGCGAGCCGGCTAAGAAGGCCGTCGCTGCCAAGGCCGCCAAGCCCGCCAAGCCCGTCAAGCCCTCGAAGGCCAGGGCGCCGAAGAAGGCTGCGCCCGCCGCGCCGGCAGTCGACGACAGTGGCAGCCTCACCGAGATGGCCATGAAGGTCCTGGCCTCCTTCGGCGACACCCCCGTCCGTGCGCGTGACGTCACGAAGGCCCTGGGACGCGAGCTCACCCCCGGCAGCATCAACACCGTACGCAGCACACTCGACCGACTTGTCGGCACCTCCCGCGCCCACCGCGCCGGCCGCGGCCTCTACCAGTCCCCCGCCAACTGACGCCTCCCCCGGGAGGAGCCGCCCGCACACCCCTGTCACTGGCCGGAAGCCGTGACGGGGGCGAAGGGTGTTGCTCCGTCGTTGAGCTCGCCGAGGCCGCGCTCCGGCCACTTGACCGCCTCCACGGCCAGTGCGGGGTGCCGCAGCCGGCGCCGTCCGAAGCCGCCCTCAGCCGCGTTCGAAGCAGTGCGACTGCCCGATGACCGAGAAGCCGCGGCGCTCGTACCAATGGCGTGGCCAGTCGTCCGCGTCTGCGAGCAGGAACCGCGTACCGCAGCCCGCGTCGGTGGCCATGCGCAGGGCCGTGGCAAGGACCGCGTCGGCGTGGCCGCGGCCGAGGTGGGTCTCGGAGGTCATCAGGTCCTCGATCTGGGCGATGCCGGTTGCCGGGTCCAGGTAGAGATCCGCCCACGAGGCGACCTCGCCCTCCTCCGTACGGGCCGCTATGAAGTGCACGGCGTCGGCGCCGCGGCGACGGGTCTCGCGGCGGTCGACGAGGTGGCGTACGACCGCGTCGTCGACGTCCGGGAGGAAGCCGCGCCAGCGCCGGGTGAGCGGCGCACGGATCGCGTCGAGGTCCACCTCCTCGGCGCGGCCGCCGGCCGGTACCGGGCCCGTGTGTGCCATGACCAGCTCGATCGAGTGGGTGTATCCGGCGCGGATCAGCGGCTCCGCGCACGCCCTCCCCGTCTCGTCGTCGAGGACGGAGATCAGCCGGAACGGCAGATGTCCCAGCGCCTCGTCCGCGATCCCGGGCAGCGCCTCGGGGGCGACAGGCCCGTCGATGACGACCTGATTGTTCATGTGCGAGTGCGCGAAGGCGTCGTCGCGTACGGCGAATCCGCCCGGGAGGTCGATGGTCTGCGCGGCCTGACGGCGGGCGAAGGCGGAGAGGAACGCGTTGATTCGTCGCAGTTCTGGGCGTGGCATGGGGCGAGCTTAGGGAGCCGCGGACCGTGGGCGCCTCCGCTTTTCCGTCCTCGCCCCGGGGGATCCAGGACCGCGTACGGGCTCATCAGGTGGGGAGTCCGACGAAGTGACCCACATGGGCGTCGGCAAACCGATTCAGCAGCCCACTTCTGTCGGAGGGGTCTGGGTCGGGAGGCGGCCGTGCAGGAGGAGGCTGACGATCTGGTCTATCACCGCCTCGCCCGGCGGTTCGCGGCTCACCGCGGCCAGGTAGACGACGGTTCCGGAGTAGATGTCGACCATCAGTGAGGTATCGGTGTCGGGCTGCAACCGGCCTTCGAGTCGGGCTCGCTCCAGCATTTCCACGACCGACGCGCGGCGGGGTTCGATGAGCTCGGCGAAGGCTCCGGTACCGGTGGGATCCTCGATCACATCGGCGAGCAGCGCCGGGAGGATCAGGCACGTGGGCATGGCGGAGACGAGCTCGACGGTCAGCCGGACGGCGGTTCGCAGGTCGGCTTCGAGGTCGCCGGTCTCATGGATGGGAGGAAGCGGGACGTCCCCGCTGAGGGCCTCGATCACCAGCGCGGCCTTGTTCGGCCACCACCGATAGATCGTCGCCTTGCCGACTCCGGCTCGCCGTGCGACGCCTTCGAAGGAAAGCCGCTGATATCCGACCTCGCTGAGCAGGGCTTTCGTGGCTCGGAGCACGGCTTCGTGAGACTCCCGGCGCCTCCGCCCGGAGCGAGGCACGATGCGGTTGCGCTGGGCGGCGTACTCGGGAGCCAAAGTGTCCTGACGGCCGTTCTGCTGCCTGGGAGTAACCACCGTGTGCCTCCTTTGTGAGCCACTGGTGCACCCTTTGACTTTGCCCTATGAGTGACCCTATCTTGGCGATACGAGGCGTTTCGTACCGTATGAGCCCTCTTGTACTCAATAGTAAGATCCTGAAGCCCGCCAGGGAATCGCTGCCAGCAATTCCGATGGGTGGATCACCGCGCACCAGACCCGCGCGCAGGATCTGGTGCGGATGGGCGTCCCCTGCGAACGCCCGAGATCTCTTCTCGACCCCCAGAAGGGGGACATCATCATGCGCGCGAATACGACCAGGATGCGGCGAATAGCCGCCTCGGTCTGCGTGGCGCCCCTCCTCGCTATCGCGGCCGGAGCCGGCGCTGTCAGCGCGGCCGCTTCTCCCCCGTCGTCCGCCGTCGCCTCCGTCCCGTCTCACGACGGCGGCTGGGGCTGGGGTTGCCAGTTTGGTGACGGCTGGGACTCGGGATTCCGCTGTCACGACGGCTTCGACCATGGCTTCGGTTTCGACCATGGCTTCCGCTTCGACCATGGCTTCGGTTTTGACCATGGCTTCGGCGGTGACCATGGCTTCGGCGGTGACCACGGCTTCGGCGGTGACCACGGCTTCGGCGGCGGCGGCCATGGTCGCTGAGGCTCCAGCGCAGTGAGTTTGCGATCAACACGCGGCAGTTTGTGAATGCCGCATCCGGATGCCCGGGCTACTCGGGCATCCGGACCCGTCTGGAGCGGCACACCGCACCCGCGGATCGTGCCGCTCTCAGCCCGTGATCAGGGTCTGGAGCGCGGGCGCGTACAGGTCCGCGAGGTGTTCGGGGGTGGCCAGTGCACCCGCGCCCTCGCGGTGCAGGCTCAGGGTGGCGCCGAGGCCGAGGAGGTGGCCGGCGATCAGTTCGGCGCGCAGGGCGCGTTCGTGGCCGGGGAGGCGGGCGGTCAGTGCCTCGGTGACCTGTTCGTGGAAGCGGTCGCGCAACAGCGAGCGTTCGTCCCGATTGCCGAGGGAGAACACCACGCGCAGGAGCGGGTCCATCTGCTGTTCGCGGCGGCGGCGCACGAGCGTGATCACCATGTGGCGGCCGAGCTCGTCCAGCGGGGCGTCGAAGAGCTCCTCGGCGGCCGGGCCGAAGTCGGCGACCGTGTTGAAGAGTTCTTCCTTGCGGCCGAAGTGCTTGACCACCAGGGAGGGGCTGACTCCCGCGTCGGCGGCGATCCCCCGGATGGTCACCTCCGCGTACGGGCGCTGGGTGAACGCCCGCCGGGCCGCCCGCAGAATCGCGTCCCGGCCCGTGCCGGGGTCGATGGGGGCCGGAGCCGGAGCGGTGGCCTGGCTGCCGGTCATGCGCCCTCCTCGATCGTGATCGTCCGCGCACCGCCCTTGCGGTCGCCGCGGCTCTCTCCGACCGTACCCGTACCGGCCGTACGCCTGCCGGGCAGGAACAATGTGACCGTCAGCGCCAGCAGCGCCGCGCCCGCCGCGATCAGGAAGACCAGCTGATACGCGTGGAGCGTCGGGGCCGTCCGGCCGCCCACCCGGAACGTCAGGCCGGCCAGGACGGCGGCCACGGTCGCGCTGCAGAACGCCTGCCCGATCGATCTCATCAGCGTGTTGAGACCGTTGGCCGCGCCCGTCTCGCCGGCCGGGACCCCGCGCATCACCAGCGCGGGCAGCGCCGAGTACGCGATGGCCGTGCCCGACGCGACGACCGTCGCACCGGCGATGATCAGCCACAGGCTGTGGCTGGTGAAGTACCGCACCACGTAGCCGACGGCGATGATCCCGGCCGCCAGCGTCAGACTGACCTTCGGTCCGTACGCCGCGGAGATCCGTGCCGAGACCGGCGAGAGCGCCACCATCGACACGCCGCCCGGCAGCAGGCACAGTCCGCTGACGACGAGCGAGGCGCCGAGCCCGTAACCGGTCGCCTTCGGCTCCTGCACCATCTGCGCGGTGACCAGGGAGTTCGCGTAGAAGGCGAAGCCGATCAGCAGAGCTGCGACGTTGGTCAGCAGGACGGCCGGGCGGGCCGAGACCCGCAGGTCGACCATGGGCGTCGTCACGCGGAGCTCGTACGCGCCCCAGAGCAGCGCCACCACGACGGCGGCGACGAGCAGTCCGACCGTACGGACCGACGTCCAGCCCCAGTCGGCGCCCTGTGTCACCGCGAGCAGCAGACAGACCAGGGCGGCGGACAGCCCGAGCGCGCCGACAGCGTCGAAACGGCCGCGCGAGCGCAGCGGGGACTCGGGTACACAGCAGAGCACCAGCACGATGTCGATGAGGCCGATCACTCCCGACACCCAGAACATGGTGTGCCAGTCGAAGTGCTCGACGACGAGCGCGGCGACCGGCAGCCCGACGGCCGCACCGATGCCGAGCGTCGAACTCATCAGGGCGACCGCGGAGAGGACACGCTCGGGCGGGAGTTCGTCGCGCAGGATGCTGATGCCCAGCGGTACGACGGCGAGCGCGGCGCCCTGGAGGGCGCGGCCGGTGATCAGTACGCCGATGTGGGAGCTGACCGCGCACAGCACCGAACCGGTGACCAGCACCGCGAGCGAGGCGACGAGCACCCGCCGCTTGCCGTACATGTCGCCGACCCGGCCCAGGACGGGCGTGAAGACGGCGCCGGTGAGAAGGGTGACGGTGACCAGCCAGCTCGCGGCGGCGGGGGTCGCGCCGGTGAGGGCCGGGATGTGCGGCAGAAGCGGGACGACGATCGTCTGCATGACCGCGACCACGACCCCGCAGAAGGCGAGGACGCCCACGGCGAAACGGGGGTGGTGCGGGGTCGGCGTCCGGGCGGCTGCCCCGTCGGGGGCAGATGTGTCCGCGGGCATGCGATCTCCGTGGGGTGCTCGGCGGTGGCGGTGGAAGCCAAGGGGTGCACAGACGTTCACCCCCAAGGGTAAACGCTTGTGCACCCCCTGGGGGCCCGGGTGTCCGCCAACCGCGTTAGCCTCGGAAGCCACAACAAGAGCCACAACACGAGAAGGCGAAGGTGGCGGCGATGGCAAAGGTTCCTACGGCGGCAGTGGCGGCGAGCGGACTCGTCGGCGGGTACGCGGTCGCGCGGTGGACCAAGAAGCGGCCGCTCGGCGGGGTCGCGCTCGCCGCAGCGGGCACAGTCGCCGCGTACGAGTGGAACCGGCAGGCCGGACCACGTGCGGCCGTCGCACTGACCACGGCGTACGTCGCCGCGTTCGCCGGATCGCACCCGCTGGCCAAGAAGGTCGGCGCCTGGCCTGCCGTCTTCACCGTGGCGGGCACCGTCGCCGCCGCGTCGTGGGCGGTCACCCGCCGCGCCGCCTGAGAAATTTTTTCCCATCAGGCCCGCAGCACACTGAACGCGGGCGCGCCGGGGCCCGTATTCAAGAGCACTCCCCCGCGGCCTCAAAGCCGGGTGCGTACCCGTACGACAGGACGGGTACGCACCCGGAACCCTCGCCGGGGGACGGTGCTCAGGCGCCGAACGCCTGCGACACCGTGTAGATCAGCAGGCCCGCCAGCGCACCCACCACCGTGCCGTTGATCCGGATGAACTGCAGGTCACGGCCGATGTGTGCCTCGATCTTCTTCGACGTCTGGTCCGCGTCCCAGCTCGCGACCGTGTCACTGATCAGCGAGGTGATCTCCGCGCGGTACCTCGTGACGACATGCACCGCCGCGTCCTCCAGCCAGCCCTCCAGCTTGGCCTGCATCCGCCCGTCCGTCGCCAGCCGCGCGCCGAACGTCAGCAGCGAGGCGCGCGCCCGCAGCCGCAGCTCGCTCTGCTCGTCCTCCGCCGCCGCGATCATCATCGTGCGTAGGGACGACCAGGCCGACGCGATGACCTCCTGGACCTCGCCGCGCCCCAGGATCTCCGACTTCAGCCGCTCCACCCGCGCCCGGGTGTCCGAGTCGGTCTGAAGGTCGGACGCGAAGTCCGTCAGGAACGTGTCGATCGAAGCGCGCGCCGGGTGCTCCGGCATGTCCCGCATCTCCGTGATGAAGCGCAGCAGCTCCTTGTAGACCCGCTCCCCCACCCGCTTGTCGACGAACCGCGGCGTCCAGCCCGGCGCCCCGCCCTGCACCGCGTCCATCACCGAATCGCCGTGCAGCACCAGCCAGTCGTGGGCGCGCACACAGATCAGGTCCACCATCTTGCGGTGACCGCCGTCCGCGACGATCTTCTCCAGCATCTTGCCGAGCCCGGGGCCGATCTCCGCCGCGTTGGCCCGCCGTGTGATCGCCTCACCCACCACGGCCTGCACATCGGAGTCCCGCAGCACCGTCAGCGCACCGCGCAGCGCGGTCGACAGCTCGGCGGTGACCCGGTCGGCGTGGTCCGGCTCGGCCAGCCAGGCACCCAGCCGCCCACCGATACCGAGGGCATGGATACGGCTCCGTACGACATCGCCGGAGAGGAAATTCTCGCCCACGAAGGAACCCAGCGAGGCTCCGAGCTGGTCCTTCTTGGTGGGGATGATGGCGGTGTGCGGGATCGGCAGACCGAGCGGACGCTTGAACAGCGCCGTGACGGCGAACCAGTCGGCCAGCGCACCCACCATCCCCGCCTCGGCGGCCGCGGCGACGAAGCCCGGCCAGCCGCCCACGCCCGCGTTCTTCGCCCAGGTGGCGAGGATGTACACGAGCGCGACCAGCAGAAGGAGGCCCGTGGCCGTGGTCTTCATCCGGCGTACGCCGCGACGCTTCTCCTCGTCGGCCGCGGTGTACGCGAACGAGGCGAGGGGGGCCGGGCGGCCGCCGGGCGCGGGACCGGGCGCGGGACCGGGCGCGCCCGCCACCTGCTTCCGGGCGTGCTGCGTCTGCCCCGCACCCTGTTCCCCGGGTCCGGTCCGATCGATCCGTTCCATCCGCTCCACCCGTCCGCGTACGCATCGCCCCCGGTGTCCCGTACGCATTGTCCCTACCTGACCTACTCCCGGGACGCACGTCGAGTTCCCGATGCCCTGGAACGGGACCGGCCCACGTCCGGCCAGCTGTGACGGCGGCGCGGGCCCCCTGGCCCCGGCCGCTCTGCGCGGTCCTCCGGCCGTCGACCGCCGGCTCCCCGGTGCCGGGACTGCGGACGTAGCACGGATGGGCACCCTCAGCCGCTCCGCCGCTGCTCCCGGGGACGCGTCGTGCCGGTACGGGTCGTCCGGGGGCGTCATCACGTCGTCCAGCCAGGGGCACTGGCTGGGGTGTCCATCGGCGTCCGCTTGTGCGCACGGCGTAAACAAGTTGTGACGTTCCGTCGGGAAATCTCCCCCGCATGGCACCGGCGGATTCACGCCATGTCATGTATCCGCCATCGCATGCTCTCTTGTCAAGGACATGATCATGGTTGAGGGTCGTCCCGGCGGGTGAATTCCATCCGCTGTCGACCGAGAACCAGCGCAAGGGTCGACCCCCAGCTCAACAGTATGGAGTCACACATTGCGCACATCGAGGAATTCGAGACCGGCCGCGCGGAAGATCTCCGCGCGGCTGGCTGCTTTAACCGCAGCGGCCGTCGCCGTCACGGTTGCGGGCTTCCCCGCCGCCCAGGCCGCCACCGGCGCCGCAGCAGCCACTCCGGGCACCGCCGCCACCGCGACGCATCCTGGGGTGGAACAGGTCTGCAGCACGCCCAAGAAGGGCGAGTTCAGCTGCTTGGCGCTGCGTCGCACCGACATCGAGGGCGTCAAGGGCGTCCAGCCGACGGCCAGTACGCCGAACGGCTTCGGCCCCGCTGACCTGCAGGGCGCGTACAACCTGCCGGCGAACGGCGGAGCGGGCCAGACGATAGCCATCGTCGACGCCTACGACGGCCCGACCGCCGAGGCCGACCTGGCCGTCTACCGCCAGCAGTACGGCCTGCCCGCCTGCACCACCGACAACGGCTGCTTCAAGAAGATCGACCAGCGCGGTGGCACGAACTACCCGGCGCCGAACGCCGGTTGGGCGGGCGAGATATCGCTCGACCTCGACATGGTCTCCGCGGCCGCCCCCAACGCCCACATCCTGCTGGTCGAGGCCGACAGTGCCAGCTTCGAGGACATCGGCGCGGCCGTCGACCAGGCCGTCGCGCAGGGCGCCAAGTACGTGTCCAACTCCTACGGAACCGGCTACGACTCCACGCCGGGCAGCGGTGAGGACCCGTCCGAGACCACGGAGTTGGACGCCCACTACAACCACCCGGGCGTGGCCATGGTCGCCTCCTCCGGCGACAGCGACTACGGAGTCTCCTACCCGGCCGCCTCGCAGTACGTGACCTCGGTCGGCGGTACCGCCCTGAAGCGGGACACCAACACCAGCCGCGGCTGGTCCGAGTCGGTGTGGCACAACAGTTACGGCGGTCCGGGCTCGGGCTGTTCGCTGTACGAGCCCAAGCCGGCCTTCCAGACCGACACGGGTTGTGACAAGCGGGCCGTCGCCGACGTCGCCGCGGTCGCCGACCCGGTCACCGGCGTCTCGGTGTACCAGACCTACGGCGGATCCGGCTGGTCCGTGTACGGCGGCACCAGTGCCTCGTCGCCGATCATCGCGGGTGCGTACGCCGCGGCCGGCACCCCGGCCGAGGGCAGCTACCCGAACTCGTACCCGTACAAGAAGCCGTCCGCGCTCAATGACGTGACGCAGGGTTCCAACGGCAGCTGCAACCCGTCGTACCTCTGCACCGCGGGTCAGGGCTATGACGGCCCGACCGGTCTGGGCACGCCCAACGGTCTCGCCGCCTTCCGCGTCGGCCCGCACGGCGAGGTCTCCGGCACCGTCACCGACAGCTCCGGCAAGGCGCTTTCCGGCGCCTCCGTCGTAGCCGGTATCTACCGGGCGACCACCGACGCCCAGGGGCACTACAACCTGACGGTGCCGCCTGGCACCTACAACATGGCCGCGTACGCCTACGGGTACGCGCCCAAGAAGGCCCACAGCGTCGTCGTCGACGGTGGTACCGTCACGACCGACTTCGCGCTGGACGCGGTGGCCCGGCAGACCGTGACCGGTAAGGTGACCGACGGCTCCGGCCACGGCTGGCCGCTCTACACGAAGATCACCATCGATGACGTGCCCGGCGCCCCGGTCTTCACCGACCCGTACACCGGTGCGTACAGCGTCGACCTGCCGCAGGGCGCTGACTACACCCTGCACTTCACCTCCGTGTACCCCGGCTACCAGGCGGTCACCAAGCAGGTGACCGTGGATGACGCGGCGCAGACCGTGAACGTCGCGGTCCCGGTGGACGCCCAGGCGGCCACGGCGCCCGGTTACCAGGTCAAGCGGTCCGGCCCGACCGAGCCCTTCGACTCCACCGCCGGCGCCCCCGAGGGCTGGAGCGTGGTCAACGCCGACGGCACCACCGGCGGCTGGGCCTTCAACGACTTCGGTAACCGGGGTAACAAGACCGGCGGTTCCGGCGCCTTCGCCATGGTCGACAGTGACAAGATCGGCAGCGGCAAGAAGCAGGACAGCTCGCTGATCACGCCGGTCTTCGACCTGACCGGCAACGACAGCCCGCAACTGGAGTTCGACACCGACTACAAGAGCTACAGCAACCAGACCGGCAACATCGACGTCAGCACTGACGGCGGTGCGACCTGGACCAACATCTGGAACCGCACCACCACCCTGACCGGCCCTGCCCATGTCGAGCTGCCACTGACCGACTACGCCCGGAAGCCCGGCGTGCAGCTGCGGTTCCACTTCACGGGCAGCTACGGCTACTGGTGGGAGCTCGACAACGTGTTCGTGGGCAAGCGGACCTACGAGCCTGTCAACGGTGGCCTGGTGGCCGGTACCGTGAAGGACGCCAACACCGACGAGGGCGTCGTCGGCGCCACTGTCGTCAACACCGACGCCTCGCAGGACAAGGCCATCACCGCGGCCACCCCGGACGACCCGGCGCTCGGCGGCGGCTTCTACTGGATGTTCACCTCCAAGACCGGCAGCCACACCTTCACCGCCTCCAAGTCGCACTACGCCGACCTGGACAAGTCGGTGGGCGTGGCGGCGGACAGCACCAACAAGGCGAACTTCAGCCTGAAGGCCGGCAAGCTGGCGTTCACCCCCGGCTCGATCGACAAGACGGTCGACTGGGGCAAGAAGGCCACCCAGAACCTGACGGTGAAGAACACCGGCGGTGCGCCTGCCAGCCTCACCCTGGGCGAGCAGCCGGGCGGCTTCACCCAGCAGGCCAAGGGCGGCGCGCCGCTCAACCTGGTGAAGGGCAACTACTCCCCGCTGGCCCTCAGCAAGGGCAAGACCTCGGATGCGGCTCCGGCAGCCAACGCGGCCGGTGACGCCTGGCAGCCGGTGGCCAACCTGCCGACCGCTGTGCAGGACAACGCGGTCGCCTTCTACGGCGGCAAGGTCTACTCCGCCTTCGGCTACACAGGCAGCGCGGACACCAACGCGCTGTACGCCTACGACCCCGACAGCGGCTCCTGGACCAAGCTGGCCTCCGCGGCCGACACCCGCGAGGGCAACCCGGCCCACGGCTTCATCGGCGGCAAGCTGTACGTGGTCGGCGGCTGGGGTGCCGACGGCGACCCCGACGCCAAGCTGGAGGTCTACGATCCGGCGTCGAACAGCTGGTCCACCAAGGCGTCCTCGCCCAAGCCGTACGCCGGTTCGGGCAGCGCGGTGCTCGGCGGCAAGCTGTACGTCGTCGGCGGCTGCACCAGCAGCTGTGGCACCACGGACGCCACGGTCTACGACCCTGCGTCCGACAGCTGGTCCCAGATCGCCTCCTACCCGGAGCCGATCTCCTGGCAGTCCTGCGGTGGCATCGACGGCAAGCTCTACTGCGCCGGTGGCAGCAGCGGCAGCAGTACGACCAAGCACGCCTACGTCTACGACCCGGGCGCCGACAGCTGGTCGCCCGTCGTCGACATGCCCGCCGACCTGTGGGGTTCGGCGTACAGCGTGGGCAACGGCAAGCTGCTGGTCTCCAGCGGTGTCGTCAACAACAGCGCCGCCATCACCAACCAGGGCTACGCCTTCGACCCGGGCACCGGCAGCTGGACCGCACTGCCCAACGCCAACACCAGCGTCTACCGTGTGGGAGCTGCCTCCGGCTTCTACAAGGTCGGCGGCAACCCCGGCGGCAGCTCGACGCCGCCGGTGTCCACCGTCGAGGTGCTGCCCGGCTACGACCAGGGCGGCGAGTCCTCGGACGTCAGCTGGCTGTCCACGAGCAAGGACAAGGTGACACTCCAGCCCGGGGAGAGCACCACGATCACCGTCGGCCTGGACGCCACGGTCCCCGAGGTCACCCAGCCCGGCGACTACACCGCGGCGCTGACCGTCCAGACCGACACCCCGTACTCGGTCGCCGACGTCGGCGTGAAGATGCACGTCAACCCGCCGAAGGACTGGGGCAAGTACGCCGGCACCGTGCTCGGCGCGGACGGCAAGGGCGGCACCGCGCCACTGGCCGGGGCGACCATCCAGATCAACGCCTCGACGACGAGCTACACCCTGCGGACCGCCAAGGACGGCACCTTCGGCCTGTGGTTCGACACCCGCAACAACCCCGTCACCGTGATCGTGGCCAAGGACGGCTACCAGCCGGTGGTCACCACTGTGAAGCTCAAGAAGGGGGAGACGACGACCGGCAACTTCACGCTGAAGAAGACCCCGTGACCCTGTCCCCGTGAAACAGCGCGGGCCGGCCCCTCGGGGCCGGCCCGCGCCGCACACCAAGCGGGCGCTCGCCGTGCAGTCGTAGAGGAGCAGCGCGGGTCACGGCCCTAGCCCTGGCCCTTTTCCAGCCGCCCCCGCTCACGCCCGCGCTCCCGGTCCAGCCGGCCCTCGGCCACCGCCTCGCGCAGGATCTCGGCGACACGTTCACGCTCGGCGTCGGAAGCACGCATGCCCGGAAGCTCACGTGTCATACCGCGCAGCCTGTTGAAAACGCGTGCGCTCCCGTCACCGATCTACTGGGCGGTGGCCGACGCGTACATCCTCGCGATCACGGCCTCGATGTCAGGTTCCCGCACCGACAGGTCGACCAGCGGGTAGTCCGCGGCGATCCGGGCGACCAGCGGCGCGGCCGACTCCGAGGCCGGGAACGCCAGCCACTGCCTCGGCCCCTCCACCTTCACCGTACGCACCGAAGGCTCCGACTCCAGGCGGATCGGCGGGAGTTCACGCTCCAGGTCCACAACCAGCGTGCGCTCGCTCTCGCCTACCTCATGCAGCCCGGCGAGCGCACCGTCGTACATCAGGCGGCCGTGGTCGATCACCATCACCCGACGGCAGAGCTGCTCGATGTCCGTCAGATCGTGAGTGGTGAGCAGCACCGTCGTACCCCGCTCGGCATTCAAGTCCCGAAGAAATCCACGGACCTTGGCCTTGGAGACCACATCCAGACCGATCGTCGGCTCGTCCAGATACAGCACCTCCGGGTCGTGCAGCAGCGCCGCCGCGATGTCGCCGCGCATCCGCTGCCCGAGCGACAGCTGCCGCACCGGCACATCCAACAGCGCTCCCAGATCCAGGAGTTCGACACAGCGGTCCAGGTTCTCCCGGAACCGGGCGTCGGGGACCCGGTACATCCGGTGCACCAGCCGGTACGAGTCGCGCAGCGGCAGGTCCCACCAGAGTGTGGTGCGCTGGCCGAAGACCACACCGATCCGGTGCGCCAGCCTCGTACGCTCCCTGGACGGGTCGATGCCCGCGACCCGCAGCCGCCCGCCGCTCGGGGTGAGGATGCCCGTCAGCATCTTGATGGTGGTCGACTTGCCCGCGCCGTTCGGACCGATGTAGCCGACCATCTCGCCACGCTCCACCCGGAAGCCGATCCCGTCGACCGCGCGGACCTCGCGCCGCTCGCTGCGCAGGAAACCCGTCCTGCGGCGCACCTCGAAGACCTTCTCGACACCGTCGAGCTCAATGAAACCCGTACCCGTGGTCATGCCCCGTCCTCGCTCCGCTCGTCCTCAGTTGCCCGTGCTCCGGTACGAGCGCAGCCCCGCCCGCCACGCCGCCCCCGCGAGCACCCAGCACACCCCCGCCACCACCGGCGGCAGGAACGCCACCCACTCCGGCAGCCCCAGCGGGTACTCCCGGCCCAGCACATACAGCGCGGGCAGCCAGTTCACGAAGGCCAGCGGCACCACGAACGTCACCCCGCGCACCAGGTCCTTCGCGAAGACCGTCGGCGGGTACTGCAGCAGCGTGTTCCCGCCGTACGTGAAGGAGTTCTGCACCTCCGCCGCGTCCTGCGCGAAGAACTGGAACGCCGCCCCGCCCACGAACACCGCACCGAAGACCGCCGCCCCGCTCAGCAGCATCAGCGGAATCATGACCACCTTCAGCGGCGTCCACGCGATGTCCAGCACCGCCAGCCCGTAACCGAGCACCAGCAGCCCCTGCGTGATCCGCCCCAGCCTGCGCAGTGCGAACCGGTCCGCCGCCACCTGGGCCAGCACCGGAACCGGGCGCACCAGCAGCGTGTCCAGCGTGCCGTCCCGGACCCGGCGGCCCAGCCGGTCCATCGACCCCAGCACCAGATCGGCCAGCCCGAACGCGGTGCCCGAAGCCCCGTACAGCAGGGCGATCTCCGGCAGCGTGTAGCCGCCCAACTCGTCGACGTGCGCGAACATCAGCAGGATCGCGACGAAGTCGAAGCCCGTCGCCGCGAAGTTCCCGAACGCCGTCATGGCGAACGAGGCACGGTACGCCATCGTCGACCGCAGCCACATCGCGACGATCAGCCCGTACGCACGAACCCCTTCGACCAGCCTCGACCGCTCGGCGAACACCGCGTCGGGAACCTCGACGGCCCTCGAGACCTCGGTGACCTCAGCCACCCTGAACCACCACCCTCCGTGTCGCCACCGACTGCACCAACCGCCCCGCCAGCAACAACGCCAGCGCCCAGCCACCCTGGAAAGCGAACGCCTCCACCAGCCCCCACCCCGTGTGCTTCCCGAGGAACACATCGGCCGGCACCTGGAGCAGCGCCGACCACGGCAACGTCCGCGCCACCTCGCCCAGCGCCCCCGGGAACAACGTCAGCGGAAGCAGCAGCCCCGAAAAGAACAGCCCCGCCAGGAACGCGATCTGTGCCGCACCCGCCCCGTCCATCAGCCAGAACGCGGAGAGCGCCACCAGATAGCGCAGAGCGAAACCGACCACGACCCCGAGCGTCACCGAAACCAGGAACGCCAACCAGACCCCCGGCGAGCCGGGCAGAGCCAGTGGGAACGCCAGCGCCCCCAGCACCATCGGCACGACGCCCCGCGCCAGCAACTGGAACGCAGCCCGCCCCAAGTCACCGGCCAGCCACCACAGTTGAAGATCGACCGGCCGATAGAGGTCGACCGCCACATCGCCGGTACGGATCCGCTCGACCAACTCGTCCTCGAAACCGCCGCCCATCATCGCGGAGGTCGCCAGCAGCGCCTGCCCCAGCCACACATACGTCAGCGCCTGGGACAGGTCGTATCCGCCGAGGTGCGGACGCTCGTCCCACAGCGCCGTATAGGTGTACGCCAGGATGAAACCGAAGACGGTGTTGGTGAACACCCCCGCCGCCGTCGCGATCCGGTAGGTGGCATGGCGCCGGAACCCGCCCGCCGCAACCACCGCGTACAACCGCATCCCCATCACCCCCGCGCTCGTTCGCACTCGTGCGCCCAACCGCGTTGGACACCAAAGCGCACGACCTTAGTGCGGCGGGAACAGCCACCGCGACCGCTTTTCGACGGCCGATCCGGGAGCGATCGCAGGTCGACCCGGGGTCGATCCGGGGCTTATTCCACAGAAAAGGGCACTATGAGGGAATTGACCGCAGCCGAGGAGCCTCCACCGATATGAGCGACGAGCCGCAGCAGCAGAGCGGGGAGCCCGGCAATGGGAACTGGGCCCCGAGGGACCCCTCTGCGGGCACCGGCGCCCCCGCAGGCCCAGCCGCCCCCGGCGGGAAGAAAAAGGGAAGCAAGAACCGCCCCGGACGCACCGGCTGGCGCCGAGCCGTCCCCACCTGGCGGGTGACGCTCGCCACGCTCCTCGTCATCGCCCTGGTCCTGATCGGCGGATTCATCGCCGGATACCAGCTCGTCGGCATCCCACCCGCCAACCCCACCGCCACCGCGCAGTCCAACGTCTACCTCTACAAGGACGGCAGCTTCATCGCCCGCGACGGCGAGATCAACCGGCAGAACATCCAGCTCGCCCAGGTCCCCCTCACCGTCCAGCACGCCGTCCTCGCCGCCGAGGACCGGAACTTCCACTCCGAACGCGCCGTCGACATCAAGGCAATGTTCCGCGCCGGCTGGAACACCCTCACCGGCAAGGGCACACAGGGCGGCTCCACCATCACCCAGCAGTTCGTGAAGAACTACTACCTCGGCCAGGAACAGACCCTCATGCGCAAGGCCAAGGAGTTCTTCATCGCCATCAAGCTCAACCGCGAAGTGAGCAAGGACCAGATCTTCGAGGGCTACCTCAACACCAGCTACTTCGGCCGCAACGCCTACGGCATCCAGGCCGCGGCCCAGGCGTACTACGGCAAGGACATCGGCGACATCACCGCCGCCGAAGGCGCGTACCTCGCCTCCCTGCTCAACGCCCCCAGCGCCTACGACGTCGTCGTCCACCCCGAGAACAAGCCCGCGGCCGTCGCCCGCTGGAACTACGTACTCGACGGCATGGTCAAGGAGAACTGGCTCAGCGCATCCGAACGCGCCACCATGCGGTTCCCCGTGCCCGACAAGGTGAAGACCTCCACCGGACTCTCCGGACAGCGCGGCTACATCGTCCAGGCCGTCAAGGACTACCTCACCACCCACAAGATCATCGATGAGAACACGCTCGCCACCGGCGGCTACCGCATCACCACCACACTGGAGAAGAAGAAACAGAACGCCCTGGTCAAAGCCGTCAACGACAACGTGATGTCGATGACGAGCACGGAGCGCCCGGCCGACCGCAACGTCCGCGTCGGCGGCGCCTCCATCGACCCCTCGAACGGCCGGGTCGTCGCCATGTACGGCGGCATCGACTACACCAAGCAGTACGTCAACAACGCCACCCGCCGCGACTACCAGGTCGGCTCCACCTTCAAACCGTTCGTCTTCACCGCCGCCGTCGCCAACCGGTCCACCACCCAGGACGGCCGGCGCATCGCCCCCAACACCCTCTACGACGGCACCAACAGACGCATGGTGCAGGGCCCGAACGGACCCACCGGATACGCCCCCGCCAACGAGGACGACATCAGCTACGGACCCATCACCGTCCGAGCCGCCACCGACAAGTCCGTCAACGCCGTCTACGCGCAGATGGCCGAGGACGTCGACCCCGGCAACGTCGAAGACACCGCCATCGGCCTCGGCATCCCCAAGAACACCCCCGACCTGACCGCCTCGCCGTCCATCGCACTCGGCACCGCCACCGCCAGCGTCCTCGACATGACCCAGGCCTACGCGACACTCGCCAACCACGGCAAGCACGGCACCTACACCCTCGTCGACAAGATCAGCAAGGACGCCGAGGAACTCGCACTCCCCGGCCGTCACACCGAGCAAACCGTCAGCCGCGAAGCCGCCGACACCACCACCGCGATCCTGCAGAGCGTCGTCGAAAACGGATCGGGAACCGCCGCCCAGGGCGCCGGCCGCCCCGCCGCCGGCAAGACCGGCACCGCCGAGGAGGACAAGGCCGCCTGGTTCGCCGGCTACACCCCGAACCTCGCGACCGTCATCGCCGTCATGGGCCAGGACCCCGACACCGGCGTACAGAAACCGCTCTACGGAGCACTCGGCCTGTCCCGCGTCAGCGGCGCAGGCGCCCCCGCCCGGACCTGGGCCCAGTACACCGGCGCCGCACTCAACGGCAGCAGCATCGAAGAATTCGACCTCGAACTCGAAAGGGGCGGCGAGGAACCCACCCTGCCCACCGGCGAAGGCACCGGCCCCACCAACACCGGAACCCCGCCCGAGACACCGTCCGGCCCACCGCCGAGCAGCCCGCCCAGCACCCCGCCCACCAACCCCGCCGGCAGCGGCCCCGCCACCCCGGCACCGCCCGCCGGCCCCCTGGACGGCGGCAGCGCGGACATCTTCGGGAACGACAACGGCGGCATCGAAGAACTCTTCCCGCAGGGCGCCGACGACACCCTGGGGACCCCGAACGAGTGACCTACGGGGCTCCTCTCAGTGCCCCGACGTCGCCTTCAGCCCCACCACAGCCACCAGCAACAGAGACACGAAGAAAATCCGGGCGGCGGTCACCGGCTCACCCAGCACCACCATGCCGAGCACCGCCGCCCCCGCCGCACCGATACCGACCCACACGCCGTACGCCGTACCGATCGGCAACGACTTCGCCGCCTGCGACAACAGCACCATACTGGCCACGATCCCGAACCCGGTGAACACACTCGGCCACAACCGGGTGAACCCATCCGTGTACTTCATCCCGATCGACCAGCCCACTTCCAGCAGACCGGCAACAACCAGCAGAACCCACGCCACGACGGCACCTCCGAACACCACAAACACACGGACATCACAGGTGCGTCGTCTTTGCGGAAACCCGGTACGGCGCGTCTCGTCGGGGTCCCACCAACATAGCAAAGAGCATACAAAAGGCCTGGTGACGGGTGTCACCAGGCCTTACGCCACACATCTCGCAGACAACAGGGCTACAGGGCTACAGGGCTACAGATACAGCCCGGTCGAATCCACCGAACCCTCGAACCGGTCCGCCGCCACCGCATGCAGATCCCGCTCCCGCATCAGCACGTACGCCACACCCCGCACCTCGACCTCGGCACGGTCCTCCGGGTCATACAGCACCCGGTCGCCCGGCTCCACCGTCCGCACATTCTGGCCGACCGCAACCACCACGGCCCAGGCCAGCCGGCGCCCCACCGCAGCAGTCGCCGGAATCAGAATGCCGCCGCCCGAACGCCGCTCGCCCTCAGGCGTATCGGACCGGACCAGCACGCGGTCATGCAGCATGCGAATGGGCAGCTTGTCGTCGGTGTTCTCGCTCACGCCCCGAAACCTACCTGCCCGCAGCCGTCCCGCACGCCCCCGGGGTCAGCCTTCTCAGCGCTTCTTGCGCCGCGCCGACACCACAAGCAGCCCCACCACGCCGGCCGCCAGCAACGCCGCCGGAACCACCCGCTCCAGACGCGGCGCCCCATCCTCCGACACAAACTGCGCCTTCACGTCCGACATCGTCCGATTCACCGCGACGAACGCCCGCCCGGCCGTCCGGTCCACGGCCTCGGCAGCCTTGGCCTTCGCATCACCGATGATCGTCTTCGGGTGCACCCGCACCCCGATCTCATCGAGCACCACCGCAAGCTGCTCACGCCTGCTGATGATGTCCGCCTCGATCTGCGCAGGGGTCCTGGCATCCGACACTGCGCCGCCTCCGTGGTCCTCGTCCGGTAAACCTTCAGCGCCAGTCTGTCAGCTCAGCCGCCCGCACACCCGACGGCACCCCTATTACGCTCGGTCCCGTACAGCCCACACGCCCCTGAGGAGAACCATGAGCGAGCGACTCCAGCCCGGCGACACCGCCCCCGCCTTCACCCTCCCCGACGCCGACGGCAACGACATCTCGCTCGCCGACCACAAGGGACGCAAAGTCATCGTCTACTTCTACCCGGCCGCCCTCACCCCCGGCTGCACCAAGCAGGCCTGCGACTTCACCGACAACCTGGAACTCCTGGCCGGCGCCGGATACGACGTCATCGGCGTCTCCCCCGACAAGCCCGAGAAGCTCGCCAAGTTCCGCGAGAAGGAAAACCTCAAGGTCACGCTCGTCGGCGACCCCTCCAAGGAGACCCTCGAGGCATACGGCGCGTACGGCGAGAAGAACTCCTACGGCAAAACGGTGACGGGCGTCATCCGCTCCACCGTCGTCGTCGACGAAGAAGGCAAGGTCGAGCGCGCCCTCTACAACGTCAGGGCCACCGGCCACGTCGCCAAAATCATCAAGGACCTCGGCATCTGACCGACGCCACGCCCCTGTGACGGGCATCGCGTTTTCGCTCCCCATCGGTTTGCGACCGCCATGACCGCGCAGAAGCCCCGTCCCCCGGGAACGGCCCGCACCGCTTCAGCCGAAGTGGTGCGGACCGTTCCACATCTCGCCGCATATCGGACGTGACCATCCGATAAACGGTTCGTTGCTCCGGACGAGGCCGCGAACGCGCGGTCGGATACGGAGGGGATCGATGGCGGTTCGATACACGCGAGAGCTGCTCGAAGAGGCGGCACGCGAGACAACCAACTACGACGACGCGGTCCGCTGGTGCGGGGGCACACCCACTGCGGGCAGCAGGCGATACCTGCGCGAGAAGCTGAGAGCGGCGAACATCGATACCTCCCACTTCCCGAAGAAGTGGGTGCGGTACTCGGAGGAATCTTTGCGGGAATCGGTTGCAGCGTCCGCATCGGTGAGAGAGGTCTTGCAACGGCTGGGGATCAACCCTGTCGGCGGTAGCCACACGCACATCAGCAGGCGGATCGCGTCACTGGGCATCGACATATCCCACTTCACGATGCGCCGAGGCCGCGCGAAAGGTTCACGCGGCAACCTACTCGTTCTGGGCTCTCCGCAGGACGGGCGGATCCAACGCTCACGACTCTGCCGAGAACTCCTTCGGCTCGGAATACCGGAGCTCTGCGCCGAATGCGGGACAGGCGCCGTATGGAACGGCAAACCACTGCGGCTTGAGGTGGATCACAAGAACGCCGACTGGTGGGACAACCGACCGGAGAACTTGCAGTTCCTCTGCCCCAACTGCCACTCGGTGACCGACACTTACCGCGGGCGGAAGCAGAAGGCGGCGTGAAAAGTCCCCAGTACACGCGCGAGCGGCTGGCGTCGGCTGCAGCCGAGTCATCCAGCATGGTGGATCTGATGCGCAGACTCGGCGCCACGCTCGGCAGCGGAGTGCGCTCCTACCTGAACCGAGACGAGCTGGTGGCTGCCGTGGAGGCCTCGTTCAGCTTCGCAGGCATACTCAAGCTTCTGGGTCGTGCCGACAACGGCGCCGGTCGCGCTCTCGTGAAGCGCAGCATCGAAGCGCACAGCATTTCAACCGAACACTTCACAGGGCAGGGCCACTTCCTCGGATCTTCCTCTCCCTATCGCAAACCTGCGGGGGAGATCCTGAGGCGGCTCGACCCGCCCTCGCCCCGGACGAGGACCGCTCATCTGCGACGCGCGCTTGATGACCTGAACGTTCCGCACGAGTGTGCAGCGTGTGGCATTGGCGATGTCTGGCGGGGCAGGTGCCTGGTGCTGGAGATCGACCACATCAATGGCGACCGGCTGGACAATCGCCGCGAGAACCTGCGGTACCTCTGTCCGTCCTGCCACAGCCAGACGGATACATTCGCCAATCGCTCCCGATCATCCCCCAAGAAGCAGTAACATTGCTTTGGTTTGCGCCCGTACGCCAACTGGTGAGCGGCGACTTTTAGGTAGTCGTGTTTTGTGTCGGTTCGAGTCCGACCGGGCGCACCATACGAAGCCGATGCCGGGCTCCTCCGAGGAGACCCGGCATCGTGCTGTCACCCCACCAGCTCCCGCACCACCGGCACCAGCGCCCTGAACGCCTTCCCCCGGTGGCTGATCGCGTTCTTCTCCTGCGCCGTCAGTTCCGCGCAGGTCCGGGTCATGCCCTCCGGCTGCAGGATCGGGTCGTAGCCGAAGCCGTTCGTGCCGGCCGGGGTGTGGCGGAGAGTGCCCAGGAGGCGGCCCTCGACCACGCGTTCCGTGCCGTCCGGGAGGGCGAGGGCTGCCGCGCAGGCGAAGTGGGCGGCGCGGTGGGTGTCGTCGATGTCGGAGAGCTGGGCCAGCAGCAGGTCCAGGTTGGCGCGGTCGTCGCCGTGGGTGCCGGCCCAGCGGGCCGAGAAGATGCCGGGGGCGCCGCCGAGTACGTCGACGCAGAGGCCGGAGTCGTCGGCGATCGCGGGGTGGCCGGTGGCCTGGGCCAGGGCGTGGGCCTTGAGGAGGGCGTTCTCGGCGAAGGTGACGCCGGTCTCCTTGACGTCGGGGATCTCGGGGTACGCGTCCGCGCCGACGAGTTCGTGGGTGAGCCCTGCGTCGGCGAGGATCGCGTGGAGTTCGGTGATTTTCCCGGCGTTGCGGGTGGCGAGGATCAGGCGGGTCATATGCCGATTATCGCGGGGTGCCGGGCGGGGTCCGCTATGAGGTGCAGACGTTGCCGATCTCCTTGGCGGCGTCGGTGACCGGGGTGATGTCCGGGGTGGCGTCGCCCTTGTCGATGGCGTCGCGGACGTTCTTGACGCCGGCCTGGAGGTCGTCGACGGCCTTGGAGAGGTCGGCGTTGTCCATCTTGTCGCCGAGGTTACCGAGTTCCTTGTCTATCTTGTCGAGGGCCTCGGATGCCTGGGTGGGGTCGTTCGAGGCGTTGGAGACGGCCTGTTGGAGGTTGTCGACGCTGGTGGCTATGGCGTCGGCGGTACGGACGCAGTCGAGGGCCTTGTCGACGGCGCCGCAGCCGGCCGCGGCGGTGAGGGTGAGGGCGGTCAGGGTCAGCGCGACGGTGACGCGGCGGTGGCGGGTGGCCTTGGCCATGGTGCGGTTCCTCCCCGGGTGCGGATACGCGGACGGACGCACGGTTCGACCCGTGCGTCCGTACTCGTAACGACGCTCTGTGGCGCGTTCTTGGTTGCTTCTTTACTCGCCGAGCGTGCGGGCGAGGGCCGCCTGCTGGATGGCGTGGAGGTCGACGCAGCCGCTGGTGGCGAGGTCGAGGAGCTCGTTCAGTTCCTTGCGGTCGAAGGGCTCGGCCTCGGCGGTGCCCTGGACCTCGACGAAGCGGCCGTCGCCGGTGCAGACGACGTTCATGTCGGTCTCGGCGCGGACGTCCTCCTCGTAGCAGAGGTCGAGGAGCGGCGTGCCGCCGACGATGCCGACGCTGACGGCGGAGACGGTGCCGGTCAGCGGCTTGCGGCCGTGCTTGATGAGCTTCTTGTGCTGGGCCCAGGTGATGGCGTCGGCGAGGGCGACGTACGCACCGGTGATGGCGGCGGTGCGGGTGCCGCCGTCGGCCTGGAGGACGTCGCAGTCGAGGACGACGGTGTTCTCGCCGAGTGCCTTGTAGTCGATCACGGCGCGCAGGGACCGGCCGATGAGGCGGCTGATCTCGTGGGTGCGACCGCCGATCTTGCCGCGTACGGCTTCGCGGTCGCCGCGGGTGTTGGTGGAGCGGGGCAGCATGGAGTATTCGGCGGTGACCCAGCCTTCGCCACTGCCCTTGCGCCAGCGCGGGACGCCTTCGGTGAAGGAGGCGGTGCAGAAAACCTTGGTGTCGCCGAAGGAGATGAGGACTGAGCCTTCGGCGTGCTTGCTCCATCCGCGTTCGATGGTGATGGGGCGGAGCTCTTCGGGGGTGCGGCCGTCGATACGAGACATGGCGTCGAGCCTATCGGCTGGGCCGTGGGCGCCGGTCGGGGTGTGCCGGGGGCCGGGTGGGGGGTGCAGAGGGGGGCTGGTGGGGGTCTGCCGCAGGCCCCGTTCTGGTGGGTTCGGGGCCTGTGGGGTGCGGAGCCGGGCCGGCTCAGCGAGTGGTCGTCACATCATGTCTTCGATGTCGGCGGCGATGGGGTCGGCGTCGGTGCCGATGACGACCTGGATCGCGGTGCCCATCTTGACGACCCCGTGGGCCCCGGCGGCCTTGAGTGCGGCTTCGTCGACCTTGCTCGGGTCGATGACCTCGGTGCGGAGGCGGGTGATGCAGCCTTCGATTTCTTCGATGTTGTCGATCCCGCCGAGCCCGGCGACGATCTTCTCAGCCTTGCTGGCCATGTGGTTCTCCCTGGTTCTCCACGTCCGGCGCCGACCCACCATGGGTCCGTTTCGTCACGGTAACGCACGATTGGCCCAACTTCGCGAGCGAGCAACCTGATCATCACCAATGATGACGATCACCGGTGCTCTGTCCTCCGGGCGGGTTGCGGACCGCGCCGCAACTGGTCTGCACCACTTTGCGACGACCGCCGAACGTGGCCTGTTCCGGGAGGATGCCGATGAGCTCGAGCAGCGCCACAGCACCACGGAAGATGTGGTGGCACGGCTTCTTCCAGGGCCTCCAGAAGATGGGACGCAGCCTCCAGCTCCCGATCGCGGTGCTGCCGGCGGCCGGCATTCTCAACCGGCTCGGTCAGCCGGACGTGTTCGGCGACGAGGGTCTCGGCTGGGACGACGTCGCGAAGGTCTTCGCCGCTGCCGGTGGAGCGCTCCTCGACTCCGGTCTCGGACTGCCGTTGTTGTTCTGCGTCGGGGTCGCGATCGGCATGGCGAAGAAGTCGGACGGTTCGACGGCGCTCGCGGCGGTGACCGGCTTCCTCGTCTACTACGCGGTGCTGCACGCCTTCCCGGTGGACTGCGCACCGGGTTCCACCTTCACCGCGGGCGGCACCTGGTTCGGCACCTGCGTCACCGGCAACGCGAAGGTGACGGTCGCCCAGTACCAGAACCCCGGGGTGTTCGGCGGCATCGTGATGGGGCTGATGTCGGCGTGGTTCTGGCAGCGGTACCACCGGGTCAAGCTGGTCGACTGGCTGGGCTTCTTCAACGGCCGCCGTCTCGTGCCGATCATCATGGCGTTCGTCGGTCTGGCCTTCGCCGCCCTGTGCGCCTGGCTGTGGGCGCCGATCGGTGACGGTCTGACCGGTTTCTCCAAGTGGCTGGTGGACCTGAACTGGCTGGGCTCCGGCATCTTCGGTGTTGCCAACCGCGCACTGCTGGTCGTCGGCCTGCACCAGTTCCTGAACACGTTCGTCTGGTTCCAGTTCGGCGACTTCACCAAACCGGACGGGACGGTCGTGCACGGTGACATCAACCGGTTCCTGGCGGGCGATCCGACGGCCGGGCAGTTCACCACGGGCTTCTTCCCGATCATGATGTTCGCGCTCCCGGCTGCGGCGCTGGCGATCTACCACTGCGCCAAACCGCATCGCCGGAAGGCGGTCGGCGGCATGATGCTCTCGGTCGGTCTGACGTCGTTCGTGACGGGTATCACCGAGCCGATCGAGTACTCGTTCCTCTTCGTCGCCCCCCTTCTGTATGTGATCCACGCGGTGCTCACCGGTGTCTCGATGGCGGTGAGCTGGGGGCTCGGAGTGAAGGACGGCTTCAGTTTCTCGGCGGGTCTGATCGACTACGTCATCAATTGGAGCCTGGCCACGAAGCCCTGGTTGATCATTCCGATCGGCTTCTGCTTCGCAGTGGTGTATTACGTGATCTTCCGGTTCGCCATCACCCGGTTCAACCTCCAGACCCCCGGCCGCGAGCCCGACGAACTGGAGGCGCAGATCGAGAAAGACCTCGTCAAGTAGGTCTTCGGCCGGGCTCCGCCCCCGGCCGTCGTGCGTACCCGACGCCCTGGTGCCCCTCCCGGCACTAGATCTCGTAGACCGCGCCCGGAACCGCCAGCTCCGCCGGTCCGCGGTAGACCGTGCGGGCGTCGGCCAGGTTGCGGTCCGCGTCCGTCCACGGCGGGATGTGAGTGAGGACGAGCCGTCCCACCTTCGCGCGTGCGGCGATCTCGCCTGCTTCGCGGCCGTTGAGGTGGAGGTCCGGGATGTCTTCCTTGCCGTAGACGAACGATGCTTCGCAGAGGAACAGATCGGCGCCCTCCGCGAGTTCGTCCAGCGCCTCGCAGATACCGGTGTCGCCGGAGTACGCGAGGGTGCGGCCGCCGTGCTCGATGCGGATACCGAAGGCGTCGATGGGGTGACAGACCTTCTCCGTACGGACCGAGAAGGGGCCGATGTCGAACGAGCCGGGCTTCAGCGTGTGGAAGTCGAAGACCTCGCCCATGGACCGGTCGGACGGGGTGTCGGCGTGGGCGGTGGTCAGTCGCTGTTCGGTGCCGTCGGGGCCGTAGACCGGGATGGACGCGGGACGTCCGCCGTCGTGCCGGTAGTAGCGGACGACGAAGTACGCGCACATGTCAATGCAGTGATCGACATGGAGATGGCTGAGGAAGATGGCGTCGAGGTCGTAGAGACCGACGTGGCGCTGCAGCTCACCGAGGGCGCCGTTGCCCATGTCGAGGAGCAGCCTGAAGCCGTCGGCCTCTACGAGGTAGCTCGAACATGCCGAACCCGCGGACGGGAACGAGCCGGAGCAGCCGACGACGGTGAGCTTCATGGAGCGTGAACCTCCGAGACGTGGGAACGGGGAGGGTTCGTGCGATTTGTTGAGCGTAAGGCGCGAAACACTTGGTCGCTCCTCTGGGGCCTGCCGTTGTGGGCGAACTCACCTGCTCTGTCACCGGTTCGATGGAAGCGGGTGCGGAGGGCGGGGTGCGGAGAGCGGGGTGCGGAGAGCGGGCCTGCGGGGGCGCCGGTACCGTCGGGGCATGGACATGTCCTGGTGGCCGGCTCTGGCCGTGGTCGTACTGCTCGCTCTCATTGCCGCGATTGCCGACGGGCGGGGGCGGCTCGGGCGGGGGCGTCAGCGCCCTGGTGGGCGTTCTGCGCGGCAGACGCGTCCGCCGGGCAGGCGGGAAGGGCCGCGGGGCGGGCCGGAACGGGCGCCGCGGCCGGGTGAGATCTGGTGGGCGGAGGTTCCGTACGAGGACGGGCCGGGGGCGAAGGACCGGCCCTGTCTGGTGCTGTCGGTTCGGGACGGTGCGGCGCTCGTCGCGAAGATCACCAGCAAACACCACGAGGAGCGGCCCGGGGTGATCGCGCTGCCGCCGGGTTCGGTGGGGGACGCGCAGGGGCGCGCGAGTTTCCTGGAGACGGACGAGCTGCGGGATGTGGCGGTGCGGGGGTTCCGGCGGCGGGTGGGGACGGTGGACCCGGCGGTGTGGGAGCGGGTGCGCGGGATCGGGTGACGGTCGAAAAAGCCCTCGGCCGCCGGACCCGCTGGAATTCCGGCGGGTCCGGCGGCCGGGGGCGGGACGGAGTACGGCGACTTGGTGTGAGCTCCTCTTACGCCCAGAGCTGGCCGTGCAGCGTTTCGATGGCCGCTTCCGTCGTGGGGGCCGTGTAGACGCCCGTCGACAGGTACTTCCAGCCGCCGTCGGCGACGACGAAGACGATGTCGGCCGTCTCCCCCGCCTTGACCGCCTTGGTGCCGACTCCGATCGCCGCGTGGAGTGCGGCGCCGGTGGAGACGCCCGCGAAGATGCCCTCCTGCTGGAGGAGTTCGCGGGTGCGGGTGACGGCGTCGGCGGAGCCGACTGAGAAGCGGGTGGTGAGGACCGAGGCGTCGTAGAGCTCGGGGACGAAGCCCTCGTCAAGGTTGCGGAGCCCGTAGACGAGGTCGTCGTAGCGCGGCTCGGCGGCGACGATCTTGATGTCGGGCTTCTGTTCGCGCAGGTAGCGGCCCACGCCCATGAGTGTGCCCGTGGTGCCGAGGCCCGCCACGAAGTGGGTGATGGAGGGCAGGTCGGCGAAGATTTCGGGACCGGTGGTGGCGTAGTGGGCGCCCGCGTTGTCCGGGTTGCCGTACTGGTAGAGCATCACCCAGTCGGGGTGCTCGGCGGCCAGTTCCTTGGCGACGCGGACGGCTGTGTTGGAGCCCCCGGCCGCCGGGGAGGAGATGATCTCGGCGCCCCACATGGCGAGCAGGTCGCGCCGTTCCTGCGAGGTGTTCTCCGGCATGACGCAGACGATGCGGTAGCCCTTGAGCTTGGCCGCCATGGCGAGCGAAATGCCGGTGTTGCCGCTGGTGGGCTCCAGGATGGTGCAGCCGGGGGTCAACCGGCCGTCCTTCTCGGCCTGTTCGACCATGTGGAGCGCGGGGCGGTCCTTGATCGAGCCGGTGGGGTTGCGGTCCTCCAGCTTGGCCCAGATGCGGACGTCGTCCGACGGTGACAGCCGCGGCAGGCGGACGAGCGGGGTGTTGCCCACTGCGGCGAGCGGGCTGTCGTACCGCATCAGTTCATGCCGCCGGCGACGGCCGGGAGGATGGTGACGCTGTCGCCGTCGCTGAGCTTGGTGGAGATTCCGTCGAGGAAGCGGACGTCCTCGTCGTTGAGGTAGACGTTCACGAAGCGACGGAGCTGGTCGCCGTCGACGATGCGCTCACGGATGCCGTTGTAGCGGCTGTCGAGGTCCGTGAAGAGGTCGGCGAGGGTCTCTCCGGTGCCGTCGACGGCCTTGGCGCCGTCGGTGTAGGTGCGGAGGATGGTCGGGATGCGGACCTCGATGGCCATGGCGTGGCTCCTGTCGAAAGCGGAGTGGTGGCGCGCGGCTCTGCCCCCGCGCGGGGGTGGTGTGTCTGGACGGTGCTCGGGGCCGCGGCCCGGCTCAGGCCTTGCGGCCGGCGGGCAGGCGGCTTGTACAGATCGCGCTGGAGAGCCTGCACAGGTCGACGTGCAGGCGCGCGACGAGCAGCATGCCCGGCGTCTTGTCGCTCACGTCATGGGGAACCATGGGCTCATCGTATCGATTCCCGGTCCGGAGTCCGGCATGTGATCTCACCTGGTGGATGGTGAGCGTTCGCCTGGTGGACGGTCGGGGGCAGCGCGGGGAGCCGCGGCGGACCGGGGCGGGGGTTCGCCCCGGCCCGCTGGAGGTCAGGCGGGTTCGTACGCCCCGACGACCTTGACGTCCTCCTCGGTGATCACGCCGTCCACGATGCGGTACGAGCGGAACTGGAAGGGGCCCGCGTCGTCGGTGTCGGCGGTGGAGACGAGCACGTAGTGGGCGCCGGGCTCATTGGCGTACGTGATGTCGGTGCGCGAGGGGTACGCCTCGGTCGCCGTGTGCGAGTGGTAGACGATCACCGGCTCCTCGTCGCGGTCGTCCATCTCGCGGTAGAGCTTCAGCAGGTCCGCGGAGTCGAACTCGTAGAACGTGGGCGAGCGGGCGGCGTTGAGCATGGGGATGAAGCGTTCGGCGCGGCCGGTTCCGGCCGGGCCCGCGACCACGCCGCACGCCTCGTCGGGGTGGTCCGCGCGGGAGTGCGCGACGATCTGGTCGTACAGCTCCTGGGTGATGGTCAGCATGGCGCCAGGATAAGCAGACGGCCCCCGCGCACCGAGGAGTGGTACGCGGGGCCCGTATGCCGGACGGCCGGGTCGGGTCAGCGCTTGGCGAAGGCCGTGCTCTGGGGGTTACGGGCCTTGAGGACCAGGTACGAGATGCCGAGGATCAGGGCCCAGAGCGGGGCGCAGTACAGCGAGATCCTGGCGTCCTTGTCGATGCCCATCATCACGATCACCATGCCGATGAAGGCGAGGGCGAAGACGCTGGTGTACGGGGCGCCGGGGGCTCGGAAGGCGGACTGCGGGAGCACTCCGCGGTCGGCCAGGCGGCGGTAGCGGATCTGGCAGACGAGGATCATGATCCAGGCCCACATGCCGGAGATGGTGGCGAAGGAGACGACGTAGGTGAAGGCCTCCCCGGGCCACTGGTAGTTGATCCAGACGCCGACGAGCATGAGGGCGGCGGAGAAGGTGGTGCCGATGAGCGGGGTGCCGCTCCTGGTCAGCCGGGTGAAGAACGTCGGGCCCTGTCCGTTGAGAGCGAGGTCGCGCAGCATGCGGCCGGTGGAGTACATGCCGGAGTTGCAGGAGGAGAGGGCCGCGGTCAGGACGACGAAGTTGACGATGCCCGCGCCGATGCCCAGACCCATCTTCTGGAAGGCGGCGACGAACGGCGAGATGCCGGGCTGGAATTCCGTCCACGGGACGACGGCGAGGATCATGATGAGGGCGCCGACGTAGAAGACGGCGATGCGCCACGGCACGGTGTTGATGGCCTTGGGCAGGACGGTCTTCGGGTCCTTGGACTCACCTGCGGTGACGCCGACGAGTTCGACGGCGAGGAAGGCGAACATCACGATCTGCAGGGTCATCAAGGTGCCCTTGATGCCGTGCGGGAAGAAGCCGCCGTCGGCCCACAGGTGGGTGACGGACGCGGTGTCGCCGGCGTCGGAGAAGCCGAGGGTGAGAATTCCGGCGCAGATGAGGATCATGCCGACGATGGCGGTGACCTTGACCATCGAGAACCAGAATTCGAGTTCCCCGAAGAGCTTCACGGAGATCAGGTTCACGCCGTACAGGATGATCGTGAAGATCAGTGCGGACACCCATGGGGGAATGTCGAACCAGAACGTCATGTACTGGGCTGCCGCGGTGACTTCGGTGATTCCGGTGACGACCCAGAACAGCCAGTAGGTCCAGCCGGTGACAAAGCCTGCGAAGGGGCCGACGAATTCGCGGGCGTATTCCGAGAATGAGCCCGAGACCGGGCGGTACATGAGGAGTTCGCCCAGGGCCCGCATGATGAAGAAGATCACCAGGCCTGCGATGGCATAGGCCAGGATGAGGCTGGGTCCCGCCTTGGCGATGGCTTTGCCCGCGCCGAGGAAGAGGCCGGTTCCGATGGCCCCGCCGATCGCGATCATCTGGATCTGGCGGGCGCCGAGGGCGCGGTGATAGCCCTCGCCCGAGGTGGTGGCATCTGCGGCTTCCGCGGCCTGCTGCGAGCCGCCCTGTCCCTTGTCGACCTGCGCCGATGTCATGTGTTGCGCCTTTCTCCACGCTGATCCGCGCCTGACGGCTGCGGATCAGGTCCTGATCCCCCCGGATATGGATGGAGTGCGACCGGCGGTCCGCCGGTGGTAGCGCCCCCGGGAACAGGGATGGCGTCCCCGGGTGGTCGTGAAGATTTATCACGGAGTCACCGGTGGCCCATTGGACATCGTGTGGTGCACACCATAGGAAAAAGCGGACAAGGGCCTCTAATCGCCGCAAAAAAGGCCATTCAGGTGATGGGATCGTTATGTGGATTTGAGTGCCTGTTGATCGAACACTCCGACCCGGCCCCGAGGGGAGGTAAAACCCGATCAAGGAAAGGCGGGTGAGTCGCGGCGTCCGGTGCGGTGCATCGCCACGGGGTGGCCCTGGGACGCCGGAGCATGCGCACAGCGGAGCCGTACGGGCGTTTCGGCAACGCCGGGCGTGGGGCCTCCCCCGTTCGAGCGAAGCCGAGCACGTGGGGACGTGCCAGGCGTCGCGGCCCCGGCCTTGATCCGCCGGACGGCCGCTACGGCATCAGGGTCTCGACGAGCGTCTCCTGGAGCGCGCCCAGCCAGAGGTAGGCCATGACCATCGGCTTGCGCGGGTCGCTGTCGGGCAGCCGGTAGAGCGAGCCCTCACCGCCCTCGTCCTCGTCGGAGACCTCCAGGCGGGTGCCGATGGTGAGGCGGAGGTCGTTGAGGGCGCCGAGCCAGTTGCGGCATTCGTCGGCGCTGAGCGTGAGGACGGCGCCTTGCTCGCCGGACGGGAGCGCGTCGAGGGTGCGTACGACGGCGAGCGCGTCGTCGCGCTTGCGGGTGCGCAGGTCGTTCTCGGTGAAGCGGCGGAACTCGGCGGACGCGGCGCGCAGTTCGCTGTCCTCGTCGCCGTACGCCTCCGGGAAGAGGCGGGCCAGGGCCGGGTCGGTCGGCGGCTCGCTGGGCCCTTCGGCGAACAGGGCGGCGAGCGGGTCCGCACCGTCGGCCGGTTCGTCGCCGGGTCCGATCAGTTCCAGCAGTTGGACGGCGAGAGAGCGCAGGATCGCGATCTCCACCTCGTCGAGCGCGACGGCCGCGCCGCCGCCGGGGGTGGCCTCGAAGTGGCCGGCCATGGGTTATCTCCGATGGTGGGTCGGGCGGGGCAGAGGTGGAGGCTAGTTGCGGTCCTGCGTCAGGGTGGCCCAGAGCCCGTAACCGTGCATGGCCTGGACGTCGCGCTCCATCTCCTCGCGGCTGCCGCTGGAGACGACGGCGCGGCCCTTCTGGTGGACGTCGAGCATCAGCTTGTGGGCCTTGTCCTTGGAGTAGCCGAAGTAGGCCTGGAAGACATAGGTCACGTAGCTCATGAGGTTGACCGGGTCGTTGTGGACCAGGGTCACCCAGGGCACGTCGGGCTCGGGGACGACAAGGTTCTCCTCGGCCGATTCGGGGCGCTCGATCTCTACAGGGGCGACACTCACCTACCCCATGCTGCCACCCGGGAGGGGGCATCGCACAAACGGTTAGATCTCGTCACTCTGACGAAATAGGGGTAGCATCCGGGCCATGAACTCTGCGGACCTTGGGCGACGGGTCGGTGTGCCGTCGACAGCGCTCTTCACCGACCAGTACGAGCTCACGATGGTGCAGGCGGCACTGAAGGCGGGCACCGCCGACCGGCACTCGGTCTTCGAGGCGTTCACCCGCCGACTGCCCGAGGGGCGGCGCTACGGCGTCGTCGCGGGCATCGGACGCGTCCTGGACGCAGTGGAGAACTTCCGCTTCGACGACGAGATGCTCACCTTCCTGCGCGACCGGAACATCGTCGACGGGCCGACGCTCGCCTGGCTGGCGGACTACCGCTTCAGCGGCGACATCTGGGGCTACCCGGAGGGCGAGGTGTACTTCCCGGGCTCGCCGATCCTGCGGGTCGAGGGCTCCTTCGCCGAATGCGTGCTGCTGGAGACGGTGATCCTGTCGATCCTCAATCACGACTCGGCGGTCGCCGCGGCGGCGTCCCGGATGTCGGCGGCGGCGGGCGGGCGCAGGCTGATCGAGATGGGTGCACGACGCACCCATGAACTGTCCGCGGTGGCGTCGGCGCGGGCCGCGTACATCGGCGGCTTCGACGCGACATCCGATCTGGCGGCCGGGTTCCGCTACCACATCCCGACGGTCGGGACGAGCGCGCACGCGTTCACGCTGCTGCACGACAACGAGCGCGACGCGTTCCGGGCGCAGGTCGACTCGCTGGGCCGGAAGACGACGCTGCTGGTCGACACGTACGACGT
Organism: Streptomyces sp. NPDC048496; assembly: GCF_043200055.1. NCBI lineage: Bacteria > Bacillati > Actinomycetota > Actinomycetes > Kitasatosporales > Streptomycetaceae > Streptomyces > Streptomyces sp. NPDC048496. The sequence goes on along the minus strand of NZ_JBICXB010000019.1, from coordinate 67,211 downwards.
CGCCGAGGCGGTCCGTACGGCGGTCGAGTTCGCCGGGACCGAGCTGGGGGCCGTCCGGATCGACTCCGGGGACCTGCTGCTCCTCGCGCACCGGGTGCGGCAGCAGCTGGACGAGCTGGGCGCCACCGAGACGAAGATCGTGGTGACGTCGGACCTGGACGAGTACGCGATCGCGTCGCTGGCCGTGGCACCGGTCGACGCGTACGGCGTGGGCACGCAGCTGGTCACCGGCAGCGGGCAGCCGACCTGCTCCATGGTCTACAAGCTGGTTGCCCGGGCGAGCTCCGCCGATCCCGCGGAACCGCTGCGGCCGGTTGCGAAGAAGTCGCTGGGGGCGAAGTCCTCGATGGGCGGTCGCAAGTGGGCCGCGCGGCGACTGGACGAGAACGGAGTGGCCGAGGCCGAGGTGGTCGGCACCGGTCCGGTGCCCGACGGGCTGGCCGACCGACAGCTGCTGGCCGAGCTGGTCAGGGGTGGTGAGGTGATCGCGCGCGAGTCGCTGGACACGGCGCGGGAGCGGCATATGGCGGCGCGGCGGGGGCTGCCGATGTCGGCGATCCAGCTGTCCAAGGGGGAGCCGGTGATTCCGACGGAGTTCGTGTGAACGTACTGGGGGAAGGCGACGGTCGCTGTTAGCAGCGATACGCCCTCTCCCGCAAGGCGGTCTTTGTCTCTAGGCTCGAATTGCAGCCCCCGAACTTCACCGTTCCGCTCTCCTCCCCCGCTTCTCTTCCCCAACGAAGGACACCCGCCATGCACCGCGCGTTGATCGTCGTGGACGTTCAGAACGACTTCTGCGAGGGCGGCAGCCTCGCGGTGACGGGGGGCGCGGATGTCGCCGCCGCCATCACCGACCTGATCGGTGAGGCCCAGGCCGGATACCGCCATGTGGTCGCCACCCGTGACCACCATGTCGACCCGGGCAACCACTTCTCCGCACAGCCCGACTTCGAGCACTCCTGGCCCGCGCACTGTGTCGCCGGCACGGAGGGGGTGGGCTTCCACCCCAATTTCGCCCCGGCGGTCGCTTCCGGCGCGATCGATGCGGTGTTCGACAAGGGGGCGTACGCGGCGGCGTACAGCGGCTTCGAGGGGGTCGACGAGAACGGGGTGGGGCTCGCGCAGTGGCTGCGGGACCGGAGGGTCACCGAGGTCGACGTCGTCGGTATCGCCACGGATCACTGCGTGCGGGCGACGGCGCTGGACTCGGTCCGGGAAGGGTTCGCGACGCATGTGCTGCTGGACCTGACCGCGGGGGTCGCCGCCGCGAGCACGGGGCGGGCGCTGGAGGAGCTCCGGGAGGCCGGGGTTGAGCTCTCCGGCAAGCCGGTGGTGTAGGGCGGGGGCGGTTGCCGGGGCCGTCCGGCGGCCGCGTTGTCCTCGATCGCCGGACGGGCTTGTCCTTGCCGGCGTGGCGCTCGATGTGCGGGCCGGTTTGCGGCCCGGGTCTTGTTCTGGGGCACCGGACCGCTCGACGTGGCAGGGCGGGACGCAGGCGCCCTCAGGACTGGTGGACCGGTACCGGTGGGCGCAGGAGTGCCCGGATGGGGTGCCAGAGTTCCTGCGCGTTCGCCGGTCTCGCTCGCCAGAGCAGGCCGTCCGGGTGGTGCAGCACCGCCGTGATCTCGTCCGGCGTGGGCGGTTCCGCGTTGCCGCGGAGGTAGACCGCCCGGAGGCCCACATTGCGCAGGCGCGTCAGTGCGCGGGCCCGGTTCGCCGCGTGCACCAGGACCCGGACCGGGGTTCCCGGGCCCGTCCCGTCCGCCGGGCCGTTCAGGGTGATCGCGACCACCACACTGCCGTTCGGCAACGTGCTGAATCCTCCGCCTGCCATGCTCCACACTCCCCCGTGAGACATCGCGTCAATAAGAATCCGAATAAGAGGCACCTAAACACGATCGGCCGCCGCCCGCTAGAGGGCGTCGGCCGATCATGCTTTGACCTGCGGTGATGCGGAATTACTTGTGCGAGGCGCCAACCTTGACCGTGACCGTCGAGCCGCTGAGCGGCTCGCTGACGATCGTGATCCGGGTGTTGGTGTCAGCGACCTTCACGCTTCCGGTCTTGTTCTCCGCGTACCAGTAGGTGCCCTCGTGGTCGTCGAAGACCGGGACGCCCGGCTGGGACTTGATCTTGACCGCCACGTCGGCCTTGTGCAGCGTGAAGCCGTCGGTCGGCTGCCAGCTGAACGGCGCGTCGAAGGGCTGGATCTTGTTGCGGATGACGGTGCCGTCAGCCCACTTCAGCGGCTTGGCGTGCGCGTCGATCGGCAGGATCAGGCCCTTGCCCGGGTGGGTGGAGACGTTGTTGTCCTTCTGGGACTGGTCCCAGAGCCAGATCATCAGACCGTTCTGGTACGGGTAGTGCTCGACCCAGTCCGGACGGGTCGCGGAGAAGCCGAAGTTGTACGGGCCGACCTTGAGGGTCTGGTCGTACGAGACGTACTGGCGGTTCTCCGCGATGTAGTACTGCGGGTAGTCCTTGGTGAACGACTCACCGACGCGGGAGAAGCCCTTGGCGGTCCAGCCGTTGTCGTCGCCCTCGGCGTTGTCCGAGAAGATCACGGCGCCGTCGGCGGTGATCGAGATGGTGTCGGCCGCGAAGCCGACACCGCCCGCGCCGCCGTCAGTGGCGTAACGGAAGCGGATGTCGATCTTCTTGCCCGCGTAGGCGTCCAGCGGGTAGGAGAGCTTCCGGTACGTGCCGGAGACGTCGGTCAGGGCCGGCTTGTCACTGGCGTCGCGCGGGAGCGCCTTGCCGTCGGCGGTGCCGTCGATCGCGGTCCAGCTGGTGCCACCGTTCGTGGACACCTCGGTGTAGAGGAAGTCGTAGTCCTTCTCGATGTCCCAGAAGCCCGCGAGGTCCAGGGACGCCTTGGACTTGCCGGTCAGGTCGACCGAACGGGTGAGGGTGTTGTTCAGGTTGTCGCCCATGTCGCTCCACCACTGCTTGGAGCCCTCCGCGGGCTTCGTGACAGCGGTGGTGACCGGCTTGTCGGGCAGCGAGACGAGGAGCGCCTGCTTGTCCTTGGTGTTGTACTCCGAGACACCCAGCTTGTGGACCGAGTTCGTCGCGGCCTTGGCCGAGGCGTAGTCGAGCCAGCCCAGCTGCAGCTTGTCCCAGGCGGTCATGTCGCCGGGCAGGTCACCGATGGCGTTCTTACCGGTGCCGAGCCAGGAGCCGGCCGACATCAGGGACCAGAAACCGACGGAGTTCTCGGCGCGGTTGGTGGTGTCGTAGAGGTCCGGCAGACCGAGGTCGTGGCCGTACTCGTGGGCGAAGACACCCAGGCCGCCGTTCTCGGGCTGCGCGGTGTAGTCGCCGACCCAGATGCCGGTGTCACCGATCTGGGTGCCGCCGGCCTTGTTGTAGGCCGGGCCGGTCGCACCGGCGTTGGTGCCGTACGCGTACCAGCGGTGGGCCCAGATGGCGTTCGAACCCTCGACGCCGCCGCCGGCGGACTCGTCCTCACCGGCGTGGACGATCTGGAAGTGGTCGATGTAGCCGTCGGGCTCGTTGAAGTTGCCGTCGTTGTCGTAGTCGTAACGGTCCCACTGGTCGTACTGCGCCAGATCGGCCTTGATCTGGTCCGTGGTACGGCCCTTGGCCTTCTGGTCGGCGGCCCAGGTGTTCACTCCGTCGCGGACCATGTCCCAGACGTTGGCGCAGTTGGTCGAGCCGCAGTAGTTGGAACCGTAACGGGCCTCGTTGTACGGGACCTTGACCCAGTCCGAGACATTGCCGTCGACCGAGTAGCGTCCGGAGGACGTCTTCTCGTAGTACGTCTTCAGCGAGTTCTTGCCGGCGCCCGTACCGAAGTAGAGGTCCTGGAAGTGCGCCTGGTTGTAGTCGGCCTGCCAGGCGGTGCTGTTGTCCTTCGCCGGGTCCGGCTTGGCTATCTTGTTGTGCAGCGGTCCGGGCGTGCCGCCGTACTTCTTGACGGGCGGCTCGGGGCCGTCGCCGTCCGGGTCGAACATGGTCGTGTCGTCGACCTTGTCGCCGAACTCCACCAGGATCGTGAAGATCTTGTCCGTCTTCTCGCGGCCGAGCTCGACGTACTTCTTGTCGCCGAGCTTGACGACCTTGGAGCCGTCGCGGTTCGACACCTTCTTGTCGCCGGACACGACCTGCTCCAGGGCGGCCTGACGCTGTGCGTCCTGCTGCTCGCTGAAGGGGCCCTTCAGGTTGTGCGCGTTACCCTCGGCCGACCCCGGGTCGCGGCGGTCGATGCTGGATGCGGCGGCGCCTGACGCCTTGTCATCGGCCTGTGCGGTGGCGAAGGTCGACGCCGTGGCAGCGGTGGCGGCCATGGCCACGACAACCGCCGCGGCGCGGAGCGTCCTTCTCTTAGTGGTCACTTGATGCAGTCCTCCCCGGCGCTCGCGGCTGCGGCCCGGGAGTGATGAGGAGGCCGCGCGCGGATACGCGTCACAAGTGACGTCATTCGACCGGAGTTACACGAGAAAAGACAGATCTTGACTTGAACAGGCCAAGTGCATTATGCGGGAGTGCAGTTCCGTTATGCGGACGTTCACCGAACGGGCGACCGGCGCGCCAATGCCCCCCTTTGACGCACTGGATGACTCAGTGCGCCCCCCATGCACCGGCACCGTGGGTTAGGTCACGCTTACTACCGGTTCCTCCAGGGCATCCACCGTCGTAGAGTCGCTTGACAGTGCGACCGCGTTGAGAGACTGCCCCTTCCGATGCCCCGAGGACGGATACTGCCATGCCGCGTCCCACTGCTGCACAGCTCTCCTACGGATCGGTCACCGTCGTCTTCTCGACGCTCGCCATGCTCCTGCTGTCCCGCACGAGTTCGGGCGTCGGCATCGCCGTCATCGGCACGGCGGCACTGGCGCTCGGTCTGCTGGTGGCCGTCACCGTACCCCTGCCGCTGCGGATGAAAACAGGGAACGCGGCGAAAACGGCAAAGACGGCGACCGCGGTTCGTACGAACCACGGCGCCGTCTCCACCGTCGGCGCAGCCGAGGACATCGAGCTCGACGACGTCCAGCCGGCCAGGATCCCGGCCGCCCGCACCGCCGAGCGCGTGGGTGAGCATTCCCTGCGCCGCTGACCTGGCAACCGGCGGCACGCTTCTCGGGCGGACCTAGGCGGACGTCGGCTAGGCGGTCGAGACCACCACCGTCTTGGCCGCCTTGTCCTGCAGCCCCTGGCGGTACGGCTTGTCCGTGAACATCAGCACGATGTTGATCAGCCACCACAGGCACGGGCAGCACAGCAGCGCCGGCAGCCACAGCACCACGGCCCGCAGGAACGCGGCACCGGTGTCCGGCACACGGCCGTCATTGAGCATCGCGACCCGCAGATTCAGCAGCCGCTTGCCGACGGTGCGGCCGTCCTTGTGCGTGAAGTACGTGTCGTACGCCACGTAGGCCACGAGCCCGATCAGCGACCAGAGCAGCTGACGGCCGCTGTAGGTCTGGTTGAAGGCGTTACTGAAGTTGTCGTAGTTGCCATTGGTGTTGTTCGGCGACACCTCGACCGGGCCGCCGAACGGCAGCGAGATCAGATACAGCGGGATCGAGATGATCAGGAAATCGATCAGCCGGGCCAGGATCCGCTTGCCGGGCTCGCCGAGCGGCGGCATGCCCGCCAGCGGGTCCGGGCCGCCGTACGGGCCACCGCCGTAGGGACCGGGCTCGTACGGCGGCGGCGGAGGCGGAGCGCTGTCGTAGGGCGAACCCGACGACGGCGGCTGAGGCCCCTGCGGCTTCTTGAGGAACGGGTCGTCCTCGGGAGGCTGGCCGGACGTCGGCTGATCGTTGCTCATGGGGGCAGTGCACCCCGGCCCGCGGGTGCCCGCAACGGCTCAGGTGCGTTCGGGGGAACGCGGCACGGAGCAGCCGCTCACCCGGTGAGCCGTCAGCCGCGCGGGTCGCCCGCGCGGCGTCGTCGTGCTCGTCGTCAGCCCGCCACGAAGGTGTGTGCCGCCTTGTCGTGCCAGCACTGCCGCCACGGGCGGTCGAACAGGCACCACAGGACATTGACCACGCCGATGACCAGCAGACCGAGCACGCCGTAGACCAGCCAGCGGCGGAGCGCGGCACCGAAGGAGGGCGCCCCGTGGGACTCGATGTCCCGTACCTCCAGACCGCAGAGCTTCTTGCCGAGCGTACGGCCCCACTTCGCGGTCGGCAGGACCTCCAACAGCACGCCGAGCACCAGGAACGCACCGAGCACCCCGCCGAACAGCCCGGCCGTGGTGGAGTCCACCAGCCAGACGGTGACCGTCCGGCCGGACAGCTTCGCCGCGTCGATCTTGTCGCCGATGTGGTCCATCGCCCGCGAGACGAGCGGGAACCCGATCGCGCCGACGAGCGCGCCCAGCACGACCGTGTCGACGAGCCGGGCGGCGAACCGCTTGCCGAGCCCGGCGGGGCGAGCGGCCGCCCGCGCCTGTGCGAGCTGCTGGAAGTGGTCGTCGACCGGGGGCTTCCAGGGCACGACAGGGCCGTCCGGCTGAGCCGCCTGCGCACCGACACGCTGCTGGGGCGGCACGGCCTGCTGGGACTGCTTGGGCCCGAATTGCCGCTGTTGCGGGGGCTGGGGCTGCGGGTGGGCGGCCTGCTGGGGCGCGTCCGGCTGGTGGGCCTGCTGCGCCCAGGAGGCGGCGGCGCCGCCGGGGCCCGGGGTGAGCGGATTGGCCGGGGCGGGCGCGAGTGCGGGCACCGGGGCCGGCGCGAGGGCCGCTGCGGAGGGCAGCGGGGCGCCGGTGCCGGGGGGAACCGCGCGGATCGACATCGTCCCGTCGGCCGGTTCCTGTTTTGCGTTGCGGGGACGGGGCGACCGGCCCCCCTGTCCCACGGGGCGGATCGTGGCCGTACCGTCGGCAGGCGGACGCCCCGCCTCACCGCTGCCGCCTCCGGGCTCGGCCGGGCGGTCGGCCCGGATCGCGACCGTTCGCTCGGGGGCCTGGCTGTTGCCGCCCCGCATGCCCGGCAGCGCACCGCCCGTGGGGTCCTGCGGCGCGGGCAGGCGTGGGTCCGCGGGGGCCCGGTCGGCGGGGGCCCCGCGGTCCGCAGGGACCTGGCCCGCTGCTCCGGCCCCGCCCGGCTGCCCCGTACCGCCTGTGCCACCCCAGGACACCCGCCGGTCGCGTTCCCCACCGAAGCCGGTCTGCCGGGAGGCGTCGGCCTGCCAGGCGGACGAGGGTTCGGGTCGGTTGCTGTCGTTCGGCTCCTCGTCGAGGAAGACCGGACCGGTTTCGTCCACCGGCGCGTAGGTCGGGCCGGATGCCTGGGCGGGCATCGGTGCCGAAGGCTGCGGCTGCGGTTCGGGCGTTGCCCCCTCGGAGGGCGTCGCGGCCGTCGGTTCGCCCTGCTGGGGCGCGGGACGGCTCGTACCGGGAACCCACGAAGTGCCGTTCCAGTACCGGACATATCCGGGAATGGACGGGTCGGGGTAATACCCCTCGCGGGGCCTGTCGTCACCGGGTGCCGGGGTTGGGGCGCTCATCACCGTGGTCCCGTATCTCTTCGAAGCCTCAAGTCAACGGACCACATCTATCAGACAGCCGCGTACCCCCGGGCCGGTCCCGGCGTTTGGAGCACTTTCCGGTCAGGGTGAAGTTCTTTCCGGAAGTCGCGTCATAGGTGGCGGGGAAGGTGCTCTCTCCAGGTGCGGGCCGGTCAGGGGACCGGTCCACCGGCACCGAAAGGACGCACTCATGCACACCGTTGTGGAACGCGACCTGGAACTCGAGCTGGTCCTGTCGCCGGAGCGGAGCATCCGCGTCCCGGCCCGGCTGACATACCGCACGGAGGATCCGTACGCCGTGCACGTCGTCTTTCACATCGGCTCCGACTTCCCCGTGCACTGGACGTTCGCCCGCGATCTGCTGGTCGAGGGCGTGTTCCGGCCCTGCGGGCACGGGGACGTCCGGATCCGGCCGGCCACGATCGAGCGGCGCGACGTCCTCTGCGTGGCGCTGAGCTCGCCCGTCGGCGGCGTCAGAAGACCTTGCCGGGATTGAGCAGCCCCAGCGGGTCGAACGCCGCCTTGATGCCCCGGTGCATCTCGACGCTCACCTCGCCCAGTTCGCGGGCCAGCCATTCCTTTTTCAGGACGCCGACGCCGTGTTCGCCGGTGATGGTGCCGCCGAGTTCGAGGCCCAGCGCCATGATCTCGTCGAAGGATTCGCGGGCCCGGCGCGACTCGTCGGCGTCGGTGTGGTCGAAGCAGACGACGGGATGGGTGTTGCCGTCGCCCGCGTGGGCGCAGACGCCGATGGTGAGGTCGTACTTCTGCGCGATGGCCGCCGTCCCCTCGATCATGGCGCCGAGCCTGGAGCGCGGCACGCACACGTCGTCGATCATCGTGGCCGGCTTGACGGTCTCCAGGGCGGTCAGCGACATCCGTCGGGCCTGGAGGAGGAGTTCGGACTCGGCGGCGTCGGCCGCGGGGACCACTTCGGTGGCACCGGCGGTGGTGCAGAGTGCGGCGACGGCGGCGAGGTCGGCGGTGGGGTCCGGGGTGTCGAAGGCGGCGAGGAGCAGCGCTTCGGTGGAGTCGGGGAGACCCATGTGGGCCATCGTGTTGACGGCTTGGACCGTTGTACGGTCCATCAGTTCGAGGAGTGACGGAGTATGGCCACGCTCCATGATCCGGCAGACGGCGTCGCAGGCGGCTGTCGCGGACGGGAATTCGGCGGCGAGAACGAGCTGCTGCGGCGGCTGCGGCTTCAGGGCGAGCACGGCGCGGACGACGATGCCGAGGCTGCCCTCCGAGCCGACGAAGAGCCGGGTGAGGTCGTATCCGGCGACGCCCTTCGCTGTCCGGCGGCCGGTCGTCAGGAGGCGCCCGTCGGCGAGGACGACCTCGAGGCCGAGTACGTACTCGGCGGTGACGCCGTACTTCACGCAGCAGAGCCCGCCGGACGCGGTGCCGATGTTGCCGCCGATGGTGCACATTTCCCAGCTGGACGGGTCCGGCGGGTAGTACAGGCCGTGTTCGTTGACCGCGCGGGACAGCACGGCGTTGATGACGCCCGGTTCGACGACGGCGATCCGGTCGACCGGGTTGATCTCCAGGATCCGGTCCATCTTGACCAGGGACAGCACGATGCAGCCGTCGGAGGCGTTGGCCGCGCCCGACAGGCCGGTACGGGCACCCTGCGGGACGACCGGCACACGCAGCGCGGTCGCCGTGCGCATGACGTGCTGAACCTGCTCGACCGTGCGCGGCAGCACCACCACGGCCGGAGCGCCCGCGTCACAGAAGCTCGCCATGTCGCGGGCGTACGAGGCCGTGACGTCCGGATCGGTGATCAGGGCCTCGGCGGGAAGGCCCGCGCGCAGTCGTTCGAGAAGATCGTCCATGATCCAAGCGTGACACCCGGGGCCAATGGTGTGAACCCGTCTGCGGCAGCGTACGCACAACACGGTGCGATCTTCATACTGACGCAGAGTGATCGACATGGATGTCATGCCGCAGCAGCCTCCGGAGTCCCCCCAGTCGGATCACGCGCCCCCTTCATCCGATCCGTACGACCGCCCACCGCAGACGTCGTCGCTCCCCGGCTCCGAACCGCCGCCCACCCCGGACCCCGCGGCGCCGGCCGAACTCCCGCCGGTCTCGTTGCACACGACGCTGCGCCGGGCCGCGGTCGGTGCGGTGGCGGCTGCCGTGCTGGTCACGGGTGCGGTCGTGTCCGTACCGGACGAGGAGAAGGAAGCCGCGCCGCCGCCCGTGCCGGGACCGGTCATGCGCGCCCTGACGGCGACGAACGCGGGCGCCCCCGTCTCCCTCGCCGATCTGACGGCGCTGATCGGGGACCGGCAGAGCTGGGTGGGCACGCATCCGTCCGACGCGCGGTCGTGGGCGGTGCTCGGATCGGCGTACGTGGAGTGGGGGCGGCGTTCCGCGGACGTGGCGTACTACGGACGGGCGGAGCAGGCGCTGAGGCGCTCGCTGGACGCACAGCCGGGCGACCGGGGGAACACGGCGGCCTGGGTGGGGCTGGCGGCGCTCGCCAACGCGCGGCACGACTTCGTCACGGCGAAGAAGTGGGGCGAGACGGTACGGGCCCGGCGGCCGAAGGACTGGACGGCGTACCCGGTCCTGATCGACGCGTACAACGGGCTCGGCCAGTACACGGCGGCGGGCCGGGCGGTGGAGAAGTTCACGGCGCTCCGCTCGGGCGTGCCGGCGCTCTCGTGGACGGCGCAGATGTACCGGAACGAGGGCCGGCGCGAGGACGCCCTGGCGGTCGCGCAGGATGCGGCGAACCGGGCCGCCACCCCAGCCGAGAAGACGGACTGCCTGTTCCGGCTGGGCGAACTGGCCTGGGAGCGGGGCGAGTCCGAGGAGGCGGTGGCGCAGTACAGCGCGGCCCTGCGGACGGACCGCGCCCACTCTCCGTCGCTCGCGGGCCGGGCGCGGGCGCTGGCGGCCCTGGGCCGTACGGACGAGGCTCAGCGCGACTACCGGGCGGCGCTGTCCCGGCTCCCGAGCCCCGCATACATGCTGGAACTCGGTGAGTTGTACGAGTCGCTGGGGCTGGACGACGACTCCCGGGGCCAGTACACGAAGCTCCGCGGAACCCTGACCCAGGAGAGCGGCCAGGGGGTCGACGAGTCCCTCCTCCTCGGCCGCTTCGAGGCCGACCACGGTGATGCGTCGCGGGCGGTGGAGCTGCTGCGGGCGGAGTGGGGCCGACAGCACCACAGCGCGGCAGTGGCGGACGCGCTGGGCTGGGCGCTGTACAGATCGGGCGACTCGCAGAGCGCGCTGGCATACGCGCAGCAGGCGGCGGACACGGGCGGTGGGACGGCCCTGTACGCGTACCACCTGGGCATGATCGAACAGAGGCTGGGGAACCACGGCCCGGCCCGCCGCCACCTGGAGGAGGCGCTGCGCACGAACCCCCACTTCAGCCCTCTGGACGCCCCACCCGCCCAGGAGGCCCTGGACCAGCTGGGCCGGACCCCGGCGGGTGACCCGCAGGAGGTGACCCCGGCACCCGAACCGACGCCTCCCCCGGAACTCCCTCAGCAGTCCCCGGAACCGTCCGCGCAGCAGGGCACCCTGGCGGCGGCACCGGCCGGAACGACGACCACGGACGCTCCCGCACTCCCGCCCTCGCACGCGCCGGGCAGCAGCTGACGGGGGCGCGGCGGAGACGGACGTGGCGGGGAGCACGAGGGGCGGGGCCTCCGGATCCGTCGGAGACCCCGCCTTCACGTGGGAGCCACCTGCTCAGAGGTTGCCGCGCTTCTCCTGCTCGCGCTCGATCGCCTCGAACAGGGCCTTGAAGTTGCCCTTGCCGAAGCCCATCGAGCCGTGGCGTTCGATCATCTCGAAGAAGACCGTCGGGCGGTCCTGGACCGGCTTGGTGAAGATCTGCAGCAGGTATCCGTCCTCGTCGCGGTCGACGAGGATCTTCAGCTCGCGCAGCGTCTCGACCGGTACGCGGGTCTCGCCCGCCCATTCGCCGAGGGTGTCGTAGTACGAGTCGGGGGTGTCCAGGAACTGGATGCCGGCCGCGCGCATCGTGCGGACCGACGCGACGATGTCGTTGGTGGCGAGGGCGATGTGCTGGACGCCCGCGCCGCCGTAGAACTCCAGGTACTCGTCGATCTGCGACTTCTTCTTCGCGATCGCCGGTTCGTTGATCGGGAACTTCACCTTCAGGGTGCCGTCGGCGACGACCTTCGACATGAGGGCGGAGTACTCGGTGGCGATGTCGTCGCCCACGAACTCCTTCATGTTGGTGAAGCCCATGACCTTGTTGTAGAAGCCGACCCACTCGTTCATCCGGCCCAGTTCCACATTGCCGACGCAGTGGTCGATGGCCTGGAAGGTGCGCTTGGCGGGCGGTTCGACGATCGGGGCCACGGCCACGAAGCCGGGGAGGTACGGGCCGTCGTAGCCGGAGCGCTCGACGAGGGTGTGGCGGGTCTGGCCGTACGTGGCGATCGCGGCGAGCACCACCGTGCCGTGCTCGTCCTTGACCTCGTGCGGCTCGGTGAGGCCCAGGGCGCCGTGCTCGACGGCGTACGCGTATGCCGCCCGTGCGTCCGGGACCTCGATGGCCAGGTCGACCACGCCGTCGCCGTGCTCGGCGACATGGTCGGCCAGGAAGCGGCCGTGGTCGGTGGATGCCTTGATGACGGAGGTGAGGACAAAGCGTGCCGAACCGTTGGTCAGCACGTAACTGGCGGTCTCGCGGCTGCCGTTCTCCGGTCCGGAGTAGGCGACGAGCTTCATGCCGAAGGCGGTCGAGTAGTAGTGCGCGGCCTGCTTGGCATTGCCCACGGCGAAGACGACCGCGTCCATTCCCTTGACCGGGAAGGGGTCGGCCTGCCGGGCGGTGTCAGGGGTGTTGTGCAGCGTCTCAGTCATAGGGGAAGGCTCTCCCCGCATCGCAAGGTGCGCAATAGTTCGCGTTCTCGCTGAGCAGTCTGTACACAGGTTTGCTTGGATGGGCGGACTATCTGTACATGGTGACCATGGGGGGACCCGTATGGCGATCGATCATCTGGACGGGCGGCTCATCGTGCTGCTTGCGCGCGAGCCCCGGATCGGGGTGCTGGAGGCGTCGCGCCGGCTCGGGGTGGCCCGCGGCACCGCGCAGGCGCGCCTCGACCGGCTTCAGTCGAATGGAGTCATCCGCGGATTCGGCCCCGATGTCGATCCGGCGGCCCTCGGCTACCCCGTCACCGCCTTCGCCACCCTGGAGATCAAGCAGGGCCAAGGCGCCGATGTACGGGCCCATTTGGACGGTGTCCCAGAAGTTCTGGAGCTGCACACCACCACCGGGCACGGCGACATGCTGTGCCGGCTCGTCGCCCGGTCCAACGCCGACCTTCAGCGGGTGATCGACCGGGTTGTCGGTTTTGATGGCATTGTCCGGGCCTCCACCGCGATCGTCATGGAGAACCCGGTGCCTCTGCGCATCATCCCGCTCGTCGAGCAGGCCGCGGAGGACAGCGACTGAGCCGAGGAGTGGCGTGTGAGCTTCTGGGAGTATCTGGGCAATCAGCACCAGCAGCTGCTCACCGACGCGTACCAGCACGTCAGCGCTGTGTTCCAGTGCATGGTCATCGCCACCGTGCTCGGCATCCTGATCGGGGTCGTCACCTACCGCAGCAGCTGGGGCGGTTCGCTGGCCATCACCACCACGGCCATCATCCTCACCATCCCGTCCCTCGCCGCGATCGGTCTGCTGATCCCGCTGGTGGGGCTCGGCGTCCCGCCCACCGTGATCACTCTGACGATGTACGGGCTCCTGCCGATCGTCCGCAACTCCATCGTCGGGCTGCGCGGCGTGGACCCGTCCCTCGTCGACGCGGCGAAGGGCATCGGGATGTCACGGATCGCCCGGCTCTGCAGGGTCGAGCTGCCGCTCGCCTGGCCGCCGATCCTCACCGGCATCCGGGTCTCCACGCAGATGCTGATGGGGATCGCCGCCATTGCCGCGTATGCCTCCGGTCCCGGACTCGGCAACGAGATCTTCCGCGGCATCGCCTCACTGGGCAGCGCCAACGCGCTCAATCAGGTCCTCGCCGGCACGCTCGGCATCGTCATCCTCGCTCTGCTCTTCGACGCCGCGTACGTCCTGCTCGGGCGGCTGACCATTCCCAGGGGGATCCGTGCCTGAGACCGACACCGGGGCAGCCAAGACGCCCACCGCCACCTCCGGTGCCACCATCCAGCTGGAGGACCTGACCAAGCTCTACCCGGGCAATCCGAGCCCGGCCGTGGACAACGTCTCGATGGACATCAAGGCCGGTGAGACGGTGATCTTCGTCGGGCCGTCCGGCTGCGGGAAGTCCACCACCCTGAAGATGATCAACCGGCTGATCGAGCCGACGTCCGGCCGGATCAGGATCAACGACGAGGATGTCACCGGCATCGACCCGGTGAAGCTGCGCCGCAAGGTCGGGTACGCGATCCAGTCGTCCGGGCTGTTCCCGCACATGACGGTCGCCGAGAACATCGCCCTCGTACCGAAGATGGTCGGCTGGTCGAAGTCGAGGGTGAAGGACCGGGTCGAGGAGATGCTCGATCTGGTCGGCCTCGACCCGAGGGAGTTCCACGGGCGCTATCCGCGGCAGCTGTCCGGCGGTCAGCAGCAGCGGGTGGGCGTGGCGCGGGCGCTGGCTGCCGATCCGCCGGTGCTGCTGATGGACGAGCCGTTCGGCGCCGTCGACCCGATCACCCGCGACCACCTCCAGGACGAACTGATCCGGCTGCAGCACGAGCTGCACAAGACGATCGTGTTCGTCACCCACGACTTCGACGAGGCGATCAAGCTGGGCGACCGGATCGCCGTGCTGCGGGAGCGATCGCACATCGCGCAGTTCGACACCCCGGAGGCGATCCTCACCAACCCGGCGGACGATTTCGTCTCCGGATTCGTCGGCGCGGGCGCGGCGCTGAAGCGGCTCAATCTGACCCGCGTACGGGATGTGGGGATCGCCGAGTTCCCCACGGTGACGGTCGACGACCCGCTCCAGTCGATCTTCAACAAGCTGCGCAGCGGCCCGCACAACGAGCTCCTGATGCTGGACCGCAGGAACCGCCCGTACAAGTGGCTGCGACGCGGCGACCTGATGCGGGCCCGGGGCTCGCTGGCGCGCGCCGGGCAGCTGGTCCACGACACGGTGACCCTGGACGCCACACTGCACGACGCGCTGGAGGCCGTACTGCTCGACAGCGGCGGACGGGTCGCGGCGACGGGTCGGCGCGGCGAGTTCATCGGGGTCGTCGACATGGAGACCCTGATGAACTCCGTACATGAGCTCCTGGAGGCCGACCGGCTCACCGCCATCGAGCACCAGCACGATCTGGAGGAGCTGCGTACCCATCAGACCGAGCAGGAGCTGGAGGGAGGTGCGGGCGCATGAATCCCCCTGACATGGATCCCCACCGGTCGGTGCCTCCGGGGCCCGGGGAACGCCCGTCGTCGTCCCGGCTGCCGGGCGAGCACGACGTCCAGGACGTCTTCCGCGACGAGGAGGAGGAACCCGCGCCGCCGCCCGCCGCGCCGCGGCGCCGGATCACCTGGCGCAAGCTGGTGCTGATGCCGGCCGCCCTGGCGGTCGTCCTCGCCCTCACCTATCTGTGGATCACCAACGTCCACCTCGACTCGATCGCGAAGAACGCGCTGGCCGGCGGCAATGTGCGGCTGCGCTGGTGGCAGCACGTCAAGCTGACCGCGATCTCCACCTTCTGGGTGCTGATCATCGCCATTCCGCTCGGGATCGCGCTGACCCGGCGCAGGCTGCGCCGGGGCGCCCCGCTGGTCACGGCCCTCGCCAACGTCGGCCAGGCAACCCCGGCGATCGGCCTGCTGGCCCTGCTGGTGATCTGGCTGGGCATCGGCCCGTCGACCGCGATCATCGGCATGGTGATCTACGCGGTGCTGCCGGTGTTCTCCAACACCGTGGCCGGTCTCAGGGCGATCGAGCCGAATCTGGTCGAGGCCTCGCGCGGCATCGGCATGTCGGCGATGGGGACGCTCACAAAAGTCGAACTGCCGCTCGCCGTCCCGCTGATCCTGGCGGGGGCACGGACGGCGCTGGTCCTCAATGTCGGCACGGCGACGCTGGCGACGTTCGTCGGCGGCGGCGGGTTGGGGGACCTGATCACGTCGGGTATCCAGACGCAGCGGATGCCGGTGCTGGTGCTCGGTTCCGTGCTGACGGTGGTGCTGGCGCTGCTGGTGGACTGGCTGGCCTCCCTGGTCGAGGTGGCGTTGACGCCGCGCGGTCTGGAGGTGGGGGCGTGAGCGCGGGGAAGGGGGCGGCACGGGGGCTCAGGGCGGCCGGTCTCCTCGGGACCCTGGTGCTGCTCGGGGTGGCGCCCGCCGGGTGCGGGCTGAAGAGCGGTTCGCCGATGGTGGACGACGTGGTGCCGGGCTCGGTCGGCCGGGGGAAACCACTGGACGGTGCCTCGCTGACCGTCACCTCGAAGAACTTCAGCGAGAACATCGTCCTCGGCCAGATGATCGGCCTGGTGTTCAAGGCCGCCGGTGCCGAGGTCCTCGACCGGACCAACCTGCCGGGTTCGATCAGCGCGCGCGAGGCCATCATCAAGGGCAGCGCCGACGCAATGTACGAGTACACGGGCACCGCCTGGATCACGTACCTCGGCCATGCGAAACCGATCGCCAGCCCGCTGAAGCAGTGGGAGGCGGTCCGGGACGAGGACCGGAAGAACGGGGTGACCTGGCTGCCGAAGTCCACCCTCGACAACACCTACGCGCTGGCCATCAGCAAGAAGAACAACGCGGAGCACCACCTGAAGACGCTCTCCGATGTCGCCGCGCTGTCGAAGATGGACCCGGCGGCGGTGACGCTCTGCGTGGAGAACGAGTTCGCCTCGCGCGACGACGGGCTGCCTGGGATGGAGAAGGCCTACGGGATGTCGATCCCGGCCGCCAACATCAGGAAGATGGACGCCGGGATCATCTACACCCAGATCTCGAAGTCCAACTCCTGCCTGCTGGGTGAGGTGTACACCACGGACGGCCGGATCAAGGCGATGGACCTCGACGTCCTCGTGGACGACAAGCATTTCTTCCCCAACTACAACGCCGCGCCCGTCATCCACACCGCGACCTTCGACAAGTACCCGGAGATCGCCGGGCTGTTGGACCCGGTCAGCAGGCGACTGACGACCGAGGTCGCGCAGCAGTTGAACGCGAAGGTGGATGTGGACGGGGAGGACCCGCACAAGGTGGCGAAGGACTGGCTGATCGCGGAGGGGTTCATCAAGAACGGGTAGCGGGCAACCGGGGCCGACGCCCCCGGAGTTACAAAGAAAATGTTGCAAAGAAGCGTTGCAAAGGCTCCTTTGCAAGTCTACAGTCGAGACATGGCACCGAACGAAGCCGACGGCGAGAAGCCGCTCGACCCGAACATCCACCGCGTCGACGTCCGCACCCTGCGCGTGCTGGCCCACCCCCTCCGGATCCGCCTGCTCGGCGCCCTCCGGGAGTTCGGCCCCGCGACCGCGTCGAAGCTCGGCGACCGGCTCGGCGAGTCCAGCGGCGCCACCAGCTACCACCTGCGGCAACTGGCCGCGCACGGCTTCGTCGAGGACGACCCGACGCTCGGCAAGGGACGCGAACGGTGGTGGCGGGCCGTGCACATGGGCACCGCATTCGACCGCAGTGCGGACTTCCTCCGCGACCCCGACCCGGAGGTGCGCGGCGCCATCGGAGTCGTCCTGCACGAGATCGCCACCACGCACACCCAGGAGCTCAACACCTGGCTCGGCACCATGCACGAATGGCCCGAGGAGTGGCTGCGCAGCTCGGACACCAGCGACTTCAAGATGCGGCTCACCCCGGAGCTCTCACTGGAGCTGGGCGAGAAGATCCACGACCTGATCGAAAGCTACCGGGACCGGGTCCCCGAAGGCACCGAGGGTTCGGCCGTCGTCCGCACCCATCTGCACATGTTCCCGCGCCCCACCGACTGAGAGGACTTCACCATGCACCCCGACACGCACCTGACGCTGCAGCGCCTTCACAGCACCGAACTGCGTCGGCAGGCCGACGGGTTCCGCCTGACGCGTACGGCCCGGGCACCGCACCGGACCCTGCGTACGCAGCTGGGCTGGGGACTGATCGAGCTGGGCCTGCGGGTCCTGCCGGACCGGCACGCCCTCTCCACGTCCTCACCTCGCGCGGTTTAGCCATGGACGGGGGGAACCGCAAGCCGCTCGCCGCGCTTCTCGCGGCCAACTGCATATCCACCGCAGGCACTTCGCTCACCCTGATCGGGGTCCCGTGGTTCGTCCTGCAGACCACGGGCAGCGCCGGCCGGGCCGGTGTCGTCGCCTTCTGCGCCACACTGCCGATCATCATCTCCGCGGTCATCGGCGGGCCCGTCATCGACCGGATCGGACGGCGCCGGATCTCCGTCGCCTCCGACACCGTCTGCGCACTCGCCATCGCCACCATTCCGCTGCTCCACTACGCCGGGGCGCTCGAATTCTGGATGCTCTGCGCCCTGATGGCACTGAACGGACTCGTCCACACCCCCGGCAACACCGCACGCTACGTCCTACTGCCGGACCTCGCCGAACACGCCGGGACCACGGTCACCCGCGCCGCCAGCCTCTTCGACGCCACCTCGCGCGGCGCCAGGATGACCGGCGCGGCACTGGCCGGGGTACTGATCGCGCTCGTCGGCGCGGAGACCGTGCTGCTGCTGGACGCGGCGACCTTCGGCGCGTCCGCGCTGCTCATCGCGGCAGGCGTACGAGGGGTACGGGCGGCCGAGCCGCGAAAGGCGGCGGCACCGGTCTCACTGCGCACGTACAGCCACGAACTGCGCGAGGGATACGCCTACTTGTTCTCCAACCGGCTACTGCTGGCCGTCGTGGTGATGGTGCTCTTCATGAACGGCACCGATCAGGGCTGGAACGCCGTACTGCTCCCGGTGCACGCCGAGCGCGAACTGGGCGGCGCACCCCAACTCGGTCTGCTCACCGCACTGTTCGGGGCCGGCGGGCTCACGGGCGCGCTGGTGTACGGGGCGGTGGGACACCGGTTCTCGCGGCGTGCGGTGTTCACGGTGTGCGTGGTGCTGTGCGGCGGACCGAGGTTCGTGGTTGCCGCGCTGACGGACACGACGCTGCCGCTCGCGGTGACGATGCTGCTGGGCGGCCTCGCGGGCGGGGTCCTGAACCCGATCCTGACGACGATGACGTACGAACGCGTACCGCAGCAGCTGCGCAGCCGGGTATCCGGAGCGCTCACCGCGGGCTGCGAGCTGGCGATGCCGGTGGGCGGGCTGCTCGCGGGGCTGCTCGTGGAGAGCATCGGGGCGGACGGTGCGCTCCTGGCGCTGGGCGCGGTCTACACGCTGGCGACAGTGAGCCCGATGATCTTCCCGGTATGGCGCACGATGGACGACCGGCCGTCCGCGGAGGAGCGTGCGGAGGCAAAGACCGACGCCGCCCGCTTCTAGCAGTCCCCAGGGCGTGTCCGGCTCGCCCTGCGTCAGCAGCTCGGAACCTTGGCCCCCTTGTCCAGGGCCGTGAGCGAGGACACCGCGCTCTTCAGTGTGGTGACCGGGATCAGCTTGAGCCCCTTGGGGAGTTCGGCGCCCGCCTCCTTGCACTCGGCTTTCGGTACGAGGAAGACAGTGGCGCCGTCGCGCCGGGCGGCCTGGGTCTTGAGCGACACGCCACCGACCGCGCCGACCGTACCGTCCGCCTCGATCGTGCCCGTGCCGGCAACGGCGCGGCCACCGGTGAGGTCCCCGCCGGAACCGTTGCCGTCGAGCTTGTCGACGATGCCGAGCGCGAAGAAGAGACCGGCACTGGGCCCGCCCACATCGGCGAGGTGCAGGGTCACGTCCACCGATCCGGGCGCCTTGCCGAGGTACCGCAGGGCCGCGTCCACGGCGGAGTTCTGCGACTTCTTCATGTCCTCGAGGTTGTGCTTCTCGATCTCCTTCTCGGAGCCGCCGGTCGGGTAGACCGAGCCGCGGGGCAGGATCGCCCGGTCGGTCCGGAACCAGCCGTCGATCACGTCACCGATGCCGACGTCGGCGGTCGGCCCGGTCGCGATGATGGTCGTCATCCGCAGTTGACCACTGGTGGGGCGGGTCGGCGTGCCCTTGATGCTGATCACGGGCGTGCCTCTGACGTCCCCGAGTACGTTCGCGGTCGTGCCCGGCTGCGCCACGGTGAACGGCAGCGGCGCGAAGGCGGCGACGCCGAAGAGGGCGGCGACGGGCAGGGCGCACAGGGCGAGGGCGCGGGGGCGCGAGAGACGAGTGAGCACTCACCCAATCTAACCTGGCCGGGTTCATCCGCCCGGCCGGTCCGGAGAGGGGCGAACCCGTCCGCCCGGCCGATAGTCCGCTCGCCGGGCCGGTTCGTCCTCGGGCTCCGGACGGGTTCGTCCTCGGGCTCCGGACGGGTTCGGCAGGTCCGCCCGGAGCACGGACCCAGCCCGCCCGAACACGATCCGGCCCGTCCGGCGGCGGAGGACAAAGCGGCCACCGGACGACCCCGGTACTACCGCAACGCGTCCGCGACCTCGCGCGCCGCGTCGACGACTCGCGGGCCGACCCGTTCCGGTACCGCGTCCGCCAGCATCACCACGCCCACGCTGCCCTCCACTCCCGTGACCCCGATCAGGGCCGCCGCCGCGCCGCTCGCGCCCGCTTCCAGCTCGCCGTGCGTGAGCGTGAACGCGGGCTCGGACATCGGCTTCGCCCGTGCGGCCAGGATCGCCCGGCCCGCGGCGCCCTTGTCGAGCGGATGACGGAAGCCGGCCCGGTAGGCCACGTGATAGTCGGTCCAGGTCGGTTCGACGACGGCAACCGCCAGCGCATCGCTGCCGTCGACCAGCGTCAGGTGGGCGGTGGCTCCGATGTCCTCGGCCAGGGACCGCAGCGCGGGCAGCGCAGCCTCCCGTACCAGCGGATGCACCTGGCGGCCCAGGCGCAGCACGCCGAGCCCCACCCTGGCCCTGCCGCCCAAGTCGCGGCGCACCAGGGCGTGTTGCTCCAGTGTGGCCAGCAGCCGGTAGACGACGGTGCGGTTGACGCCGAGTTTGTTGGACAACTCGGTGACGGTCAGCCCGTGGTCGGTGTCGGCGAGCAGCTTGAGGACGCGCAGTCCCCGGTCGAGTGTCTGGGAGGTCTCCGCGGTCACGACGCCCTCTCCTCTTCGGTGAGTGGCGGCACCCTCGCGGAGGTTGCGTCGCCGGTCCCAGCGGCGACGCACGGAGAGGCCGCCGGCGGCCAAGGCACCGGCTGTGCTCCGCGGCGGCGCTGCCACGGGGCGTTCACTTTTCGGGGACAGTAGCGAGCCAGTCCGCTCAGCGGAAGACCTCGTCCAGAATCCGGGCGCATGCGGAAGAGCGGCTGGGCCGCAGAAACGTAAGCGCCGGTCAGCGCGGCGTCGGCCGGATCCGGAACATCTACGCGCGTCCAGGTCGACCGACACCTTTGCGACGCTCCACGCGATCCACCGCAAACTCACGGTGAACGAATGTTGAATATTTCTGCTGCGTTCAGCGTTCTGGGCGGACGCCGCCGGGGCGCGGCACAAGGTCCACGACCTCCTCGGCCAGGGCGTCGGCCTGCACCGAGACCCGGTTCACCACAGCCGACAGGAATGCCCTGCTCGTCGTCGTCGCCGTCACCTGATGGCCACGGGCCACGAGCTGCGGCACCAGCCGCCGCCCGAGAACACCGGTCCCCCCTGCCAAGAACACCCGCATGTTCATCACCTTCCTGATCAGAACCTGTCTCTGAAACCCGGGACGAGCCAGCCCGCCCGTCTGTGACACGAGAGGTAATCCCGCGATCGACACGGTGCGCCGCCGGCGGGGTGGTGGCTGGTTCGCGCCTCCCCGCCCGCGTTGCGGAGCTGGTGACGATCCGCGCCGGCCGGATCGGCGACTATGCCGTCTGCGCCGTCCAGGGGCGGAGCTTCTCGGGGTTCCGGACTGCCCAGATGTGCGCGATCCGGTCGCCTGTGACGCCGAACGCGAACACCGCCACGGTGACGCCGTCCTGCTGCACCGCCAGACCGGCCTGAGCGTTGACCGTGCGCTCCAGGATCGTCAGGTCGGGGGCCCTGCCGACGAGATCGACCAGGTAGCGCGCGATCTGCCCGCCGCCTTCGACGGGGCGCAACTCGGCGCTGACGAGGCCGCCGCCATCGCCGATCGCGCTGGCGTCGGGGTCGAGCAGGCCGATGAGCGCGTCGATGTCCTTGGCTTCCCAAGCCCGCTTGAAGTCCCGGACGATGCCGGCACGCCGAGCGGCCGTAGCCTCGGGAGCCTGCGACGCACGGATGCGTCGGCGGGCCGAGGAGGCCAGCTGGCGGCATGCGGCCGGACTGCGGCCGACGACCTCGGCCACTTCGGCGAAGGAGTAGCGGAAGACATCGTGCAGGATGAACGCGACGCGCTCGGCCGGGGTCATCGAGTCGAGGACGACGAGGAAGGCCATGTGGACCGACTCGTCGAGGGTGACCCTCTCGGCCGGGTCGACCGTGGTGTCGCCCGGCCTCTCGTTGATCCACTCCGAACGTCCGGGCAGCGGCTCGGGGATCCATTCGCCCACGTAGCGCTCGCGCCTGGCCCGTGCCGAGCCGAGCAGGTCGAGGCAGATGCGACTGGCGACCTTCGTCAGCCAGGCACCGGGACGGTTGATGGCTTCCTGCTGCTGCCGGGACATCGCGTACCAGCGCGCGTAGGTCTCCTGTACGACGTCCTCGGCATCGGCCAGCGAACCGAGGAGCCGGTACGCCACGCCGATCAGTTGATGCCGCTCGCTCATGATCGCGCTCAGGCCAGGATCGAGCCCCCCGACTTCCGGCTCGGACAAGGTGTTCATGGTGTTACCGGCTCTCCTTGGTCGCATCTGCTCACACCAGTACGACGAGCCACCCCCTCGGAATGTGAGGTGGTACGTCGACCTCACATTCCGGGCGGTCGTCTCGTCGTACTGCTGAGACGAACACCAGTCATCGAACAGGAAGGCCCTTGACGCCATGACCGACCTTCAGGCCCTTACGGATCGCGTCGGGATCGAGGCGTTGCGCGGCGAGTTCACCGACGCGGGGATGATGCACGACTACGACCGCTTCGCGTCGCTGTTCACCCACGACGGCGCGTGGCGGATGCCCCACATCCCCGTCGAGTTCGTCGGCCGGGCAAAGATCCGCGCCGCGATCGAGCGGCTCCAGGATCACTGGGAGTGCTTCGTGCAGACCGTGCACCCGGGCACGATCCGGATCGAGGGCGACACCGCGGTCGGCCGTGCCTACGTCGCGGAGTTCGGGCGCATGCGCGACGGCAGTTCACACCTGAACTACTCCCTGTACCACGACCGCTACCGGCGCACCCGGGACGGCTGGAAGTTCACCGAACGCCTCTACGAGGTCAGGTACCTCGACACCTCCCCGCTGGCGGGCTCGGCATCCCACCCGGCGCGCGGGTCCGTCCGCGAGTCGTGACCGTTCCGGAACCGAGAGATCAACTACCTGTTTTCCCACCAGGAGCGACCCAGCATGTCAACCATGACCACACTCAGCGATCTGACCGGCGTCTACGTGCTCGACACCACCCGTACGCGGGTCGGCTTCGTCGCCCGGCACGCGATGGCCACCAGGGTGCGTGGCCATTTCGAAGAGTTCGAGGGCGGTGCGCACTTCGACGGCGACGACCCGTCGAAGTCCAGTGTCCGGCTCACGATCCAGGCGAAGAGCATCAAGACCCGCGACCAGCGGCGTGACGACCACCTGTGCGGCATGTTCCTCGACACGGACCACCACCCCACCCTCGTCTTCACCTCGACCACGGTGCAACAGCTCGCCGACACCGGCTTCAGGGTCACCGGTGACCTGACCATTCGCGGTGTGCCCAAGCCGGTCACCGTGGACTTCGAGCTGACCGGCGCAGAGAACGACCCACGGGGCGGCACTCGGGTCAATTTCAAGGGCGGCGTCACGATCGACCGCAACCACTGGGGCGTGAACTGGAATGCCACGACCAGACTTCTGGTCAGCGCGAAGGTGACGCTTGAGCTCGACGTCGTCGCGATCCGGCGGACCTGACAACCCGTCCGTGGGGCCGGAGGGTACGCCCACGCGCCTGCTCGTCCGTCCGTTTTCGGGTGAACGCGAACGCAGGTGTGATCGACCCCCGCCCTGTCCCTTACGGCTGTAACCGTCACCACAGAAAGAACGGAAGGACATCATGAGCAAGGTCTGGTTCGTCACCGGTTCGTCCCGCGGCCTGGGCCGCAACTTCGTCGAGGCCGCCCTGTCCCGCGGCGACAAGGTGGCAGCGACCGCCCGGAACCCCGAACGCCTCGACGAGCTGGTCGCCGCTTATGGCGAGGCGATGCTCCCGCTTGAGCTGGACGTGACCGACAAGGCCGCTGTCCACGAGAGCGTGAAGCGGGCCAAGGAGCACTTCGGCCGCCTCGACATCATCGTGAACAACGCAGGCTACGGCCTGTCCGGCGCTGTCGAGGAGCTGACCGAGCGGGAACTGCGCGACCAGTTGGAGACCAACCTGTTCGGCGCGGTGTGGGTCGTCCAGGCCGCGCTGCCCCACCTGCGCGAGCAGGGCGGAGGGCACATCATCCAGATCTCCTCGGTCGCCGGCGTCTCCGCATTTCCGCTCAGCGGCGGATACTGCGCCTCCAAGTGGGCCCTCGAAGGCCTGAGCGAATCCCTCGCCCAAGAGGTCGCCGGCTTCGGCATCAAGGTGACCCTGGTCGAGCCCGGCTCGTATGCCACCGACGCGATCGCCTCCGCCGTCCACGCCCCGGCCGACCCGCTCTACGGCGGTCTCCGTGAGAGCTTCGCCGCGTTCGCGAAGACGCTCGACTTCGGCGACCCGGCTGCCGCAGGCCGGGCACTCCTCAAGATCGTCGACTCCGAAAACCCGCCCCTGCGCGTGTTCTTCGGCATCCAGGGCAACCAGATCCTCCAGCAGGTCTACACCGACCGGCTCAAGACCTGGGCCGACTGGCAGGACCTCGCGCTGGAGGCGCACGGACACACCCCGCCGGCCCCGGCGGTCTGACCCGGCGACCGGACGACGCCGGCCCGGCACGAGGATCTCTGTCCCCGTACCGGGCCGGCACCTGCACCTGCACCTGCACACGAGCGGACTCACCTCATCCGGGTGGCCCACTCCTGCACCTTCTTGATCCGCTGCTGGATCTGCCCCGCCGTCGCCTCCGCGCTCGGCGGCCCTCCGCAGACCCGCCGCAGCTCGGTGTGGATCACCCCGTGCGGCTTGCCGCTCTGGTGCGTGTACGCCGACACCATGGTGTTGAGCTGCTTGCGCAGCCCAAGCAGCTGCTTGTGCGTGACCACCGGCCGGGCCTCCGCCGGCTTCTCCAGCAGATCGGCCTCCCCGGCGGGCTTCTGCCTGCTGTGCGCGATCTGCCGGGTCTGCCGCTTCTGCAGCAGCAACTGCACCTGGTCGGGTTCGAGCAGCCCGGGAATCCCCAGGTAGTCCTGCTCCTCCGCGCTGCCCGGGTGCGCCTGCATGCCGAACTCGGCGCCGTCGTACAGCACCCGGTCGAAGACCGCGTCGGACTCCAGCGCCTCGAACGGCAGCTGGTCCTCGGTCTCCTCGTCCTCCAGGCGTTCCGCGTCGGCGAGGAGCTTGTCCTCCTCGGAGAACGGGTTCTCCTCGTCGCTGCCCTTCTTGGGCTTGTCGAGGACGTGGTCCCGTTCGACCTCCATCTCGTTGGCGAAGTCGAGAAGCATCGGGATGGTCGGCACGAAGACGGAAGCGGTCTCGCCGCGCCGACGCGACCGCACGAAGCGCCCGACGGCCTGGGCGAAGAAGAGCGGGGTCGAGATGGTGGTGGCGTACACACCGACCGCGAGACGCGGCACGTCGACGCCCTCCGACACCATCCGGACCGCGACCATCCACCGCGAGTCGTCCTCGCTGAACTTGTCGATCTTCTTCGACGCGGCCTTCTCGTCGGAGAGGACCACGGTCGCCTTCTCGCCGGTGACCTTCTTGAGGATCTTGGCGTACTCGCGCGCGGACTCCTGGTCGGTGGCGATCACGAGCCCGCCCGCATCCGGAATGCCCTTACGCACTTCGGTCAGCCGCTTGTCTGCGGCGGCCAGCACATTGGGGATCCAGTCCCCGGTGGGCGACAGCGCGGTCCGCCACGCCTGGCCGATGGCGTCCTTGGTCATCGGCTCGCCGAGCCGCGCGGCGATCTCGTCACCGGCCTTGGTGCGCCAGCGCATGTTGCCGCTGTAGCTGAGGAAGATCACGGGGCGGACGACGCCGTCGGCGAGCGCGTTCCCGTAGCCGTAGGTGTAGTCGGCCGAGGAGCGCCGGATCCCGTCGTTCCCCTCCTCGTACACGACGAACGGGATCGGGTTGGTGTCGGACCGGAACGGCGTACCGGTCAGCGCGAGCCGCCGGGTCGCCGGGTCGAACGCCTCCTGACACGCCTCGCCCCAGGACTTCGAGTCACCGGCGTGGTGGATCTCGTCCAGGATCACGAGGGTCTTGCGCTGCTCGCACCGGTTGCGGTGCAGCATCGGGCGGACACCGACACCTGCGTACGTGACCGCGACCCCGTGGTACTCCTTGCTCACAGGTCCGGCGCTGTACTCGGGGTCGAGCTTGATCCCTATCCGGGCGGCCGCCTCCGCCCACTGCTTCTTCAGGTGCTCGGTCGGCGCGACGACGGTGATCTGCTGCACGACGTGGTGGTGCAGCAGCCATGACGCGAGGGTCAGCGCGAAGGTGGTCTTCCCCGCGCCGGGTGTGGCGACCGCGAGGAAATCACGCGGCTGCTCCTGGATGTACTTCTCCATGGCGCCCTGCTGCCAGGCTCGCAGCTTGCCGGCCGTGCCCCAGGGGGCGCGGCCGGGATAGGCGGGTGAGAGGTGGTGGGAGGCGGTAGTAGTCACGGTCTCCGGTTCGGGGCTCTCGGGTACGTGGGGCGCTGCCCGTACGGGCCGGGAGGGGCCCGTACGCGATACGACAACCGGGCCACCTTACCGGGGGGCCGGCCGGAACCCCGTATGAACGAACCGTGGTTCGGGACCGCTGAGACCCTCTTCACAGGGAACGTCTACCTGGCGAACGCAGGCAGCTGCTCCGCGATCTTGGGCATGTCCAGTGCCCCCTGACACACGTCCAGCACGAACCGCTCGGCTTCGTCCACATCGAAGTCCGCGTCCAGCGGATGTCCGTTCATGTGCAGGAAAACCCAGGTCGCGTACCAGGCGATACGCTTGTTGCCGTCCACAAGGGCATGGTTGCGGGCCAGGGACTCCATCAGCGCCGCGGCCTTCTGCCACACATCCGGATACGCGTCCTGGCCGAACACGCTCGCCCTAGGACGAGCCAGGGCAGATTCGAGCAGCCCGTAGTCGCGCACCTCGGCGGCACCAAGCCGCTCCGCGAGGTTCAGCAGCTCGGGCAGGGTCAGGTACTTCATCAGGCGAGCCTCCGATTGAGCTCCTCACTCACCTTCAGCACGTGGTCCGCCGCCTCGTTGAAGAGGCGCGAGTGTTCGTTTATGGCGGTGATCACCGCGTCGTGCGCGAAGGACTGCATGCTCCGCCCTTCAGACTCGGCACGCGCGCGCAGCGCGTCCAGCTCTTCCTCGGTGAACCGCAGATTCAGACCAGCCATGAATGTATGGTACCGCGTGGTACCAGTCGGTACTAAGGCTTTACCCGCACCCGCCCCGCCACCCACGCCCCCACCAGCGCCACCCCCGCCATCGGCAGGAACACCACCGCGAACGCCCCCGGATGCGCCCCCGACGCGCCCGCCTCCACGGAGTCGTGCACCGCCCCCACCGCGCCGCCGCCGAGCGCGGCGAACGCCGCACCCCCGGCCGCCAGCAGCAGCACATTCGACAGCCCGTCGGCGATCTGGAGCGCCGCGGAGTTGGCGCCCGCCTCCTCCGGCGGGGACAGCTTCAGCAGCAGCACGCTCGTCGAAGCGAGCACCATGCCCATGCCGAAGCACCCGACGGCCCAGGCGACTGCCACCATCCACACCGGCACCCCCGCTATCAGCACCGACGGCGCGCCCGCGATCGCCGCGACGACCAGCACCATGCCGCCCACCATCAGCCGCTCCCGGTACGGTTCCAGGCGCGGCCGGGACTGTGCGTACGAACCGAGCGCCCAGGTCCCGCCCCCGGCCGCGAGCGAGAGCCCGGCCAGTGTCGGGCTCAGCCCGCGCTGGGTCACCAGCATCAGCGGTACGAACGACTCGGCGGCGATGAACGAGCCGGCCGCCACCCCGCGCAGCAGCACCACCGAGGGCAGCCCGCGCGCCGCCCGGCCCGTGCCCGGCGGCAGCAGCCCGCGCACGGCGGGAACGAGCAGAGCAACACCCGCAACGGCCGGAAGCAGCGCGAACCAGTTCCGCTCCTGCCCCGCGTACTGGAGCAGCCCCGCCCCCACCGAGATCCCGAGCGCGAGCACGATGCGGCGCCGGTCGTACGGCTCGACGGGTGCCGCCGGATCGGCCGGCCCCGACGCCCGGCGCCGGATCGCGGGCAGCGCGAGCGCCAGCGGGAACACCACCAGTACGGGAATGCCGATGAAGACCCACCGCCACCCCAGGTGCTCGGTCACACTCCCGGCGGCGAGCGGCCCGACGACGGACGGGATCACCCAGCTCGCAGCGAACGCAGCCATGATCGACGGCCGCAGATGCTCCGGGTAGGCCCGGCTGATCACCACGTACAACGCCACGATCACCAGCCCGCCTCCGAGCCCCTGCACGGCCCGCCCGGCGATGAACATCCACATGCTGCCCGCCGTCCCCGACAGCAGCAGACCAGCCCCGAAGGCACCGATCCCGGTGGCGAGCGGCGCCAGCGGCCCGCGCCGGTCCGCCCACTGCCCCGAGAGAACCATGGCGAAGAGGCTGGTCGTGAAGTACGCGGAGAAAGCGAACGCGTACAACGGAATGCCATGCAGCTCACGGGCGGCGACCGGCATCGCGGTGCCGACGGCCGTCGCCTCGAAGGCGATCAGGAACACGACGGAGACGATGCCGATGCTGAGCGCCCGATAGGTCCGCCCGAGCACGCCTTCGGTTTCGGCGGGCGGGACCGGTGCCGCCGCTTCGACGGCGGTGCCGGTATCGGTACCGGTACCGGTACCGGCGTCTCGTGGCTCCAGGGCACTCATGAGCCCAAGAGTAAGGGGCAAGATCTCATGTGGCCCCTGTCGCGAGTCGGTCCGCCGCTCGTACGTCGGTCGTAGGACCGCGGAGCCGATCGTGAACGCGGTATGGCAGTCTCATTGCGGCCCGCCCCGTTCTCTTGAGCAGCGCGGACACCCGGCTCTACGGTCGAACCACAACGAGGAACACACGGCCGTGTGCCCGAGTGGTTCAGGGGCTCGACTGCAACTCGAGTTACACCGGTTCGAATCCGGTCACGGCCTCCACTCGGTGAGCCCGCCCAGCACGCGTCATACGTCGCGCCGGGCGGGCTTCGGCATTTTCAGGAACAGCCCTGGGACTTGAGCGCGGACAGTACGAAACCAGCCTCAGGGCGCCACGCTCACCTGCGGCAGCCGCCGCAGTCGCTGCGCCAATCAGGGAACCTTCCCAACCCAATGCATATAAAGCGATTTCCACCGACCTGAATCTGCACCGGGCCCCCACATACGAAAGGCGACCACCCTGCGCGCGGCGCGGGCAGTCGCCTTCTCTCGTACGGTCCGGAGATCAGGAGGCGATCGTCGTCTCTTCCTTGAGCGCTTCCTTCACCATCTCCCGCAGGTGTGCCTCGTCCTCCTTGCTGAGCGAGGTCTGCACGAGCTGACCACCGAACTTGACGATCTCGGGGATGACCTTGTCGCGGGCGGACTTCCTGACGAGCACGAAGACGGCGGCGGCGCCGGGCCGGAGATTCGCGCTCAGCTCCTTCATGAAGTCGTCGTTGACACCGGTGTCGACAACGGACCCTCCAGCGGCACCGGCCGCGGCGCCCACCGCGGCACCGAGGAACGGCACGAGGAAGAGCAGCCCGATGACGCTCCCCCACAGCGCGCCGCCCGCGGCACCGTTACCCACGTGGTTGACGGCCTGATGCAGCTTGATCTTGCCGTCCTTCTCACGCCGTTCGACGACGACGACGTCCTCCAGCTCGACGAGGTGCTCGCGGTTCATGGACAGCAGCTTGTCCCGGACCTGGTCGGCGGTGGCGAGATCGTCGTAGGCGATGACGAACAGATTGCTCATGCGGCTGACTCCTCCTCGTGGTGCGTTACCACACCAACCATAGAGGAACTGCTATTAAATAAGACATTAGGTCCGAATGTATCGGCCCTCCAGCCGCTTCAGCCCTCCGCCGCTCCCACCACCCGCGCCCGGCCGAGCTCCGCGAGGACCATGTCGACCGTCTGCTCCACGGTCTGCCCGGTCGTGTCCAGCCAGAACCCGATCCGCGGCGTCTCCTCCCGCAGCGCCCGGTCCAACGACTCGACCGTCCAGCCGGCCCCGTAACCGCTCTTGCTGCGCCCGGCCTCCCGCTCGGCCACGGCCCGCGGCTCGGGGGCGAGCACAACGACGTACAGCGGCTGCGTCCGTACGAGTTCGACGCACCCGGCCAACTCCTCCCCCAGCACCACGTCCTGCACCACGGCGGTCCACCCCTCACCCGCGTACGCATCGGCCGTCATCGCCGACAACCGGCACCGGAGCCGGAGTTGGGCGACGGCCTGGGCGACGGTGGACTTCCCGGAGGCCATCACTCCGGTGATGAGGACGACGGCGGGGCCGGGATCAGCAGTTCGCAACACGCTCGCGGTCAGCCCGCGACGGCGCCGGCCAGAAAGGCGGTCCAGGCGGCGGAGGCGACGGCGAAGGTGGGGCCGTCGGTGACCTTGGAGTCGCGGACATGCACGGTGTGGGGGCAGGTGGCAACCTCCACGCACGCCTCGCCCTCGTTGCCGCTGTAGCTGGACTTGCGCCAGTCGTAGGCGACTTCGACGCAGGCTTCGCCCTCGTTGTTGCTGTAGCTGGACTTGAACCAGGAGAGCTCGGGCCCGGTGGTCACAGTTGCCTCGCCTTCGTTTCGATGATCTCCGCCGACTTCCAGGGGGTGAGCGCCTGGGCCCGCAGGATGCCGAAGAGGTCGAACGTGTCTCCCACCTGCTCTGGCCTGGCAATCAACCTACCGCCGCCCTGCGCCTCCACGTACACCAGATTGCGGCCTTCCGCCGTACACATCAACTGCATGGGCCCCATCAACCCCGCGTGCGTGTGCTGATCCGAGGGCATCACTTGCACCGTGAGGTGGTTCATCCGCCGCATGCATTCCAGCAGATGCAGCAGCTGCTCCTTCAGCACCTCCGCGCCGCCAAGCGTCCGGTCCAGGATCGACTCCTCGATGACGAACCCAACGTACGGCGGAGGCGTGCGCATCAGCACCCCCTGCCGTTCCAGCCGCGCCTCGACGTGCCTGACGATCTCGTCCTCGGTGTACGCGGGTTTGCGCGCCCGGTACAGGGCGTACGCGTACGCCTCCGTCTGGAGCAGCCCCGGAATCAGCATCGTCTCGTACGCACTGATGACCCGCGCCTGCCGCTCCAGCCGCGCCCAGTCCAGGAACTTCGCCGGGTACTTCTCCTCGTCGATCAGCTCGATGCACGCCTTCAACGCACCGCCCGCAACGAAGACCCGGTCCGCGTCGGTCAGCAGCTCCAATGTCGGGATGCGCTCGGCCCGCTCGACCGCCCCCATCAGCGACTCCGAGATCAGCAGCTGGTCCGCAGCGTCCTTCTGCGTGAGTCCGGCCCGCACCCGATGGATACGAATCAGGTCCCCCACAAGCCTCCGCACCTGCGACGGCTCACCACTGGTCCCCACAGCCACCGCCACCCTCCCTACATCCCGTCGATGTGGATCGCGCCCTCCTGATCACGCTACGCAGTCAATGGAATCCTCAGTGCCATGACGAGCGAGAAGCACCCCGATTGGGTACCGCCCGCCGGACTCCACCTCCACCTGACCGGCATCCACTTCGACGCCATCCGGCTGCGCGGCGTACGGGGCGAGGCGGTGCTGCACCACCTCGGCACCCTCACCGAGGGCGAACCGGGCCCGGTCGTACGGGAGATCGCGGGCGGCCGATGGATGTACTTCCTGATCCCGCCCGGTTCGAGCAAGGAGTACGACTGGCCGCCGGGCGCCAGGTGCCTCGGGCCGGCCGCCCGTGACCAGTACGTGGGAATCCCCGCACCCGACGGCAACACGTACCCGCCGAGTTGGCGGTGCGGGGCGCCAAAGGAAGGGGAGTTCGTGGACGTGGAACTGCTGTACGGGCTGGTGATGGCGCAGTTGGCCCCGGAAGAGCGGTGAGGCGGGCGCGGGTAGGGCCGCACGGCCGGTCACGCCCTCGCCTCGGATGACTTCGACGTACCCGGCCCCTGGCCGCCGTCCCGTTCGGCCGGAACCGCTGGGCCCACAGCGCAACGCCGGGGATCGCGCCACATCGACCCCGGCATCACACGCATCCAGGACGATCCGAACCCGGAACAGGCCCGGGGCCGCCTGAATCCAGTAGTGCTCACAGCCGTGGTGACCGAGGCAAGAACAGAACGGTTTTTCTGCTAGGGGAGGGTGACGCGCGGGCACGAGTGGACAGCGGCCGTCGCGTAGAGGAAGTTCTGGAACGTGGCTTTCTTGACCTCCGTGTACGCGGCCCCACGGTGGCCGCTGTCGCGCAGGGCCCCGTCGTACCCGCCGTTCCAGTGCGCGGCGAAGTACACGTCACCACCGCCACAGTGCAGAACGGCCTCGTCGATCGCGGCAATCCCCTTGTCACCAGGGAGCGTTTCGAAGCCGTACGCATCCTTCGTGGCCACCTCGACGAAATTTTTGTCCGACGTCGCGGCGAAGGACACGGCCGCCTTGGCCGAGCCCGCCAGTTGCAGGTCACATGCCCACGTGTCGGCACGTCCGTTGTTCACCTGCTCCCGGTCCGGTTCGGCCCGGGAGACGAGTACGGCCTCCTTCGGCAGCGCGAAGCCCCGCACTCCACACACGTTCTGGACATCTGTCGTCCGCGAGGCGGACGGGGCGGCGAGATCAGGGGCGGCCGAGAGCGCCGACGTGCTGCAGCCGGCCTTCTCGGCGACCTGCCGGGCCGAGCGGGTCAGCAACCGGGCCAGACCGGCCGGGTCCACCGTCCCCTTCTCCACCTTGGCCTCCACGGTCGCCACCGCGCCGTCCTCGTAACGTACAACCCCCCTGCCCCGCAGGGGGCCGTCCTTGTCCCAGCAGGACTTCGGCAGGACGACGTACCCGCCGAAGTCCTGCGACACGGCACCGGTCACCCCGCCCTTGAAGTAGGACCGGGCGGCAGGGTTCTTCCAGACATTGGTCGTGAAGGGGAACGCCCCTTTCTCACTGTCCGTCCCGACCGTCACCTGCTGGTCGTCGCCTCCGATGAAACGGCTGGTGCGCTCGACCGTGCACTCGAACCCGGCCCGCTTCGGATCGACTTGCGCGTACACCTGCGACACGCGGCCGGTGGAGTCCAGAGCGGCCTGCACCTCCCCGCTCCCCAGCCGGCCGCCACAGAACGAGTCCGCGCCGAGAAGGTTCGTATTCCACCAGCAGTACGAGGAGGCGAGCGCGGCCACCACCGCCAAGGCGACCGCCGCCACAAGTACCGGCTTCTTCTTCCGCGTCTGGGCTGTCATGGTGCTGTTTACCGGTTCCTTGTGTCGGGCCGTACGGGGATCGGTGTTCCACATGCGGTGATCAGGTACGGGACCGCAGGGCCTCGTACGCTATCTGGCGCCCGTCCACGTAGCTCTGCCGGGCTTCTCCGGCCGCAGCGTCGGTGGTGGTGGGGTCCATGTGGCGCTCGCTGCCCCACTTGTCGAAGTAGCGGTCGAGATTGTCCTGGGCGACGTCGTTGCCCCGGCTCAGCTCTTCCTTGGACAGCGAGCCCTCCTCTGCCTGGACCCCGGCAAGCCATTCGTTGAGGCCGACGTCCACGAGGCGCTGGGCGGCGTCGCCGATGACAGGGATGCCTGTGATCAGGCCGCCGCCGAGGTGGTACCCGTAGAACCGGGTGTTCGCGGCATCGCCGGTCCTGTCGTCGTGGACGTCCATCTTCACGTCGCCGCCGACCGCGTTGAGAGCGCCGGTGACCTCGCCGACCTTGCGGGCCTCATTGGTGACAGCGGTTACGTTCGGGAAGTCCTTGCCCATCAATTCCTCGGACATATAGCCCTGTTGGGCCTGGTAGATGCGCTCGAAGTTGGTGGTGTCGTCGGCTTCGGAGACGCCGCGCATCATGCGGATCAGGCTGCTGCGGCTGTTCTGGATCTGCGAGTCGTCGCCATGTCCGTAGATGTCCGCCTTGCCGGCCCGGCCGCCGGGCGCGTCACCGTCGATGATGTCGACAGCGTCCGGCGAGTAGTCGGCCAGGGCCTGGGACAGGGGATCACGCAGGGCCGCGTAGTCGTCCTGGGCCAGCACCTCGTCGGCCTTGCCGACCCGCAGGTGCTTGGGGTCCTCGCCGTACTTGCCGTCGGCGTCGCCGTAGTCGATGAGGTTGATCGTGTCGTGCATGACGCGGGTCTGCGCGGCGGTGTGCCGGCCGAGCTCGTCGCCGTCCCCGCCCGGTACGTTGCCGGTGGCGCCCGCCGACAGGGCGAGGCCGAGGCCGGTGCGTACGTCCTTGTCGAACGTGTCCTTGCCGGTGGTTTCGATGTTGCCGGACCAGTGCGAGGTGTCGACGTGGTTCCAGTCCCGCTCCTTGAGCAGGTACTCGAGGTTGTCGTTCTTCCCGTCCGGCCCCGGGTCCAGGTAGCTCGTGGTCGTGGCCGGGTCCTTGGACATGATGCCGAGGACGCCGTCGAGCGGGTCGTTGGCGAACCAGCCGTCGTCCTTGCCGCTGAAGTCGCCACGCAGATCCCAGATGTCGGGGTTGCCGCCCTGCTTCTTGTCCTCGGCGGCCCGGATGTCGGTGGCCATGTCCTTGAGGAACTGTCCGGAGTAGCCGTTGCCTTGCTCCATCAGCGTCACGAGGCTCTGATAGCCGCGCACCTGCTGCCCGTGCCCGGTACCGACCGCGATCTTGTCACCGGCGACGTCCAGGTCGAACTTCTGGACACCGGCCTTCTGCAGGTCGGAACGGAACTTCTTGTAGAACGCCGAGTCGGTGTCCTTCGTCGCCAGGGCAAGGGAGTTGGCCAGGTCGTCCTGCAACGCCGCGTACGTCCCCTTGTCCTTGCCGCCGTGACTGAGGTTGCTGAGTTTGTTGGTGAACTTGATGGTCCCCGACGCCCCCAGACTGTCCAGGAACATCTGGTGGAACTTTTCGTTCTTGGCGTTGTCGCGGAAGGCGCGCTGCGCCTCCTTGATCTCCTGCGGGGTGGCGTCGCCGGAGTTGATGCGTGTGGCGATGTCGGCGAGCTCGTCGGCCTCGTACTTCTCGATGTCGCCGCTGGGGTTGCCGTTGAATCCGTTCATGGTGCCGTCGGTGACGTCCGAGTCGAGCACGACCCCCTTGAAGGCGATCTCGACGCCCTTGTCCGCGTCGTTGACGACCTTGACCGCGTTGTCGATGCGGTCCTGCCAGGAGCCGACCGCCTTCTGTACGCTCTGCTGGTAGTCGGGGTCGTGGTGGAGCGCGTTGCGATCGCCCTCGGTCAGCTTCTCGTAGTCGTACGTGACCACACCCTGGTCCGAGACCTTCATCCCGGCCTTGACCGCATCGTCACGGGCCGCCTCCAACTTGCCCTTGAGGTCCACGTATTGGGCGTGCGCGTCGCGCAGCAGCGAGGCGATGGCCTTTGCCTCGGCCTGTGCGTACCGGAACTCGCGCAGCGTGACGTCGAACCGCTCGTTGGCCGCCACGACACTCAACCCCTGCCAGCCGGAGCCCGTCGAGATGCCGTGCACATCCCGCTTGTACGCGACCTCCTGGCCGTGGAACTCCTTGGCCATGCCGTCCCAGCTGGTGGCGGCCGTGGTGAGCGTGCCGAGATCCGTCGTCATGATCTCGTGGTACGTAGGCATTTCTGGTCCCCGTGAAGTGCGTGTGTACGTGAGGCAGGAGGCAGCCGGTCAGAACTCGTCGAAGACAGACGGCGTACGCACGCCCTGCACACCCGACCGCACGTCGAAGTCCGTGTTCGTCAGCAAAATGTTGGTGTTGCGCAGCGCGTCCTTCTCCGAACCGAGCCGGTTCATCAGCGCTTGTACCTGCTCGCCCCACGTCTTGTGAGCCTTCTTCAGCGAGGACGACATGAGCCAGCCGTGCCCGTCCTTGGCGTCGAACGCCTTCACCACCCCGGACGTGTCCTCATCCGTGTAGTGACCGGCCTTCTTCGTGTCCGGCTCGATGTGATCCTCGATGGCCTTCGCCGCGGCCTTCTTCTCCGCGGGTGTCGAGACCAGGTTCTGCTGCCCGCCCCCGGAACCGCCGCCCTGGTCGGGGGGGTACTGGTTGAGGCGCATGCCTATCGCGTGTTCGGGCCCACCGGCTGACATGATCGATCTCCTCCCCGTGCGCTGCACGACACGGGAACGTCAACAGCGTTTGCTCAACCTATCAACCCGAAACCGTGGTCGAAATGGTGACAGGGGGTGGGGCCGCAGCGGAGCCGATGTGCCTGGTGGGCGGGCAACACGGCGTGGCTGTGGGCTACCTCAAGGCGTCCAGGGCGGCATGGGCCGCTGACGGCCTCGGAGTTGTCGCACTGACACACACCACGTGATCATTCCGGGGCCGTCGCCATGCCCGGAAGGCAGATCACGACCGTCACGCATCACGCATGATCAGCCACCCGACAGGTTCTCAGGACTTGGGGGCCGCCACCGCCGCCTGGGGCCTGATCGGGAGGCGGTTTATCGGGCGGCCCGTTGCCGCACGGACTGCCGCGGCCACCGCCGCCGGGGACGTGACAACCGGGACCGCCGAGGCCGGCTTGGCACCGAAGGGGGCTACTACGTCGCGTTCTTCGACGAGTTCGACGATGCGAATGTCGGGGGCGTCAAGGGAAGTAGGGAGGGCGTAACCCGTGAGGTCGGGGTGGCGGATCACACCGTGGGTCGTGCGGAGGTTCTCCGTCAGGGCTGCGCCGATGCCCTGGGTGACGCCTGCTTCGATACGGGTCGCCAGTTGGGACGGGTTGAGGATCCGGCCCACGTCCTGGGCCACGGCCATCTCGACCACGCGGATCGACCCGAGTTCGATGTCGACGTCCACGACCGCGCGGATCGCGCAGAAGGCGAGGCCGACGAACGCGTCGCCCTGACCGGACTCGTCGAGCGGCTCGGTCGGGTGGGGGCGGCACTGGGCGGTGGCCCAGAGTTCCTTGCCGTCCATCGCCTCCGTGACCGTCGTGGACAGCACCCCGTCGTACGAGGTGATCTTGCCGTCCGTGATCTGGAGCAGCTCGGTGGACATGCCGAACTTGTGGGCCAGGGGCTGGAGGAGCTGGGTGCGGACCATCTTGGCGGCGCGTTCCACCGCTCCGGCGGAGACCCAGGTGTGGCGGCCGTGTGTGGACGGGCCCGCCGGGGGCTGGTCGGTGTCGACCGCGGCCACGTGGACCTCTTCGATGCCCAGGGTCTCCTGGACGACCTGGCGGGCCAGGGTGCTGAAGCCCTGGCCGGTTTCGACCGCGGCGCAGATGACCGTGGCGACGCCGTTGTGGACCCTGACCGTGGCAGTGGAGACCTCGTCCGCGCCTTCGGCTCCGAGCATGTGGACCATGCCGAGTGCGTAGCCGACGCCCCGGCGTACGGCACCGGGTTCGCCCGCGCCCTCGGGGCCGCCGGGAAGCAGCCAGCCGTCCTCCGGGGAGTCCTTGGGGAGCGCGGGGAGCGGGAAGTCCCGGACCGCACGCAGGAGTTCGGCCACGGGGGCGGGGCACGTCACTGTCTGGCCGGTCGGGAGGATGTCGCCGGTGGAGAGCGAGTTGCGGAGGCGGAGTTCGGCCGGGTCGATGCCGAGTTTGGTGGCCAGCTTGTCCATCTGGCCCTCGTACGCCGCGCAGACCTGCATGGCGCCCTCGCCGCGCACATGGCCGGACGGAGGGTTGTTCGTACGGACGGCCCAGCCCTCGATGAAGGCGTGCGGGACGACGTACGGACCGCAGGCGAACGCGACCGCGGCGGCCAGGGACTCGGACGAGGCGTCGGCGTACGCGCCCGCGTCGAGGAGGATCTGCGCCTCGACCTTGACCAACCTGCCTTCCGCGTCCGCGTGGTGGCGGTAGCGGAGCAGCGTCGGGTGGCGGTGGGCGTGGCCGAGGAAGGACTCCTCGCGGGTGGCGGCCAGTTTGACCGGGCAGCCGGTGCGCAGGGCGAGCAGGCCGAGCGGGAGCTGGAAGCCCGGGTCCTCGCGGTCGCCGGTCGCCCCGGGAACGCCGGTGACGACGATCTTCACCCGGTCCGGTTCGAGGCCGAAGCAGGCGGCGGCGAGGTCGCGGTCGGTATGCGGGTCGGTGGAGGCGGTGTAGATCTCCACACCGCCGTCGGGGCGCGGCACGGCGAGGCCGGCCTCGGCGCCGATCGGGGCGGGGTCCTGGCGGCCGATGCGGTACAGGCCCTCGACAATGACGTCGCCCGTCACGTCCGGGTCGCCGTAGCACAGCGGGATGTGGCGGATGAGGTTGCCGTCGGGGTGCAGGGGCTCCGCGGCGAACGCCTTCTCCGGGTCGGTGACCGGTTCGAGGACCTCGTAC
The DNA here is from genome assembly GCF_043200055.1 of Streptomyces sp. NPDC048496. Classification (NCBI taxonomy): domain Bacteria; kingdom Bacillati; phylum Actinomycetota; class Actinomycetes; order Kitasatosporales; family Streptomycetaceae; genus Streptomyces; species Streptomyces sp. NPDC048496. The sequence goes on along the minus strand of NZ_JBICXB010000019.1, from coordinate 29,009 downwards.
TCGACGACGATCGCCGCCGCGGCGAGGCGGGCCGTGTCGGGGTGGTCGGCAGCGACCGCGGCGATCGATTCGCCGTGGTGGCGGACCAGTTCGGAGGCGAAGACGGGGCGGTCGACGACCCGGCGTCCGTACGCCCCGTCGCCGGGGACGTCCTCGTGGGTGACGACCGCACGTACGCCGGGCATCTCCGCGACGCCCGTGGTGTCGATGGACAGGATGCGGGCGTGCGGGTGCGGGGAACGGAGCACGGCCGCCCAGAGCAGTCCCTCGGCCCAGAGGTCGGCCGCGTACGGGAACGTGCCCTCGGTCTTGGCACCGGTGTCGGCGGGCGGCAACGAGGCGCCGATGCCGAGTACGGGCGGCTCGGCGCCGGGGCCGTCCACCGGCGGAAGGGTGAGCGCCGTGTGGGTTGCGGTGGCTGCGTCGTTGCTCACGCCATGCCTCCGTCCTGCAGATAGGGCTGGACACTACCGGCACCGGGCGCCGCCTGGTGCGGGATGCGGGCCTCGGTGGAATGCGCATCCGCGGTGGCGGCGCCGGGCTCCGTGGCGGCCTCGGTGATCGCTTTGCGGCCCGCGATGACCTCGCTGACGGCGTCCAGGACGCCGCGGTAGCCGGAGCAGCGGCAGAGGTTGCCGCAGAGCGCCTGGCGGGTCTCCAGTTCGCTGGGGGCGTGGTTGCCCTCCAGCAGGTCGTGGATCGTCATGGCCATGCCGGGGATGCAGAAGCCGCACTGGACTGCGCCGCACTCGGCCAGGGCGCGCTGCACGTCGGACGGCTCGCCGTCGACGGCCAGACCCTCGACCGTACGGACCTCGCTGCCCGCCGCGGTGGCAGCGGGGACCAGGCAGGAGGCGACGAGGCGGCCGTCGACCTGGACGTTGCAGGCACCGCACTCGCCCTGCGAGCAGCCGTCCTTGGCTCCGGCGAGGCCGAGACGCTCGCGGAGCACGTAGAGCAGGGACTCGCCGATCCAGGCGTCCGTGACGGGGCGGTCGGCGCCGTTCACATGTAGGACGTAGGAGGCGGACGGGTGCTCACTGGGGGTGTCGGGGGGCGTGTCGGGGGGCGTGTCGAGGGGGGCATCGAAGGCGGTGCCGTGAGGGGGCTCGGTGGGGAGGGCCTGCTCGGGGGTGGCCGTGGTGTCGGCCACGGGCTCCGTCAGCGGCTCGGCCGATTCCGACGCGGTGGCGTCCGGGGCCGGAACCCGCGTGAGGTCCGTGCCCGGCGCCGGGGTGTCCGCCGTGCCCTCCGCGGCCGCCTCGACCGTCTCGGAAACCTCGGGAGCCTCGGGAGCCTCCGGCTGCGTCGCCCACGGCGCGGGCGCGCCACCCGGCAGCGTGGCCGGTGGCGTCCGGTCCGCGTACCACTGGGACGCCGCCGCCGAGGCCGCGAACTCGCCGGACTCCTCCGGCAGGTCGCCATCGGCGACCGGGATCGTCCACTGGCCGGTGTGGCCGGAGGTCTCGGCGGCCGTCGCCTCGGCGAAGTTCCACTGGCCGGTCGAGGCCGGTGTCTCGCCCTGCTGCGGGTACTGCTCGTGCTGCGAGTACTCCGGAAGCTGCTGGTGCTGTTGATGCTGCTGTTCGTTCGGGTCCGGCCAGTGCACCGCGCCCGTCGCCTGCTCCTCCGTCTCCTGGCCCTGCGTGCTCTGCGTCCGCACGACCCAGCTGCCCGTCGCCGCCGGGTCGAGCCCGGCCGCGGGGGTCAGCGGCACGATCATCGGCGGTACGTAGCCCTGACCGGGAGCGGCCAGCGGGATGTTCGCCAGGTCCTCCGGGGGCAGCCGGACGAAGGCGGTCGCCTCGGCGTCGTACTCGCCGCCCTGCGCGGTCGGCTGCCAGCCGCCGTGCTGGTCGGCGGGGTCCTCGTTGTTCCTGTTGTCGGCGTTGTTGTTGCTCACGACAGTGCCCTCCCCAGCGCGCGTCGGGCGAGCGCGGCGACCGTGCGCCGCAGATGCAGTACGGCGGGGGGCAGCGGTGGCGCCTCTCCCCCGTCGGCGGGCGGCGGCTGGTCCGGGATGCAGGCGGCGGCGACGTACTCGCCGAAGGCGGCCAGCGCGTCGGGCGTCAGGCCCCGTTCGCCGTCCCAGTCGATCAGCGAGGCGATCCAGCGCTCGGCCTCCAGCGGACGCAGCGGCATCGGTGCGATCGCGCCGACCGCGCAGCGCACCCCGCGCCGGGCCGGGTCGAGGACGATCGCGACGGATGCGGTGGCGCGGCCGGGGCCGGTGCGGCCGGTCGCCTTGAAGAAGACCTGGGGGGCGTGCAGCAGCGGTACGCGGATGAAGGCGATCAGCTCCGCGGGTTCGAGCATCTCCCGGCCGGCCAGCAGGTGCGAGACGGGAATCTCGCGACGGGCGCCGCCTGGGCCCGCGATGACGAGCTCCGCCTCCAGGGCGGCAAGCACGGGGAGGGCGTCGCCGGTCGGGGCCGCGGTGACGATGTTGCCGCCGAGCGTCCCGGCGTTACGGATCTGGGGCGGGCCCGCGGCGCGCGCGGAGGCGGCCAGGGCGGGGATCAGTGCGGCGAAGTCGGGCCGGCCCATGCGTGCGTGGGTGAGTCCGGCGCCGAGCAGTGCGTGACCGTCCTGGTAGTGCCAGCCGCGGAGCTCGCTGATGCGGCCGAGGCCGACGAGTCCGGAGGGGCGCAGCAGCCCCTTGTTGACGGCCGACATCAGGTCCGTGCCGCCGGCCACGGGAACGGCGGCCGGCATGGCGCCCAGTGCCGCCACGGCCTCGTCGAGCGAGGCGGGCAGCATCACCGTCTGCGTCGCCTGCGGTGCGTGCATGGTCAACCCAGCTGCCCCTTCCCGGTGTCCCGGCGTCCCGCTTGTTTCGCCGTACGGTACGTGCTCAAAGCCCGGACGTGGCAACTCTGGCACATCTTCCGATCGGACCGACGCGAGGGTCCGCGAAGGGCGCATCCGCCCCTGACCTGGTGCATGCTCCCGTTTCGCACCCCTTATGCATAGAGTGCGAATTGCCACTCTTCGGTAAGCCTTGTACGCCTTATTCCCTTCCAGGGAAGCGCGGACTCCGGCCGCGCCGGCGAGAGTGCTTCCGGCCACCACGGTCCCAGGAACCGCGGTGGCCGTGCCCCCGTCCACGAGCGGGATCACACGTTCGGGGGCACGCCCTCGATCGGACGTCCGAGGACGCCGGGGCGCTTCTGCCACGGCAACGGGCCGCCCGGCGGCCGGTAATCGACGCCGAGCGCGTCAAGTCGGGCATAGTGTGCGGTCATCCGGCGCTCGAAGTCGGCGAAGTCCCGGTCGGCGGAGGCGGGCAGTGCCGACCAGGCGACCTCCGCGAACGCCGCGAGCCGCGGAAAGACCTGGTAGTCGACGCGGGACCGGTTCTGCATGACCTCGGTCCACACATTGGCCTGGGTGCCCAGGATGTGACGGGCCGCCTCGTCGGTCAGGCCCGGCGGTACAGGTTCGAAGCGGTAGACGTCCTCCAGGGTGCGTACGTACCCGATGGGCATCGGCTCGTCGGGGCCGCCGTGCTGACGGTGGTCCAGATAGACCTGCTGCTCCGGGCACATCACGACGTCGTGCCCGGCCTCGGCGGCGGCGATGCCACCCGTGTACCCGCGCCACGACGACACCGCCGCGCCGTCCGCGAGGCCGCCCTCGAGGATCTCGTCCCAGCCGATGAGGCGGCGGCCGCGCGCGGTGAGCCAGCTGTCGAAGTGCCTGATGAACCAGGACTGCAGCTCGTCCTCGTCGGCCAGGCCGAGTTCCTTGATCCGGGCCTGGGCGGCCGGGGACGCCTTCCACTGGTCCTTGGGACATTCGTCGCCGCCGATGTGGATGAAGGGCGAGGTGGCGGCCGGGAAGAGAGCGAGGATCTCCTCGAAGACGCCCTCGTAGAAGCGGAGGGTGTGGTCGGTGGGAGCGAGCACGTTCGGAGTGACGCCCCAGGTGTCCCGGACGGAGAGGGTGGTGGTGTCGATGACGTCGGTGTTGCCCAGTTCCGGGTAGGCGCTGATGGCAGCCTGCGAGTGGCCCGGGATGTCGATCTCGGGGACGACACGGATATGCCGCTCGGCGGCGTACGCGACGATCTCGCGGATATCGTCCTGCGTGTAGTGGCCGCCGTACGGGGTCTCGTCCCACAGCTCCGACGCCCGGTGTCCGTGCTTGGTACGGGCGCGCCAGGAACCGATCTCGGTGAGCTTCGGGAAGCGCTTGATCTCCACGCGCCAGCCCTGGTCGTCGGTGAGGTGGAAGTGGAAGACGTTCAGCTTGTGGGCGGCGAGGAGGTCGAGGTAGCGCAGGATGTCGTCCTTGGGCAGGAAGTGCCGTGAGACGTCGAGCATCAGGCCGCGCCAGGAGAACCGGGGGCGGTCCTCGACGGTGCAGCCCGGGACGCGCCACTGCCGCTCCGGGTCCACGGGGGCCCGCCGGTAGGCGTCGGGGCCCAGGAGTTGGCGCAGGGTCTGTGTACCCCACTGGACTCCGGCCGCGCCGCCGCCCAGCACGGTGACGCCGTCGCCGTCCACAAACAGCCGGTACCCCTCGGGGCCCAGCTCCGCGGCCACCTCGGGGTCGGTCCGCAGGCGGATCGCGTTCCCGTTCCCGGGCTTGCCCGGCGCCAACCGCAGCCCGGTCGCCGCGGCGAGGGCGCCGCACAGGTGGCGTGCGATGCGCTCCGTGCCGGGTTGCGCAACGACAACGGTGTCCTGATCAAGAACAAAGCCGGCCGTGGAGTTCGTGGCGCGCAGCGGCGCCGGAATCAGACCCTCGATGCCCATGACGTCAGTCCTTAGCCGCTCCGCCCGGCTCCGGGACCGGGCGTCGCTGTACGAGTACGAAGAAGACCAAGGGGATGGCCATCGCCGTCGAGGGTATGTCGCGGTGGATCGACTGGCCCGGCGATCCCGGGTGTTGCGGAGTTCGTCGGGTGGTGGCGGGATGTCGTGCTGCGCGTGGGTGCCCCCGACGCAGGCCCGAGGCAAGGAACGCACCCCCGACCCGCGGCTCTCGCACGGTACGCGGACGACACCTCGACCGGACCCGTCGGCTCACCCGTGCCGCGCGTGGGCGCCGGTACAGCCCGCGCCACGCACACGGGGATGACGGCTGCACGCAAAACCCCCGGAGCGCGCATCAGCGCGCTCCGGGGGTTTTGCCCGAACGGTGTGTGGACGGACTACTTCTTGTCCTTGCCGCCCTTGCCCTTGTCGCCACCGGCGCCCATGGACTCGTAGATCTCCTTGCACATGGGACAGACCGGATACTTCTTGGGGTCGCGCCCCGGCACCCAGACCTTTCCGCAGAGTGCGACCACGGGGGTGCCCTCCAGGGCACTCGCCATGATCTTGTCCTTCTGGACGTAATGGGCGTAGCGCTCGTGGTCGCCGTCGCCGCTCGACACCTGCGGCGTCGGCTCTACGAGGGTCCCCGTACCTGCCCCGCGCTCGGGCTCAAGAGTGCTCATAACAGCCAGGGTACTGAAAGCCCCGCGGTTCAGTTGAGCGAAGGGTCGTCCGGGTAGGTGGCAATCATGGCGAGTTCACTGCGCTGACGGCGCAGGACCGCCCGCCACAGATGTTCCGGACGCGGCGAGGAGACGTCTCCGGGCTCCGACTCCACCACGTACCAGGCGCCCTCGGTCAGCTCCGCCTCCAGCTGCCCGGGGCCCCAGCCCGCGTACCCCGCGAAGATCCGCAGCGAGCCGAGCGCCGCGGCCAGCAGTTCCGGCGGCGCCTCCAGGTCCACCAGGCCGATCGCCCCGTACACCCTGCGCCAGCCGAGCGGCCCCTCGTCACCGGGGATCACCGCGACGCCGAGCGCCGAGTCGAGGGAGACCGGACCGCCCTGGAAGACGACGTCCGGTTCGCCGGTCAGGCCGGCCCAGGACTCGAGGATGTCACCGACGCCGACCGGGGTCGGGCGGTTCAGGACGACGCCGAGTGAGCCCTCCTCGTCGTGGTCGAGGAGCAGCACCACCGCGCGGTCGAAATTCGGGTCCGCGAGCGCGGGTGTGGCCACGAGCAGTCGCCCTGTGAGCGAGGACACCTCGGTCATGGCAGAAATGATCCCGCATCTTGGCCCTCCGTGGGGGCCGAGTGACGCGCCGGTCCGGCGGGGGAGCCCGAGCGCAGCTCAGGGTGCACGGGTGCGTGGGAAGCGCACAGCCCGGGAGGCGTGTGTGGGCGGTGACCCTCCGCGAGGCGTGGCGAGCAGAGCGTGTTTGTGGCTGATTCATGACGTTCGTACACCCCCTGCCGCCTTATGGACCGGGGGTGGAGGGCCATTACTCTTTCGGTTGGCCCCCTGCCCGACCACTCCGGAACGCGAGATTCATGACCGGCACAGACGATGTCCTGCTTGTCCACGGCGGAACCCCGCTGGAGGGCGAGATCCGCGTCCGAGGCGCCAAGAACCTGGTGCCGAAGGCAATGGTCGCCGCGCTGCTCGGCAGCGGGCCCAGCCGGCTGCGCAATGTGCCCGACATCCGCGATGTGCGGGTCGTGCGGGGGCTGCTGCAGTTGCACGGTGTGACGGTCCGGCCCGGTGACGAGCCGGGCGAGCTGATCCTGGACCCCACCCATGTCGAGAGCGCCAACGTCGCTGACATCGATGCCCACGCGGGCTCGTCGCGCATCCCGATCCTGTTCTGCGGCCCACTGCTGCACCGGCTGGGCCACGCCTTCATTCCGGGACTCGGCGGCTGCGACATCGGCGGACGGCCGATCGACTTCCACTTCGACGTGCTGCGGCAGTTCGGCGCGACGATCGAGAAGCGGGCCGACGGCCAGTACCTGGAGGCCCCGCAGCGGCTGCGCGGCACGAAGATCCGGCTGCCGTACCCCTCGGTGGGCTCCACCGAGCAGGTGCTGCTGACGGCGGTGCTCGCCGAAGGTGTCACCGAGCTGTCCAACGCGGCCGTGGAGCCGGAGATCGAGGACCTCATCTGCGTACTGCAGAAGATGGGCGCGATCATCTCCATGGACACCGACCGGACCATCCGCATCACGGGCGTCGACCGGCTCGACGGGTACACGCACCGGGCGATCCCGGACCGCCTGGAGGCGGCCTCCTGGGCGTCCGCGGCGCTGGCGACCGAGGGCAACATCTACGTACGGGGCGCACAGCAGCGCTCGATGATGACGTTCCTCAACACCTTCCGCCGGGTCGGCGGCGCCTTCGAGATCGACGACGAGGGCATCCGCTTCTGGCACCCGGGCGGCGCGCTGAACGCCATTGCCCTGGAGACGGACGTGCACCCCGGCTTCCAGACGGACTGGCAGCAGCCGCTCGTCGTGGCGCTGACGCAGGCCACAGGGCTGTCCATCGTCCACGAGACGGTGTACGAGTCCCGGCTCGGGTTCACCTCCGCGCTCAACCAGATGGGCGCGCACATCCAGCTCTACCGCGAGTGTCTGGGCGGCTCCGACTGCCGCTTCGGCCAGCGGAACTTCCTGCACTCGGCGGTCGTCTCCGGCCCGACGAAGCTGCAGGGCGCGGATCTGGTCATTCCTGACCTGCGTGGCGGTTTCTCGTACCTGATTGCCGCGCTGGCGGCACAGGGGACGTCGCGGGTGCACGGGATCGATCTGATCAACCGTGGCTACGAGAACTTCATGGAGAAGCTGGAGAAGCTCGGAGCGAAGGTCGAGCTGCCGGGCGGCTCGCTGGTCTGACGGCCGAGAGCCGGATCGGGGGTTCGGGGGCGCTGCCCCCGGGCCCCCGTTTTCGGTTGCCGGAAGGGTCCGGCGGCCGCCGAAGGGCTCACGGCCTCTCCCACGACAGGGAGTGGGCTCCCGACGGCCTACGACGCCGCTCGCCGATCCACTCACTATCGCGGGGAAGGCCGTCAGGGCCGCTTCTGCGGGCGGTACGACGGAGGGCGGTCACCCTGTCGGGGTGACCGCCCTCCGTCGCGCCTACGGGGCCTACTTGCCCTTGGCGGCTTCCTTGAGCTTCGAGCCCGCGGAGACCTTCACGCTGTAGCCGGCCGGGATGTCGATCGGGTCGCCGGTCTGCGGGTTACGAGCGGTGCGAGCGGCACGGTGGGTGCGCTCGAAGGTCAGGAAGCCGGGGATGGTGACCTTCTCGTCGCCCTTGGCGACGATCTCACCGACGGTCTCGGCGAGCGCGGCCAGCACGGCGTCGGCGTCCTTGCGGGTCACCTCGGCGCGGTCGGCCAGGGCGGCCACCAGCTCACTGCGGTTCATGTTGTTACTCCCGTGTTCTTCTTGCCTGTGAGGCGTGAGATCGAAGCCGATGCTGCCAGGGCCCTCGGACAGTCCCCGAAGCCGGGTCTGTCGTGAGACCTCGCGCCTTGTGGGGTCTCCCCTGGACGTAGTCCTTGGGGAAGCATCCTGCCCCCACCTGCGGCGGGAAAGCCAATCCGGCACCCTCCGGAGTCACACGAAAAGCGCCACTGCCTCGTCGTGGTGACGTTCCGTCGACTCCCTGAAGCGGTCCGCAGCGGGTGCGGACCTCTGCGGGGCTCGCTGCCCGCCCACCCTAAAGGGGCGTTTGGGGTGCCGCGACACGCGACGCGCCGTCGGTCAGGTCGACGTGGGGGGCACCGCGGCCGTGGGCGGCGACGGCGGGGGCCGTGGTGGGTTCTGTGAGTGGGTGGTTCAGCCGAGGTCCCCCGGGCCCGTCACAGCGCCCCCGGCACCCTTCGCGGCGTTCCGGACGGCTCCGGCAACCGCTCCCGCGACCCTCTCGTTGAAGACCGACGGGATGATGTAGTTGGCGTTCAGCTCGTCCTCGGCGACGACGTCGGCGAGGGCGCGGGCCGCGGCCAGCATCATCTCCGTGTTGACCGTGCGGGACTGAGCGTCCAGCAGACCGCGGAAGACGCCCGGGAAGACCAGCACGTTGTTGATCTGGTTCGGGAAATCGGAGCGGCCGGTGGCGACAACTGCTGCGGTCTGGCGGGCGATTGCCGGGTCCACCTCGGGGTCCGGGTTCGCGAGCGCGAACACGATCGCGTCGTCCGCCATCGCCGCGACGTCGTCGCCGCCCAGCACGTTCGGCGCGGAGACGCCGATGAAGACGTCGGCGCCCACGACCGCCTGCTTGAGGGTGCCGGTCATCGACTCGGGGTTGGTGTTCTCGGCGATCCAGCGCAGCGGCGAATCGACTTCGGCGGAGACCAGGTCCTCGCGGCCCGCGTGTACCACACCGTGGATGTCGGCGACGACAGCGTGCTTGACGCCCGCGGCGATGAGCAGCTTCAGGATGGCCGTACCGGCCGCTCCGGCGCCGGACATGACGACCCGTACGTCCCCAATTCCCTTGCCCACCACGCGCAGTGCATTGGTCAGCGAGGCCAGGACGACGATCGCGGTGCCGTGCTGGTCGTCGTGGAAGACGGGGATGTCGAGGGCCTCGCGCAGCCGTGCCTCGATCTCGAAGCAGCGGGGTGCGGAGATGTCCTCCAGGTTGATGCCCGCGAAGCCGGGGGCGATCGCCTTGACGATCTCGACGATCGCGTCGGTGTCCTGGGTGTCCAGGCAGATCGGCCAGGCGTCGATGCCGGCGAACCGCTTGAAGAGGGCCGCCTTGCCCTCCATGACCGGCAGGGCCGCCATCGGGCCGATGTTGCCGAGACCGAGCACCGCCGAGCCGTCCGTCACAACTGCGACGGAGTTGCGCTTGATGGTGAGGCGGCGGGCGTCCTCGGGGTTCTCGGCGATCGCCATGCAGACCCGCGCCACACCCGGGGTGTAGATCATCGAGAGGTCGTCACGGTTGCGGATGGGGTGCTTGGACGCCATCTCGATCTTGCCGCCGAGGTGCATCAGGAACGTACGGTCGGAGACCTTGCCCAGCACGACACCCTCGATGTCGCGCAGACCTTCGACGATCTCGTCCGCGTGCGAGGTGGAGGAGGCCGCGATGGTGACGTCGATCCGGAGCTTTTCGTGACCGGAAGCGGTCACGTCGAGGCCGGTGACCGAACCGCCGGAGGACTCCACGGCCGTGGTCAGCTGGGAGACCGCTGTGCCGCTCGCGGGCACCTCCAGCCTGACCGTCATCGAGTACGAGACGCTGGGCGCCGTTGCCATGGCCGAGTCCTTCGCTTTCCCTAGCTTCATTGCCACGCGGCCGGGGCGTTCACCTCGGACGCGCTTCCCGATATTCGCACCTACTGACGGGTAGCCGGTAATGACTGCCGCGTTTCGGAAAGTAGTTTCCACCATACGAGATAGAGGGTGTTGAGTGGAACCCCCCACCGGGGCAACGGACACGCCAGGGCCACAAACAAGAACAGACCCGCGCCACCGGAAGGTGACACGGGTCTGTCTTTTCACTTGAGCGGCACCGACCCGCCATGCTCGCCTCGCGGCAAGTGGTCGCTCGTGGCGACGAAGGTTGGGCCCGGGGGCTTGGATCGAGCCGGTGCCGACACCAGGCTAACAAAGACCCCGGAGAAGTGATTCCCCCATCTCGGGTCGACTTCTCCCCGCCGGTCTCCGGCTCAGTCCCTCAGCAGGTCCGGCACACCGTCCTCGTCGGGCAGGTCCCGCTCCCCCGACACCACGGTCAGCTGCTGCGTCGCCCGGGTCAGCGCCACGTACAGCACCCGCAGACCGGCCGGTGACTCGTCCGCGATCTCGGCGGGCGAGACGACCACCGTGGCGTCGTACTCCAGGCCCTTCGCCTCCAGACTGCCCAGCGCCACCACCCGGTCGCCGAGCTCCGCCAGCCACTTCCGGGCCTGCGCGCGCCGGTGCATCGCGACGACGACACCGACCGTGCCGTCCACCTCGCCGAGGAGCCGCCGCGCCTCCTCCCGTACGGTCCCGGCCTGATCGCCGTCGCGCAGGGCCACGAAGCGGGGCCGCACGCCCGTCGAGCGGACCGCGGCCGGGGACTCCATGCCGGGCATCGCGAGCGCCAGCACCTTCGACGCGAGCTCCGCGATCTCCGCCGGGTTGCGGTAGTTGACGGTGAGCGTGAAGTGGCGGCGCGGGCGCTTTCCGAGCGCCTCGTCGCGCGCCTGGGCCGCCTCGTCGGGATCCGACCAGGAGGACTGTGCCGGGTCGCCGACGATCGTCCAGGTGGCCGTCCGGCCGCGACGGCCGACCATGCGCCACTGCATGGGTGTCAGGTCCTGCGCCTCGTCGACGATGACGTGCGTGTACTCCGTGCGCTCCGCCGCGAGCCGCTCGGCCCGCTCGCGCTGGGTCTCCTCGCGCTGCGGCATCAGCTCCTCCAGACCGGAGAGCTGGTCCAGCGGATCGAACTCGCGCTTCTTCTTCGGCCGGTGCGGGGTGCCGAGCAGGGTGTGCAACTCGTCGAGGATCGCCACGTCGTGCACGGACAGGGGGCCCTGGCCGGCGCTGTCCAGCCGCTTCAGCGAGCGGGCGAGGCGGCGCACCTCGCCCTGGTTGAGGACCCGGCGCGCCCACCGGCCGAGCCGCTTCTCGTCGGCCATCGCGGCGAGCACCCCGCGCGGGGTGAGCTCGGGCCACCAGGCGTTCAGGAACTCCAGGAACGGCGTCTCGGTGGAGACGTCCTCGTCGAAGGAGGTACGCAGTTCCGCGGCGAGTTCCGGGTCGGTGTAGCGGCCCCGGCCGGAGGACTTGTTCCACAGGGCGTCCAGGAGCAGCCTGCGGGCACGCGGGCGCAGCAGGTTGACCGGGGCGGTGCCGCCGAGGACGGACTGCCGGATGCGGTGGAGCTCGTCGGCGTTCAGCTCCACGCGGGCGCCGAAGGCGACGACGCGCAGCCGGGTGGGGGTGGTGAGGGGCGCAGCAGCCCCGTCCCCGGACCCGTCGGGCTCGCCGAACGACAGCTGGCCGTCCTGCTCGTTCTGCGGCGCGCCCGGGGTCCGCGGCTGTTCCAGCGCCCCGCGGGCCGCCTTGCGCAGCACCTGGAGCATCCGGGAGGAGCCCTTGATCCGCGCGACGGCCGGTTCGTCGTACGTGGTGGCGCCCTCGACACCCGCCGCCTCGTCGGAGAGCGAGCCGACCGCACGGATCGCGACCTGCCCCTCCTCGCCGAGCGAGGGCAGCACCCCTTCGGTGTACGCGACGAGGAGCGGGGTCGGCGAGACGACGAGGATGCCGCCCGCATACCGCCGCCGGTCCTGGTAGAGCAGGTACGCGGCGCGGTGCAGGGCCACGGCGGTCTTGCCGGTGCCGGGACCGCCGGAGACCTCGGTGACGGAGGCGGCGGGCGCCCGGATCACCATGTCCTGCTCGGCCTGGATGGAGGAGACGATGTCCCGCATGGTGTGGCTGCGGGCCTGGCCGAGCGCCGCCATCAGCGCGCCGTCACCGATCACGGGCAGCTTGTGGCCGTCCTTGTACGCGGTCAGCTCCGGGCGCATCAGGTCGTCCTCGACCCCGAGGACCTTGCGGCCCTTGGAGCGGATGACCCGGCGTCGCACCACCCGGCCCGGATCCTTCGGCGTCGACCGGTAGAACGGCGCGGCGGCCGGTGCCCGCCAGTCGATGACCAGCGGTGCGTAGTCGGCGTCGAGGACCCCGATCCGGCCGATGTGGAGCGTCTCCGCGATGTCGGCGGTGTTGTCGTCGCGTACGGCGTCGTCGGCCGGTTCGACGGAGGTGTACGCGCCGTCCGGGCCGCGCTCACCGTCCTTGCCGAGCAGCAGATCGATCCTCCCGAAGAGGAAGTCCTCGAACTCGCTGTTCAGCCGGTTGAGGTGGATCCCGGCCCGGAACACCTGGGCGTCGCGCTCGGCGAGCGCACCCGGGGTCCCGACCTGGCCGCGCTTGACGGCATCGTTCATGAGGAATTCCGCCTCGTGGATCTTCTCCTCAAGGCGGTGATAAACACGGTCGAGATGTTCCTGCTCGACACCGATTTCCCGGTCCCGCAACGAATCGACAGCGGCATCCTGCGCGGCCACCGAGGCCCCCTTCTGACGTGCATTGGGCAGCCGTCAACCTTATGCGAAGGGGGCCCGTCGCGCACCTGCAGCGGGCCCGGATCATGCGCGTCGCAGGTATCGATTGCGCGTCGGCCCCCCTGGCGGGTGCCTCCGCGGCCCGATTTCCCGCTGCCGTCCTCAGGGCTGTCCCGTCATCCCTGGCGGGCGCACGACGACAGCCACGGCACCTCGCCGCGTTGTCGGAACGCCCGAATACGCCCAGTACGATGACGCTCCTCCGCCCTGCGACGCACCGCATCCGACGCCGTGCGCCGACCCACCGGGGATGACGGGACATCCCTTACGCGTCGATGTCCACCAGCCGCTTGCCGTCGAAGGTCCGCACCTCGAAATGGTCGATGTCGGCGCGGTCCATCGCCGCCCCGCCGTGGACGTAGAGCGGGTACTTCGCGGACGGGTGCGTGGAGTCCTTGATGCCGTAGCCCCACCTCGGGACGGACCAGGAGGTGACGACCTCCTGGTCGCCGCTCTTGGACACGGCGATCAGGCTGCACTTCTCCGGACCTCTGACGTTCCTGAGCTCCAGCCCCGCGTGCGTGCCCCACGCCTTCTTCTCCATGCCCACGGTGGCGGCGACCTTGGTGGTGGGGTCGGTCGCCCGCACCTTCTCCTGCATGTGCTGGAAGAACGCGTCCTCGGCGGGGCTGGTGGGGTGCGGGTCGGCCGCCTGGGTCGTGCCGCTGTCGCCGCCGGTGGCCATGACCGCGACGACCGCACCGCCGATGATCAGCGCCGCTGCCGCCGCCACCACCAGATACCTGCCGCGTCGCTTGCGCCGGGCCCGTTCGGCCGCGACCTCGTCGACCAGCCGGTCGAGCACCCGGGGTGCGGGCGGCTCCGGGACGTACGGGACGCGGCGGGCGCCCGGCACGGTGGCGGGGGCCTCGGCGAGCATCGCGAGCATGGGTTCCATCCCGGCGAACTCGTCGAGATGGGCGGCGCAGAGCGCGCAGCCCGCCAGATGCGCTTCGAAGGCGGACGCTTCGGCGTCGTCCAGAATGCCCAGGACGTACGCACCGGCGGCGTCGTGCTCCGGCCCTTCCACCGCCGCGCCGGAACCGGAACCGCCGAAGTCATCGGGACCGCCGAAGCTGCCCGGACCGCCGGGGAACACGGGGCGGCCACGCGGACCTGTGGGGCCGGTGGGGCGGACAGAGCCGGTCGCCCGGTTGAGCTGACCGGCGTTCTTCCAGGCACGGATGAGCGTTTCCTGCACCACGTCCTCGGCCCGCTGACGGTCGCCGGCGACGAGGCGGAGCACGTACGCGAGCAACGATCCGGCGTGTTCGCGGTAGAGCGCCCGTATCAGTTCCTCGTCCGGAACGGCGGAGGGTGACGCGGGCGGTTCACTGCGATGTCGTGCCCTGTGCGGACGGTCATCGGCCACGGCCGCATCCTTGCGCACCCGAACCTCCCGGTCGAGACCCTGTAGAGCTCCTTGGCCATCGAATACGGAGGCGGGCCGCGATCCATTCAAAGCCGGTCGGTCTTACCTGGACACGATGTACCTGTGCACGACGGTTCACGCGGACACATCCGCCGGGGCCGCGAGCGCCGCCGCCCGCCTCCGGTGCCGGGCCACCCGCTCCCGGTTCCCGCACACCTCGCTGGAGCACCAGCGGCGGCGCCTCCCCCGTGACGTGTCGAGGTAGAGCCGTCGGCAGGTGTCGCCCTCACAGCGGCGGAGCCCGGCCCGGGCCTCCGGGTCCGTCAGGAGTTCCACGACGTCGCGGGCGACGACGGCCAGCAGCGCCCCGCACTCGGGCTCGGCGCTGAACGCCCGTACCAGAACACCGTTCCCGGCGCGCACGGCCCGCAGTCCCGGCGGCGGCGCGGCGGCGAGGTCATTGACCCGCTCCAGCACGCCCTCGGCGCCGCGGCCGCCGAGCTCGGCGGTCAGCAGCCGGTCGACGCCCGTCCGCAACAGGCGGAAGTTCAGCAGCCAGGTCTCGTCGACGGCGTCGAGACATGTGCCCTTCGGTACGAGTCCGGCGGCCACCAGCCAGTCGGCGAGCCGGTCGGTCCCGTCGAGCAGTTCGCAGGCACCGGAGGTTCCGATCCCCGTCGCCACCAGGTCCAGGCAGAGCCGCCCTGAGTCGAACCGCCAGTCGCACGAGCCTCTGCCCGCCGCCATGTGCATGTCACCGCCTTGGGGTCGCCGGTGGGAGCCACCACCAGAGTGCCCCTCGGCGGCCGGGCCCGTAACCCCTCCCACCACTCGGGCCGTCGCCGAACTCCCCGCGTACGGTGGGGGCATGGGCGACGATCTCGGCCGGCCCGCGCGCCGTGACCGCTCGACGGGCATCTGCACGTCCGGCACGCGGCGTAGACCGGGGCGCGCAGGGCCGACGGACTCAGCCTGCCGGCGGGCCGTCGTGCAGGATCCGCTGGAACAACCGATGGTCCCGCCACTCGCCGTTGATGTGCAGATAGCGCGGAGCCGTACCGAACTCCTCGAAGCCGCACTTGGTGAGCACCCGCTGGGACGCCACATTGTCGAGCACGGTCCCGGCCTCCACCCGGTGCAGCCGAAGCTCGTTCCTGGCCACGGTGCAGATCCGCTGCACGGCGGCGGTGGCCAGACCGCGTCCGGCGTACGTGACATCGACCCAGTAGCCGAGCACGGCGCTGCAGAACGGCCCGAGCACGATGTTGGAGAGCGTGAAACCGCCGACCGCACGGTCCTCGGCATCGGCGATCACCCAGGGCATCACCCGCCCCGCCTCACGGTCCGCCAGTATCCCGGCCAGGCGCTCCCGCTGGCCCTGCTCGGTGTAGAAGGTGTCGGGCCGTACGGGTTCCCAGGGCTGCATGTACGTACGGCTGCGGGTCAGCGCATCGGCGAACGAGGCGGCGTCGCCCGGGGTGGCGGGACGGAGTCGTACCTCCGCGTCGAGCCGGTAAGTGTCATTGATCATCCCTGCACGGTAGCCCGGTGCGCCTCCGGCCCGCTCGACCGCCCTCGCCCCCCCGCTCCCCTCACGACGCCGGCTTCCGCCGGTCGTTCCGCTCCCGCATCCGTTGCGGCACGCCGCGCCGACCGCCCCGGGTCCGCCCTGGACGCCCGCGTATGGAGCTGCGCGTTTGAACGATGGAGCGGCGCCACCCACGCGACTTCACTGGAAGACATGACAACCACCCGTCCCTCCCGCAGCCTCCACCACCTCGTCCTCGGCGGCGCGGCCGTCGCCACCGGCCTGGTCGCCGGCGCGTTCCAGGTCTTCTCGTGTGCGGTCATGCCCGCACTCGGCCGCAGCGACGACCGGACGTTCATCGAGGTCATGCAGAACATCAATGACGTCATCCAGAACCCGGTCTTCTTCACCGGCTTCTTCGGGGCGCTGATCCTCACCGGCGTCGCCGCCTGGCAACAGCGCCACTGCCCCGGCCCGCGCCGGTGGATCCTCGCCGCGCTCGCGGTGTACGCCGTTGCCTTCCTGCTCACCTCGGGGGTCTCCGTCCCGCTCAACAACGCCCTTGCGGACGCGGGGAATCCGGCACGGATCGCCGATCCCGCCGCCGTGCGGGAACGGTTCGAGGACGCGTGGGTCGCCTGGAACGCCGTGCGGGCCGTCCTGTGCACCGGTGCGCTCGCCCTGCTCCTGCGCGCCATCTTCCTGACGGCCCGTCTGCGCCCTCAGGAGTCCGTGTACGTGGCGTCCGCCGCCGGGTTCAGCGCCGGCCGGTAGGCGCGTTCGACGACCGTCTGGATCAGCCGCGGCACACCGAGTGCCGTACGCGGCCGGGCCATCGCCGTCTCCACGGCGTGCTCGTCCGTACCGCTGCCGGGCAGGGCGCACAGCAGGTCCGTGCGGGCCACCACCCGGCCCGGCCTGCGGGCCATGGTGTGCAGCAGGGCCATTCCGGCGCCGCGAGGTGACCGGTGGGCAACCTTGCTCTCACCGGACCGGCGGCGGCCCGGTGAGGGGGGACGGTCGCTGCGGGGCCGGTGCGTGCCTCCGTCTCCTGGACGCACCGGTCGGCCACAGCCGGGGGCTGCGCTTCGCCGCGACGTCCTCGACCCAGCCGACCGCGAGGATCATCAGCGCGAGCAGCGGCCAGACCAGGACCAGCATCAGTTCCGCGTACGAGGAGTTGATGTACGTACCGAGGTGGTCACCGACCCAGGGGACGTTCCACAACTGGTCTATGAGCGGCGAGGTCGCCATGATCAGCACGTTGTGCCAGAGGTAGATCGTCACCGCGCGGTTGTTGGCGAGGGTGATCAGGCCGTCCAGGCGGGCCAGCCTGCCGGGGAGCTGCTGCCAGGACGGTGCGTACTGGAGCAGGATCGCGCAGAAGCCGAGCGACCAGGTCGCCTGGGCCAGCGGGATCTCGTCGAGATTCCAGCCCTCCTCCGTCAGATGCGCCGAGGCCCACCACAGTCCGAACGCCATCGTGAGCGCGGCGAGCGAGACCGCCAGATAGCGCGGGATCTTCTTCAGCAGCCCGTCGTGGTGGGCGAAACCAAGAATCCAGCAGGAGCCGAACACCGCGAAGTCGACGAGCCCCTCGCCGGTCTCCCCGGGGACGGTGACCAGTCCGGTGCCGAACACGGCGGTGAGGCCGAGCGGGGCGAGCAGCGTCGGCCAGGGCATCCTGCGGAAGGCCTTCAGCAGCAGCGGCGAGGCGAGCACGAACCAGAGGTAGGCCCGGATGTACCAGAGCGGGCCGACGGCCTGGTCCGCCCAGGACACCTCCAGGAAGCCGCCCGCCGATCCGTTCTCCCAGGGGTACGGCGGGGCGCCGACCGGAAGGAGGTAGCAGCCCAGCTTGATGAACCACCAGATGCCCTCCTCCTTCAGGGGCTTCCAGCCGAGGGCGAACATGACCGGGACGACGACCGCGGCGAACACCCACATCGGGGGCAGCAGACGGCGGAGCCGGGCGCGGACGACAGCCGGGGCGGGGCGGTCCAGCGAGCGTGCCATCAGCGACCCCGCGAGGGCGAACATGACCCCCATGGAGGGGAACACGACCGTCAGCCAGGCCCAGTTGAAGGTGTGGAAGACGACGACACGGACGAGGGCGACGGCGCGCAGCAGGTCGAGATAGCGGTCGCGGCCCGGCCTCTTCGGGGCGGTCGGGGCGGTGGTCTCGGCCGACGGTGCGGCGGACTGTCCCGGCACCGGTGCCGGGACCGGGTGGGGCGAGGGGAACGCGGGGGTGTAGCTGCTCGTCATGCGACGGGCCTCCGATCATTGACGCGCCTGCGCTGGCTCACCATCGCGCCGGGTGCTTCCACCACTCCGGTACGGCGCAGCTTCTGCCAGCGCAGCCGGCCGCCGGTGAGTGCGGTGATCCAGGCCTGGAGCAGCACCACGTACATGAGCTGCCGGTAGAGGATCTGCTGGAGGGGCAGCGAGATCAGATGCGTCATGCGCTCCCGGTCGAGCCGGAAGGCGTACGCGGCGCAGACGGCCTGCACCGCGAGGACTCCGAGCCAGGCGACGACGGTCTTCTGGGTGGGGCCGAAGACCAGCCCGTACAGCAGGAAGACATCGATGAGGGGCGCGAGCAGCGGGGCGACGACCATGAACAGGGCGACGAACGGCAGGCCGACGCGCCCGAAGCGGCCGGACGGTCCGCGTTCGATGACGGCGTGGCGGTGCTTCCAGATCGCCTGCATGGTGCCGTACGACCACCGGTACCGCTGCGACCACAGCTGCTGCACGGTCTCCGGCGCCTCGGTCCAGGCGCGGGCGTCTTCCGCGTAGACGACCTGCCAGCCGTCGCGGTGCAGCGCCATCGTGACGTCGGTGTCCTCGGCGAGGGTGTCCTCGCTCATGCCGCCGATCCGGTCCAGCGCATCACGGCGGAAGGCGCCGACCGCGCCGGGGATGGTCGGCATGCAGCGCAGCATGTCGTACATCCGGCGGTCGAGGTTGAAGCCCATCACGTACTCGATGTGCTGCCAGGCACCGATCAACGAGTCGCGGTTGCCGACCTTGGCGTTCCCGGCGACGGCGCCCACCTCCGGGTCGGCGAACGGCTGGACGAGTTCACGGACGGTGGCGGGTTCGAAGACCGTGTCGCCGTCCATCATCACGACGATGTCGTGACGGGCGTGTGCGATGCCGTTGTTGAGGGCGGCGGACTTTCCGAAGTTGCGCTGGCGGATGACGCGGACGTTCGGCAGCCGCAGCGCCTCGACGATGTCCGCCGTGCCGTCCCTGGAGCCGTCGTCGATGACGATGATCTCGATGGGGTGGTCGCTCGCCACCAGGGAGCGCACGGTGTTGGCGATGCATTCGCGTTCGTTGTACGCGGGTACCAGCACCGAGACGGGGCGGGGGTACGCGGGTCCCCGGCCGAAGTCCCGCCCTCGGACCTTACGGGCGTGCAGGAAGGACAGCAGCAGCATCAGGCCGAAGCGGGCGAGGACGAGCACCCCGACGACGGCGAGCCCGGCCACCAGCACGTCGGTGAGGTTCTCCGCGAGGCCGACGGCGTACACGAACGCCTTGCCCTTCCACAGCGCGAGCCCGGTCACGGGGGTGTGCGCGCTGGGGGCACCGAGAGCGGTGGTGAGGTTGGTGAACGTGTAGCCCTGCTGCTGCATTCGCGGGAGGAACTCGCCGAGCGCGGCCACGGTCTGGGACCGGTCGCCGCCGGAGTCGTGCATCAGGATGACGGCGCCCTTGCCGTCCTCGGGCGTGGCCCGTTCGATGATCGCGGGGACGCCGGGGCGCTTCCAGTCCTCGCTGTCGGTGTTGTTGACGACGGTGAGGTAGCCGCGGGTGCCGACGTACTGGGCGACCGGCCAGGACCTGTTGTCCATCGCGTCGGCGAACGACGAGTACGGGGGCCGGAACAGGGACGTACGGATACCCGCCGCGCCCGCCAGCACCAGCTGGTTCTGGGACAGCTCCCAGTCGATACGGGAGTGGGACTGGTAGGAGAGATCGGGGTGGTTGAAGGTGTGCAGCCCGACCTCGTGCCCCTCCTCGACCATGCGGTGGACGAGTCCGGGGTGGCGCGATGCCATGGTTCCGGTGACGAAGAAGACGCCGTGCGCGTCGTACTTCTTCAGCTCGTCGAGGACCCGCGGGGTCCACACCGGGTCGGGGCCGTCGTCGAAGGTCAGCACGATCCGGTGATCGGGGACGGTCAGCGACTTGGCGGGCCCGGTGGTGCTCCGGGCATCGATGACCGGACCGCCGTCGAGGATTGTGTCGGGCACACGGTCCGTGGCCGCCGGGGCCTGAATGCGGTGATCGGCGAGGATTTCGCTGTGCACGTAACCGCGCAGCATCAGCATGGCGAGCAGGGCAACGAGGAATACGGACGGCAGCAGATAGCGCATGGGAAGCCTGCGCCGCCTGTTCCGCTTCTGTCTGTTGTGCCTGCCCCGCGAGGCGGGGGTGGTCATCTAGTGGGTGCCTTCTTGCTCTTGCACGGGAGGATCCGGGGACTCGGCGGGCTGGCTGGGCGACGGCGTGGGACCGGGATCGACGGGCGGCGTCGTGGTGGCTGCGGGCGACTCCGGGGCCGACGTCGCCGGGCCGGGCTTCGTGCCACCGCCGGCGGTGGCACCCGTGTGGGTGACGCCGACGGTGGGCTTCGACGAGGCCTTGCTGGATGCGGACGCGGACGCGGACGCGGACGGGGCGCTGGACCCGGCGCTGCCCGAAGGCTTCGCGCGGACGTCGGTCACCGGATCCGCCACCGTGGCGCCCGGTGCCGCGCCCACCGGAACGACCGTGTCCGCGCTGCCCGACGGAGTGGGCGGCACCCGGACCTCTTCCGCCTTCTTGTGCTGTTTCTGGCCGGAGAGCGGCAGCCACGGCGCAGTGGAATTACCACTGAGCAGGGCGACGACCAGCGTCACCGCGTAACAGGCGCAGACTGCGGCAAGGACCCAGCCCAGACGCCTGAACGTCTTGCTGCGCCGGCCGCTCTCGTCGACGAAGACCGGACCGTCGGAGCCTTCGGGGGCTCCCGGTTCGGCCGAGAGCTCGGAGAGCTGACGCCCGAGACCGTCGCGCTGGACGGTGACGTCGTTCCATTCGTGCGTGTGCCCTGACCAGGCACCATCACGCCAATATTCCACAGGTGTAGGCACATTCCCCACTCGGATAAACGGGCGCGCACGTTTGAGCCGGTCACGTACCGGCGAACCGGGCCCCCGCCCAGTCCGCGCGCCCCTCAGCACCTTGCACCCGGAGGATGAATGTAGCGCACGAAGCTGACGAAAATAGCCCTGAACGGGTGATGCTCACCGTGCGAGATGCGCCGTTTTCACACGGCCTGCGGCCGGTCGGCAGGTCCATAACTGCACGCCCGATCCATGTTTATCCGTTCGGGAGTTGATGGATCGTTGGGCAACCAATCAGCCAATCGGCCCCACCTCCCGGACAAATGTTCCTATCGTGCGCGCACTTCACGAGAATCGAGAACGGCATGTCGGTCATCCTCGTCACGGTCGGCCTCGCCGCCACCTTGTCCGGCTGCGCCGCGGCAGTCCTGCGATGGCTGCCTCCGTGGCTGTCCGGATACGTGGCACGCCCCCGGGCCTGGGGGATCGGTATGGCCGGCATCGGCCTCTTCGCCCTGGCCCAGGTCCCCTCGCTGCATGAGCGCATCGAGGACGCGGGATCGGTGGCGGTCGCCGTCCCGTTCGTGGTGCTCGTCGCCGGACTCGCCGGCCTGGCGTTCTCCGGCGGCCGCCGCCAGCGCCGCCCGACCCGCTGAGCCGTCTCCGGGCCGCCCCTTCACCTCTGCGACATCAGTGCCAGATCGCCCTCGGGAAGCCAGCTCCCGGCGGGTACCTCCAGCCCCCGTTCCGCTGCTGTCACCCCCGCCGCGACCCGCCGCAGCGCGTCCACCCCCGGGTGTTTCAGCCCCTTGCGCCACACCAGCGACACCGGTGACAGCGGTACGGGGTCGACCAGCGGCCGTACGACCATCCCCGGCACCTCGATGAACTCGGTGCTCGCCAGCACCGACCAGCCCTGCTTGCGCACCACCCGGACGAACTCCTCCTCGCCCACGATCTCCGGGAACGGGGCCACCAGTTCGATCCCCCGCCCCGCGAAGAGCCGCTCCGCGAGGTCGGTCCACTCCGCCGTGGCCGGGTTGCCCGCCGCCGCGTACAGCTGCTCCCCCGTCAGCGCCCCCATCGGGACCCGGTCGAGCGAGGCCAGCGGATGGTCGTCGCGCAGCAGGACGGTCAGCCGTTCGAAGCAGACCGGCTGATGTGCCAGCCCCGCCCGTACCGCCGGATCCAGCCCCGCGACCCGGCCGAAGGAGACATCGAGCCGCCCGGCCAGGATCTCCGCCGCCGCCCCCGTCAGCCCGCTCAGATAGCGCGCCACGAACTCCACTCCCGGCGCCTCGTCGCGGGCCAGCCCGAGCAGTCGGTGACCCGTCCCGATCGGGACGCTGACATCGACCAGCAGCGGGCGCGTCTGCACCGCCCAGGCGGCGCGGAGGTCCTCGTGGGCGGCGATCACCCGACGGGCGTGCGGCAGCAGCCGTTCGCCGTCGGGTGTGAGGGAGACCTGGCGGGTGCTCCGTACGAACAGCTCCGCACCGAGCTCGCGCTCCAGTCGGCGGATGTCGCGGCTGAGTGCCTGCTGGGCCAGGTAGAGCCGGGCGGCGGCACGGGTGAAGTGCAGCTCCTCGGCGACGGCGACGAAGGCGCGCAGCAGCCGCGGATCGATATCGGAGGAGGTCACGGGCCCGAATTTACAACACAGGTGCGTGAATGGGTGCGGAGCAGGTGTTGGACCGCACGGGCCGGCCACCGCGAGGGTTGAGCCATGCCGTACGACACTCCCACCACGCCCCTGCATGCCGTCTCCGGAGACATGCTGGTGATCGCCCCGCGGACCGGCGCTCCCGTCCGCCGCGCCTCCACCAACCCGTACCGCCGGCTGCTCGCCACGCCCGGCGCCCGCGCCTTCACGGCGGGCAATCTGATCGCCCGGCTGCCGATGGGCATGTTCAGCGTCAGCGCGGTCGTCATGATCGCCGGGTCGCGCGGTTCGTACGCCCTGGCCGGGGCGGTCACCGCGACCGGGCTCGCCGCGACCGCCGTGGTCGCGCCCTGGACGGCCCGGCTCGTCGACCGGTACGGCCAGGCCCGGATCGCCGTGCCCGCCACCGCCATCGCCGTACTCGGCTCGCTCGCGCTGCTGCTCTGTGTGCACTACGACGCCCCGGACTGGACGCTCTTCGCCGCCTACGCCGCGACCGCCACCACCCCCAACACCGGTGGCATGTCCCGTGCCCGGTGGGCCCATCTGCACCGCGGCGACCCGGCCGCCCTGCACACCGCGAACTCCTTCGAACAGGCCGCGGACGAGCTGTGCTTCATGCTCGGCCCCGCCCTCGCCGCGTTCCTGTGCGCGGCGCTCTTCCCGGAGGCCGGGACACTCATCGGTGCGGTGCTGCTGATGACGGGCGTGCTGATCTTCGCCGCTCAGCGCGCCACCGAACCCCCGGTGGCGCCCCGCACCCGGGCGGGCTCCCCGCTGCGCACCCGGGGTATGCCCGCACTGCTCGCCGCCTTCCTGGCCACCGGCGCGGTCTTCGGCGCCATGGAGGTCGTCACGATCGCGCACGCCGGAGGCGCGATCCTGGCGCTCCAGGCGGGCGGCTCGTGCGTGGCGGGACTGCTGTACGGGTCGCTCCGCCCGGCCGTGAACATCCGGCGGCGGCTCCTGTGGTGCCTGGCCGGGATGACGGCGCTGATGTCCCTGCCGCTGCTCGCCGCTTCCTCGACCGATTCGCTCCTCGCGCTGGCCGGCAGTCTCCTGCTGGCCGGCGCGGCGACGGCGCCGACGATGGTCACCGGGATGACGCTGGTGCAGCGGCTGACCCCCGAGGGTCGGCTGAACGAGGGCATGACGCTCTCCGTCACCGCGCTGCTGGGCGGAATAGCGGCCGGTTCGGCGACCGGCGGCTGGATGGTGGAGCACGCCGGGACGGTCACGGCGTACGTGGTGCCGGGGTGCGCGGCGGGGCTGGCGCTCGCGGTGGCGGCGGCCGGGATCCGCGTGCGCGGCAACGGCGCGTGACCCCGCACCGGCGCGAGGACGCCGTACCCGCACACAGAACGAGGACCCCGCTGCCGGTGGGCAACGGGGTCCTCGTTCACATGGGAATTGTGGAGATGGCGGGAATCGAACCCGCGTCCAACGGTGCAGAATCAGGGCTTCTCCGTGTGCAGTTCGCTGCGCTTTTCTCAGCCCCGGAAATCACGCGAACAAGTCTCCGACGGGCTCAGTCACTGTTTGATTTCCTTCCAGGCCCCGTGACCGGGCCTAGAAGTTTAGATCCCTTGATGATGCCAGGATCCGGGTCGGGATCACCCCCGGGCTGACACTTCGCAAGTCGCTACTTAGGCAGCGAGGGCGAAGGAATCGCGCTTGGTGTTGGCGATTATTGGTTGCGACATATGGTTTACGAGATCATTGCCGCTTCCTCGACACGCTTCCCCTGCTTCGACATCCGCTGTCGAAACCGATCATCCCCATGTTGTTTTTTCAAATGCGCGCACCCGCCGTGGAGTGCAGTGCCATCGTACGTGACCAACGTGCGACGGTGCCAGCCTATTCCCGGCGGGCCTCGCTCAGGCGCTCCGCTGCCGCCGCCGGGCCGCCGAGATCGCGCGGTTCGTCTCGCGCAGGTCCTGCTTCTCGCGGAGCGTCTGCCGCTTGTCGAACTCCTTCTTGCCCTTGGCGAGCGCGATCTCGACCTTGACCCGGCCCTCCTTGAAGTACAGCGCGAGTGGCACGATCGTGTGCCCCGTCTCCTGCGACTTCGACTCCAGCTTGTCGATCTCGGCCCGGTGCATCAGCAGCTTGCGCTTGCGCTTGGCGGAGTGGTTGGTCCAGGTCCCCTGCACGTACTCGGGGACGTGCACGTTGTGCAGCCACGCCTCGTTCCCGTCGATCTGGACGAAGCCGTCCACCAGCGAGGCCCGGCCCAGCCGGAGCGACTTGACCTCGGTGCCCATCAGTACGAGACCGCACTCGTAGGTGTCGAGGATGTGGTAGTCGTGCCGCGCCTTCTTGTTCTGCGCGATGAGCTTGCGCCCTGTGTCCTTTTCCTTAGCCATAGTGTGGCCATTTTCGCACTACGACCCGCCCCCGAGGCCACTCAATACTGTCTCGGCCCGCTGGAGGGCCCGGGAGGTGACCACGAGATCCGGGGTGATGCCGCGGCCGTCGACGCTGCGGCCCGCCGGCGTGCGGTAGTGGCCGACGGTCAGCTCGGCCACCGAGCCGCCCGGGAGTCTGCTGGGCATCTGCACGGACCCCTTGCCGAAGGTGCGCGAGCCGACGGTGACGGCACGGCCCCGGTCCTGGAGGGCTCCGGTCAGCAGCTCGGCCGCACTCATGGTGCCGCCGTCGACGAGGACGACGACCGGGCGGTCCGTGTCACCGCCCGGCGTGGCGTAGAGGGCGCGCTGCACGCCGTGCACGTCGTACGTGGCGACCAGTCCGCCGTCGAGGAATCCGGAGGCGGCGACCACCGCCTCGGTGACCAGCCCTCCGGAGTTGCCCCGAAGGTCGAGCAGCACCCCGGCGCCCGCCGGTGCGTCCCGGACCGCGTCACGGATCCTGGCGCCCGAGCCCCTGGTGAACGAGTCGACCTTGATCAGTACAGCCGCGGAGGAATCGGAACGGTCCGGTCCGAGCTGCTTCGCCCCGACCCTGCGGACCGTGACGGCCTCGGTGGTGAGCCGGGCCCGGGTCAGCGTCAGCGTCCTGGCCTGGCCGGTGACGCCGCGCTGGACTCCCAGCACGACGGTGGTGCCGGCGGCAGCGCCCGTACGGTCCCCGCGCAGCAGGGCGACCACCTCGGAGACGGGACGCCGGTCGATCCGGCGCCCGTCGACGGTACGGAGCAGATCGCCGGGCTCGATGCCGGCCAGGTCGGCGGGGCCGCCGGGATGGACCCGGGCCACCGCGACCAGTCCGTCGGCGGATCGCTTCGCGGCCAGGCCGACGCCCGTGTAGGAGCCGTCGAGGGCCTGCTCGAACTCCTCGTACTCCCGCTCGTCGTACACCGCGCCCCAGCGGTCCCCGCTGCGACTGACGACCTCCTCGGCCGCCTCCGTACTCGACTTGCCGTCGGCCACCGCCTCGGCCGCCGCGGCGGCGATCTCGTCGCGGTCGGCGGTGGAGGCGACGGAACGGGCCTTTGTCGCCGCAGCCCTCTCCTCACCCTGCGGCAGCGACCCGGTGGCCGCCGCCGTGGCGAGGACGCTCGCGAAGACCAATGTCAGGGCCGCCCCGCGGCCGAAGCCGCGGGGCCTGAGACGATGCGTAGGGCCCGACATGGCGACGAGTCTAGGACAACGCCCCGAGGGCGCACGGCCGGTTGACCGCACACCCCACGGGGCGCATGTCACACCTTGAGGTACTTGCGGAGCGCGAAGAGCGCGGCAACGGCGGGCATCAGCAGGCCGATCGCGAGGACCAGCGGCAGCTTGGCGAAGACCGCGTCCCAGCCGATGAAGTGGATCAGGTTGAGCTTCGACTGGAGCGCCAGTCCGCCGTCGATCAGGAAGTATCGCCCGGCCAGCAGCATGACGCAGGCGAGCACGCCACCGATGAGACCGGCGAACGCGGCCTCCATGATGAACGGCATCTGGATGTAGAAGCCTGAGGCACCGACGAGCCGCATGATGCCCGTCTCGCGGCGCCGGCTGAACGCCGAGACGCGGACGGTGTTCACGATCAGCATCAGCGCAATGACCAGCATCAGCGCCATCACGAAGAGCGCGGCCACATTCATGCCGTTCATCAGACCGAAGAGGTTGTCCAGGATCCCTCTCTGGTCCTGGACCGACTGCACCCCGTCACGTCCGGCGAAGGCGGTGGCGACGACCTTGTACTTCTTCGGGTCGTGGAGTTTGACCCGGAACGACTCCTGCATCTGGTCCGGCGTGATGTTGCCGGCCATCGGCGAATCGCCGAACTGCTCCTGGTAGTGCTTGTACGCCTGGTCGGCCGACTCGTAGGTGACCTTCTCGACGGCCGTCATCTTCCCGAGGTCGGTCTCGATCGCCTTCTTCTGCTCAGCGGTGACGGCGCCCTTGGCGCACTTCGGCACCGACTCCGCGTCGCTCTTGCTGCAGAGGAAGATCGAGACATTGACCTTGTCGTACCAGTAGTCCTTCATCGTGCTGACCTGCTCGCGCATCAGCAGCGCGCCGCCGAACAGGGCGAGCGAGAGGGCGACGGAGACGACGACGGCGAAGGTCATCGTGAGGTTGCGACGGAGACCGACGCCGATCTCCGACAGGACGAACTGGGCGCGCATGGCGTCCTTTCAGTACTCGATGCTCAGCGGTTCCGGCGCGGCCGGGACCGCTCAGTGCTGATAGCCGTAGACGCCGCGGGCCTGGTCGCGCACAAGACGGCCCTGCTCCAGCTCGATGACGCGCTTGCGCATCTGGTCGACGATGTTCTGGTCGTGGGTCGCCATGATGACGGTGGTCCCGGTCCGGTTGATCCGGTCCAGGAGCTTCATGATGCCCACGGAGGTCTGCGGGTCGAGGTTGCCGGTCGGCTCGTCCGCGATCAGCATCATGGGGCGGTTCACGAACGCCCGCGCGATCGCCACGCGCTGCTGCTCACCACCGGAGAGCTGACCGGGCATCCGGTCCTCCTTGCCGCCGAGCCCGACGAGGTCGAGGACCTGCGGAACCGCCTTGCGGATCTCGCCGCGCGGCTTGCCGATGACCTCCTGGGCGAACGCCACGTTCTCCGCAACGGTCTTGTTGGGGAGCAGACGGAAGTCCTGGAAGACGGTGCCCAGCTGGCGGCGCATCTGCGGCACCTTCCAGTTGGACATGCGCGCGAGGTCCTTGCCGAGGACGTGGACCATGCCCTGACTGGCGCGCTCCTCACGGAGGATGAGTCGCATGAAGGTGGACTTGCCGGAGCCGGAGGAGCCCACCAGGAAGACGAACTCACCCTTCTCGATATCGAGAGACACATCCCGTAGAGCGGGACGGCTCTGCTTCGGGTAGGTCTTGGAGACGTTGTCGAATCGGATCACGGATGCACCACGGTCGGCCGGGAGTAGGTGTGCGTGACCATACGCGAACCGGGCTCAGCCGTGCAGGCGCGCGTCCCGCGATGGGCGATTTATGGCGGAACGGAACCGGGTGGTGGCGCAACCGGAACCGGAACGGACCGGGTGTTCTCCGGCGGGTCGCGCCGAATTCCGCGCGACCTGGCACAGTGGAGGGGGAACGGATGCGTTTCCAGGAGCGTTGTGCGGAGAGAAAGCGTATGCGGCTCCGCCGCGCGGGAGGAGGAAAGCGCATGACCTATGACCGACTGGTGTGCGCAAACTGCGCGGCGCCCGTCAACGAGGGCCGATGCCCCGTATGCCGGGCCAGCCGGGCACGGCTGCAGCAGCAGGATCAGGGCCAGGGACCGTTCGCGGGGCTGAACCCGGCGATGCTGGTCGCCCTGCTGGTGGTGCTGGTGGGCGCGCTGGCGCTGCTGGCGCACCAGACCATGTAGCTGCCCGCAGCCGCCCGTACGGCGGGAGTGAGAGTACGTGGAAGGGCCCGGGACGTATGTCCCGGGCCCCTTCTGTGTACGTAGGTGTACCTGGCGGCCAAGAGGCCTTAGGCGACCGTACGACCGTTCACCAGACGCGGCAGGATCCGGAAGCCGATGCCACCGGCGATCATCGTCGCGGCGCCGACCAGCAGGAACGTGGTCTCGGCCGCACCGGTCTCGGCGAGCTCGTCCTTGCCCTTGCCCTGCTCGACCGGCTGGTTGCCGACCGAGTCGGTGTCGGTGTTGTCCGCGCACACGGTGCCGTCGAGGTCGACGGTGCAGGTGCCGGTGTCGCCACCGGTGGCCGGGCCGGTGCTGCCGCCGTTGCCGGCGGTGCCGCCACCGTTGCCGTTGCCACCGCCATTGTCGGCCGCGCCACCCTGGTTGCCCGCGCCACCCTGGTCACCGGCGCCACCCTGGTTACCCGCACCAGCCTGGTCACCCGCACCACCCTGGTTACCCGCACCAGCCTGGTCACCCGCGCCACCCTGGTTACCCGCACCAGCCTGGTCACCCGCACCACCCTGGTTACCCGCACCAGCCTGGTCACCCGCACCACCCTGGTTACCCGCACCAGC
>NZ_JBICXB010000018.1:0-103953 GCF_043200055.1 Streptomyces sp. NPDC048496 | reverse complement strand
ACCGACAGGGCGTAGTCGAAGCCGAGCCGGCGAGCACTGCGGCGCAGTTCGCGCCCGCCGTAGACCTCGTCGCCGGCGAACCAGCGTGCACGCAGGCCCAGCTGCCGGGCCCGGGTGAGCATGGCGGCAGCAAGTTCGGGCTTGGTGGCGAAGCCCACGTCGTCGGGGACGTGGGTGAGCAGACGGCGTTCTTCGTCGGCGGCCCAGTCGGCGCCCAGGTACAGGGCCCGGTCGATCGGGGCATGGCCACGTGCTGAGGCGTAGGTGAGATGGACGGCGACCTGGCACAGACCGATCCCGCCCAGCGCACCGGAGTATTGCCTGGCCGCCCCGACGGCGTCGGTGGACGACTTCTCGTCCCCCGTCTCGTCCACGATCAACACGGCGTCTTCCTCCGCGAGTTCACCGGCCGCCCAGATGGCCGTCCGGTCGCGCACAGCGTCGTGATCCCACACGCCGCGGGACAAGAAGTGCTGCAGCCGGGACGGCGACGCGTGCCCCAACGCCTCAGCGAGCGTCCAGCAGTTGCGGGTCTCGAGCCCCGTCAGCATCGCCTCGGCCATGTCCCTGGCCAGCAGCCGCGACTCCCGTCGCGGGAAGCAGGCGGCCACCGCCGCCATCGCCGCCCTGAAACACTCGCTCCACACCCCACCGGCTATCGTGGCGCCCACGGCCACCGCGTCCTGATCTGTTGTCACAGACGATCATCATCGCGGTGGCCGTACTCGTTCCTGCGGGCACCCCATCGGACCTCTCACCAGCACGAATCCGTCAACGATCAAGAACTACAGCTGCCGGGTCAGTGGGGGGATGGCGGGCATACGGAAGCGGTTGGCCCGGCGCGTGTACGGTCTGTCGTCGCTCGTGCACGTGCAGTACGGCCGGGGAGCGCACGGTGCCTGACGTCACCGGGCGGGCGTTTGCGCTGTTCCCCGATGTCAGGAATTCGGGGTGAGGCGCGGACCGCCCGTCCGGTGCCGCCGATGGTCCTACTTCCGCAGCGCCGCCAAGTTGTCGTAGCCGATCCGCGCATGGTTCAGGGACTGCGCGGGGACGGTCGAGCTCGGTGCGTTGTCCTGCTCGACCATCGGGTTGTGGTAGTTCTTCGCCCCGACGCGACGGAAGAACGTCCGGTAGTCGATGGCCCCGGTACCGAAGGGGACCATGTCGTAACCGTTGCCGCTGCTTGTGTTGACGATGCCGTCCTTGGCGTGGAACAGCGGGTAGCGCTTGGTGTTGCCGCGGACCAGTTCCGCCGGGTCGAAGATGTTCTCCTGCTGCGATCCGTCGTGCGCGGTATAGGTGTGGAACTTGTACTGAGCGACGTGCGCCCAGAAGATGTCCATCTCCAGCCATACGGACTTCGGGTCGGTGACCTGAAGGAAGTACTCGAGCTTGCGGATGCCGGAGCTGCGGGTGGGGCGGCCCTGCGCGTCCAGCGGACCGCCGTCGAGCAGGAAGCCGTAGGCCGCGTCGTGGTTGTGGGTGTACAGCTTGATGCCCGCACCCTGAGCGATCTGTCCCAGTGTGTTCCACTTGTCGGCGGCCACGTCCCAGTCGGCACGGTAGGCGCTGCCGGTGGGGTCGCCACCGGTGCCCATGTGTTCCATGCCGAGGATGTTCGCTATCTCGAGGTGGCGCTTGAACTGGTCCAGGTCGCTCTGGTTCAGCGGCCAGGACGACGGGATGAAGCCGTGGTTGCCCTGGGCGCGCAGCCCGTACTCGTCCAGCCACGAGCGCAGCAGCTTCGCGCCTTGCACCGATTCGAGGTTGTTTCCGCCGGGTGCGTTGGCGTGCTGGCCGTACCCGGCGAACTCGACCTGCTGGTAGCCGTAGCGGGCCAGCTCCTTGAAGACCTCACGGAAGCCCGAGGGAAGGTCGGTGGTGAGCGGATCCCGGCCCGTGGCGTCGCGCACGGTGTACAGGATGATTCCTCGTCTCGCCGCCGGGACGAGAGCCTGGCCGACGCCCTGCCCATTGCTGGATGCGGTCTGGGCGAGGGCCGGCGACGCGCCGAAGGCGGGCGCGGCGATCGCCGCTGCCGCAGCGGCCGTGCAGGTGCTCAGGAAGCGGCGGCGACTGACGCCGAGGCTGCGGCGCAGGGCGCCGTCGGTTCCGGATTCGTCGTTGTACGCGGTCACGGTCTCTCTCTTTCTCGAAGATTGCTCGAAACGCTGGGCGCGGACCGGGCTCATGCGAGGCCGGCAAGCTTGAGGAGCAGGGACTTCACTTCGGTGGCCCGGACGGGGCCGGTGAACGCGTGGGGGGTGGAGCAGAGGATGAGCGGACCTTCTTCGTCGCTCATGGGGAGGCGGCCGTGGCTGCCGCGAATGGGTGACGGGTCGAGGGGAACGACCGCCATGCGGTAGCGCATGCCGAGCTTCTTGCGGGCCACGGCGGTGGCCGCCTTGACCCGGACGTACGGGTCCTGGGGGTCCAGGAAGAGTTCGACCGGGTCGTAACCGGGTTTGCGATGGATCTCGACGAGCTGCGCGAAGTCGGGGGCGCGCGCGTCGTCGAGCCAGTAGTAGTACGTGAACCAGGCATCCGGGTCGGCGACGGCGACGAGCTCGCCGGAGCGCGGGTGGTCGAGGCCGTGAGCCTTCTTGCCCTCGTCGTCGAGGAGCTGTTCGATGCCTTGGACGTCCTGGAGAGCTTCACGGGTCGCATCGAGATCCTCGGGACGGCGTACGTAGATGTGGGCGAGCTGGTGGTCGGCGACGGCGAAGGCGCGGGAGGCCATCGGGTCCAGGTACTCCATGCCGTCCTGGGTGTGGACCTCCAGCAGGCCGGCGCGGCGCAGTGCCCGGTTGATGTCGACCGGGCGGTCGACGCGGGTGATGCCGTACTCGGAGAGCGCGACGACGGTGCGCCCCTCGCGGCGGGCGTCGTCGAGCAGCGGGGCCATGGCCCGGTCGAGTTCGGCCGCCGCCCGGTACGCGCGGGGGTCGTCGGGCCCGTAGCGCTGCAGGTCGTAGTCCAGGTGCGGCAGGTAGCACAGGGCCAGGTCGGGGTGGCGGGTGTCCAGGATGTGCCGGGTCGCGTCGATGATCCACTGCGAGGAGACGAGGTCGGCGCCGGGTCCCCAGAAGTGGAAGAGGGGGAAGGTGCCGAGCTTTTCGGTGAGCTCGTCGTGAAGGGCGGGCGGGCGGGTGTAGCAGTCGGGTTCCTTGCGGCCGTCGGCGTAGTAGACGGGGCGCGGGGTCACGGTGATGTCGGTGTCGGCGCCCATCGCGTACCACCAGCAGATGTTGGCGACGGTGTAGCCGGGGTGGGCGCGGCGGGCGGCGTCCCAGAGCTTGTCCCCGGCGACGAGTCCGTTGTGCTGGCGCCAGAGGAGGACGTCGCCGAGCTCGCGGAAGTACCAGCCGTTGGCGACGATGCCGTGTTCGGCGGGGGTGGTGCCGGTGAGGAAGGTGGACTGGGCGGCGCAGGTGACGGCGGGCAGCACGGTGCCGAGGGGGGCGTGGGTGCCGGACCGGCCGAGGGACGCGAGATGCGGCATGTGGTCGAGGAGCCGGGGGGTGAGGCCGACGACGTCGAGGACGAGGAGGGGGGTGGGGGCGCCGGTAGGGGACGTGCCCGTTTCGACCGGTGTCACGGGAGCTCCTTGAGGCCGAGGTCGACCAGGAGGTCGCGGGCGAGGGTGAGTTCGGCGGCGATGCCGTCGACGAGCTGCGGCCGGCTGCGGGGGCGCAGCTCGGCGGGGAGCGCCTGCCAGGTGTACGTCTCGACCTCCAGGTGACGGGTCAGCGGCCGGGCTCCGCCGACCAGTCGGGTCAGCGTGGACTGGAGCACCGGGAGGGTCGAGGTGAGCGGTGGGGCGGGGGGTGCGTGCAGCGGGACGTGGAAGTGGGCGCGCCACGGGGTGCCGTCGGGCAGTGCCTGGCCGGTGACCGCCTCGTCGAGGTCGTCGGTGCCGCGCAGTCCGTGCGTGGTCCGGGTGCGGGTCTGGTGGAGGAAGCGGGGTTCGGCGAAGGCGGCGAGCGCGGTGCGTACCTCGGCCAGGTGCGGCTGTTCGGCGTGGAGTGCGGCGGAGAGCTGGCACTTGGCGACCTGGATGCCGGCTGCGGCAAGTGCGTCGAGGGCGGTGTCCGGATCCTCGAAGGAGGTGGCGAGATGGCAGGTGTCGATACAGATGCCGATGCGGTCGTGTCCGACGGCGGTGAGCGGTGCGACGGCGTCGGCGGTGGTCTCGACCGTGCAGCCTGGTTCGGGTTCGAGACCGATCCGGATGGACTTGCCGGTCAGCTCGGCGAGGGCGTCGAGCCGTTCGGCGAGGGTGCTGAGGGCGGTGTGTGCGGTGCGGGCGGCTTCCGGGTCGCCGGTGTACGGGGTGCGCCAGGCGATCGGGAGCGTGGAGATGGTGCCTTCGGTGACGTCGTCGGGGAGCAGGGTGGCGAGCAGCCGGGCGAGGTCCGTGGTGTGGGCGAGGCGTTCGGGGTCCGTCCAGTCCGGCTTGTACACCCGGTACTTGACCTCTTCGGCGCCGAACCCTTCGTACGGGAAGCCGTTCAGGGTGACGACTTCGAGGCCGCGGCGGTCGAGCTCGGCGCGCAGGGAGCGCAGCTGGGCGGGGTCGTTGATCAGGGATTTCGCGGCGTCCCCGGCGAGCCAGAGGCCAATACCGAGGCGGTCGCGGCCGAGGCGTTTGCGGACGGGTTCGCAGTGGTCGCGCAGTTGGGCGCGGACACCGTCCAGGGTCTCGGCGGGGTGGACGTTGGTGCAGTAGGCGAGGTGAACGGTGGATCCGTCGGGGTGGCGGAAGCGCATCGGGTCACTCCCCGCCACGGAGGATGGAGTTCCCCTCGTGGAGTGGATCGGGGGTGGCGAGATCGAGTTGCAGGCGGCCGCTCTGGCCGTAGAAGGCGACGGGGTTGCGCCAGAGCACCTGGTCGACGTCGTCGTCGCTGAACCCGGCGGCGAGCATGGCATCGCCGACCTTCCGGGTCTTGAGGGGGTCGCTCCTGCCCCAGTCGGCGGCCGAGTTGACCAGGATCTTCTCGGTGCCGTGGGTCTTGAGGATCGCGATCATGCGGTCCTCGTCCATCTTGGTGTCCGGGTAGACGGAGAAACCGGCCCAGCAGCCGCTGTCCGCGGCGTCCTTCACGGTCGTCTCGTTGAGGTGATCGAGCAGGACCCGCTCCGGGGGGAGGTGGGATTCGCGGATCACGTCGATGGTGCGGCGCAGACCGGCGAGCTTGTCCCGGTGCGGGGTGTGGACGAGGGCGGGCAGCCCGTGGTCGGCGGCGAGCTGCAGCTGGGCGGCGAGGGCGATGTCCTCGGCGGGGGTCATGGAGTCGTAGCCGATCTCGCCGACGGCGACGACGGAGTCCTTGACGAGATAGCGGGGCAGGGCGTCCAGGACGGGGGTACAGCGGGGGTCGTTCGCCTCTTTGGGGTTGAGGGCGAGCGTGCAGTGGTGGGCGATGCCGTATTGGGCCGCCCGGAAGGGTTCCCAGCCGAGCAGGGCGTCGAAGTAGTCGAAGAAGCTCGCGGGCGAGGTGCGGGGCTGGCCGAGCCAGAAGGAGGGTTCGACGAGGGCGCGGACGCCTGCGTCGTACATCGCCTGGTAGTCGTCCGTGGTGCGGGAGGTCATGTGGATGTGGGGGTCGAAGATGCGCATCAGGACTCCTCCGTGGGGGCGGCGGCCGTGAGGGTGAGGACGCGGCGCAGGTCGCCGGGAACGGTGCGGCCGGCGGCGGTGCGTTCGGCTGCGAAGTCGCCCAGCATGCGGGCGAGTTCCGCGTCTCCGTGGGCGCGGTGGGCCAGTGCGTCGACAGCCGCGACGGGGACTCCGGTGAAGAGGCACTTGAGGATGGCGTGGCGCCATTGGTGCGTGTCGAGGTGGGCGGCGGCGTACGGACCGACGGCGGCGGCGACCAGCCGGGTGTCGTTGGTGCGCAGGGCGTCCTCGACGAGGTGGAGGGCGGTGGGGCCGAGGTCCAGCCGGTGGAGGGTGAGGAGGACGGCGCGCCGCTCGGCGGCGGTGCCCTGTTCGTAGAGCCTGGTCACGGCGGGGAGGGTGGCTCGGGCTTCGAGGAGCAGCAGGGCGCGTACGGAGTCGGCGTGCTCCGGTCCGCAGTGCCGGCCCGCGGCGGCGAACCGCAGCTCCCACGGGGGTGCGGCGTACGGGCCGCGGGGTGCGGTGTCCTCGTGGACGGCGGCGTCCGCAGCCTCGGCGAGCGCCTCGTCGAGCCAGGCACGTGCGGCGCCGCTCAGCCGGCCGTCGAGTTGCCCGCGGGTCTGCAGCGGGGGCGTCTGCGGGGTCATCGGCATGACGTTGCTCCCTTCGGGGAGTCGTTCGGGACTTTCGACGGGATGCGGGAGCGAAGGAAGTCGAGGGACGTGCGAGCGAGTTCGGGGCCGGCGTGGGAGTGGCGGGGCAGTTCGACCACGGTGAGGCCGCGGTATCCGGTGTCGCCGAGTGTGTCGAGCGCTTCGAGTACGGGCGGGAAGTCGATCTCGCCGTCGCCGAACGGCAGATGCTCGTGGATGCCCCGGCGCATGTCCTCGATCTGGACGTGGCGCAGCCAGGGTGCGGCGTCCCGGACGCAGTCCGCCGGTGAGGAGGACTCCAGGCACTGGCAGTGGCCGATGTCGAGGGTGAGCCCGAGTGCTTCGGGGTCGCCGCTGAGGATGCGCAGGTGGTGGAAGTCGGAGAGATCGGCGAGGAGATGTCCGGGTTCGGGCTCGATGGCGAGCGGGATGCCGGTGCGGTCGGCGGCTTCGAGCACCGGGGCCAGGGCGTCGGTCAGCCGCTGCCAGGCCGTATCGGGTGTGGTGTGGGGTGGGGTGATGCCGCTGAAGCAGTGCACGGCGTGGGCGCCCAGGTCGGCGGCGACTTCGACGGCCCGGACCAGGAGCCGGGTGCGGGCGGCGCGGGCCTCCGGGTCCGCGTCGAGGAGGGACGGGCCGTGCTTGCGGCGCGGGTCGAGGACATAGCGGGCACCGGTCTCGACGGTGACACCCAGCCCGAGCTGTTCGAGTCTGTGCGCCACGCGGCGGGTGCGGGCGGCGAGGTCCGGGGCGAGGGGGTCGAGGTGCATGTGGTCGAGGGTGAGGCCGACGCCGTCGTACCCGAGGCCCGCGAGGAGCGCGAGGGCGTCGTCGAGGCGGAGGTCGGTGAGCCCGTTGGTGCCGTAGCCGAGGCGGATGGTCATGTGGGGCTCACCTTCCGGGCGAGTGTGCGGGCGAGAGGGACGAGCCCCATGACGGCGAGCCCGGTGCCGGCCGCTCCGGCACGGGCGGCGAGCGCGGCCTGGAGCGGGATCATCGCCCGGATGCCGCTGCCGACAGCGCGCTGGGTCAGCGGCGGGGACGGGTTCAAGGTGGCGTGGAGGAGCGGCTCGGTGACGGTCCGGAGGTAGGCACCGGTGAGTGCGGTGACGAGGAGGCGGGGCGAGGGGCCGGTGGGGGTGTTCGCGGGTGCGGGTGCTCCGGGTACGAGGCGGTGGTTGTCCCCCGCCGCGCCGCCTCCCAGGGCCGGGGGCACGTCCCGGTACCCCCGCTGCTCGCGCGCCGCGGTGGCGCCGAGCGCGATGACCGCCGCGAGCGCGGAGAGGGGTGCGACGGTGGAACCGCCCTGCGCCTCGTGGCGCGAGACGGCGGTGACGGCGTAGGTGTGCGCTCCGAGCAGGGCGGCGGCGGGGAGTGCGGCGCGCAGCGGGAGGGCTGCTTGCCGGGACCGCTCCCCTTGGCGCGGCTGCGCATCCGCGGCTGCTTTCGCCATGGCGCGGCCGCCCCTGCCGACGAGCCGGGCGATCGGTCCGCGGCGCGGCTTCCCTGCGGGTCCCGGGGTGGGCGCGGGTGCCCGGACGAGGCCTGTCGCCGGGCCGGGCGCGGTGACCGTGCGCGTGCCGGAGTGCTCCGGATTCGCGCCTGCCCCGCATGTCGCGGTGGCGCCCAGCAGGAGGTCGAGGGCGCGCGCCGTGGCCATCGCGGCCGGGCCCGCCTGGGTGTGTTTCAGGTGGAGGTCGTAGGCCCAGACCGTTGCGGCCAGGCCGGTTGCCACCGTCAGGGCCGGGCGTCCGGCGCGGGCGGCGAGGGTCAGACCCGCGGCCGTCAGCGCGCCCGCTGCCGTGAGGGCCGCGCCCGGGGTGATCCGGCCCGAGGGGATCGGGCGGTGCGGACGGTCGACGGCGTCCTCGTCGCGGTCGGCCCAGTCGTTGAGGGCCATGCCCGCCTCGTAGAGGCAGAGGGAGGCGCCGACGGCCAGCGCGGTGCCGCGGCCGGGACGCAGTCCGATGGCCGCCGCCCCGGCGAGTGCGTCCCCGGGGACGGTGAACAGCGCCGAGATCCGCAGCAGCTCGGCCCAGGCCCGTACGGTAGCTGTCACTTCTCCCCCCGCAGCCGTTCGGCGAAGGCCAGCAGCGCGATGTACTGCTCGGACAGTGCGGCGGGGCCGCCGTCCGGGTCCTTGAAGTAGAAGCCGAGTTCGGGCCGCGGGCCGGTCAGGCCCACCTCCTGGGCGCGGGCGAGCAGCCGCGCCAGGTCGAGGACCAGGGGGGCGGCCAGCGCCGAGTCGCAGCCCTGCCAGGTCGTCTGGAGGACCATGCGGGCGCCGAGGAACCCGTCGAACGCGATGTGGTCCCAGGCCGTCTTCCAGTCGCCGAGCGCAGGCACGTCATCGATGTGCACCTCCCCCTCGGGCGTCGCGCCGAGCGTGTCGGCGAGGACGCGCTCCTTGCCCGCGTTCTTGGCCGCTGCCGCGCCGGGGTCGGCCAGCGCCGCTCCGTCCCCGCCACCCAGCAGGTTCGTGCCGGACCAGGCCCGTACGGGCAGGGCGCGTTGCACGAACATCGGGGCGAGTACGGAGCGGAGCAGCGTCTGGCCCGTCTTGCCGTCGCGGCCCGCGTGAGGAAGTCCGCAGGCCGCGACGGCGTCCTGGAGCGCGGGAGCGCGCAGTCCGGTGGAGGGGGTGAAGTTGATGTAGGGGCAGCCGGCCCGGAGCGCGGCTGCGGCATAGAGCGAGCTGGCGGGGAGCCGGTTCTCACCGGGCTCCGGGACGGGTTCCGTCGACGCGACGTTGACGACGACCGTGCGGGTCAGGTCGCCCCGGCGGCCGAAGTCGGTGAGGTCCGCGGCGAACGCGGCGATGAGTTCCTCGTCGGTGCGGGTGTCGCCGGGCAGCGGGCCACCCGGGCGTATCTCGGCGTCGGCGGCCGCGAGTTCGGTC
Organism: Streptomyces sp. NPDC048496; assembly: GCF_043200055.1. Lineage (NCBI taxonomy): Bacteria > Bacillati > Actinomycetota > Actinomycetes > Kitasatosporales > Streptomycetaceae > Streptomyces > Streptomyces sp. NPDC048496. The sequence goes on along the minus strand of NZ_JBICXB010000018.1, from coordinate 94,775 downwards.
CGTACGGCGGAGGGCAGCCCGTGCGGGAGCACTCCCCCGGCGGCCAGGGCCTCCGCCCGTTTGGGGAGCGGACAGCCGACGGTGTCGTGTCCACCGAAGACCAGGGAGGTCAGCGCCGGCAGCCCGCTGCCGGCGAACGGCGCGGTCTCGGTGACCATGCCTGCCGCCGGGTGGAGCCCCGCCGCGACGGCCGCGCAGCCCGCCATGGCGGTGGTGGCGACGGAGCCGCGTGCTCCGATGAACCAGACTCCGGTACGAACGGCATGTGCTGACACGGGCTGCCTCCCTGGCTGGGGATCCTCGCTGGGCAGTGCACAGAGCGGGGCGCTGATCGAATCGAGGCGGACAAGGGTGGAGGGTGACGGCGGGCGAGGTAGGGCCTTTGCCCCGCCCGCCGTCGGACTGCGGCTGTCGCCTAGGCGGCGGGCAGCTCCTTCAACTCGATGTTGCGGAAGGACACATGGTCGTCGGCTCCGTGGTTCTGGAGGCCGATGTAGCCGCTCTTCAGGCTGCGGACGGGATCGGTGTTGGTGAAGTCGTTGATCTTGACTCCGTTGAGGAAGACCTGGAGCCGTTCGCCCTGGACCTTGATCTCGTAGCTGTTCCACTGGCCGGGCGGCCGCAGGACCTGGTCACGGGCCTTGATGTCCGCCGCCTTGAAGCCGTAGATGGAGCCCGTGGTGCGGTCGGGGGCGTCGGTGGCGTCGATCTGGACCTCGTAGCCGTTGTTCACCGCGGACCAGGGGTCGTCGGACTCCGGGAATCCGACGAAGACACCGGAGTTGTCGTCGCCCGCCAGCTTCCAGTCGAGCTTCAGCGAGTACCCCCCCAGCTCCTTGGCCTGGTAGGTGAGGAGACCCATGCCGCCCTCGGAGCGGAGTTCACCGTCGACGACGTTGAACTTCCCGGGGCCCGCCTGCTTCCAGCCCTCGATCGTCTTGCCGTTGAAGATCGACCGGTAGCCGGTGTCCGGCTTGCAGTCGGCCTTCACCTGTCCGGCCGCGTAGCGGACTCCGCCGAGGAGGAGCTGGCGGAAGGCAGGTTCGGCGTACGACTCCTTGGTGTGGCCGAGGCCCGTGTAGAAGGAGCGGCCGCCCTGGTAGGTCTGGCACCAGGTGATCGGGTGGTCGCCCTTCATGGTGCCGCCGGTGTAGGTCGTCTCGTCGAGCGTGGCGAGGACCTTCACCTTGTCGCGCGGGTTGGTGCGGTAGTTGTACAGCTCGTCGGTCCGGTTCCAGGCGTCGTCGAGGTGGGCGGTCGCCGGGTGCTTGTGGTCCTCGACGCGGACGGTGACGGGCTGGATCGCGGGGTGTCCGGCGAAGTACGCGCCGACGAGTCCGCCGTAGAACGACCAGTCGTACTCGGTGTCCGCGGCGGCGTGCACGCCCATGTAGCCGCCGCCGGTGGCGATGTAGTTCTCGAACGCCTTCTGCTGGTCGGCATTGAGCACGTCACCGGTCGTGGAGAGGAAGACGACGGCGTCGTAGCGGGCCAGGTTGCTGGTGGTGAACTGGCCCGCCTCCTCCGTGGAGTCGACGGTGATGTTGCTGGTCGCGCCGAGTTCCTTCAGCGCCGCGATGCCTTCGGGAATCGCGTCGTGGCGGAAGCCGGCCGTCTTCGAGAAGACCAGGACCCGCCTGGCGGTCCGGTCGGGGGCGCTGTTGGAGAGCTCGAAGTCGTCGACGTCGAAGAGCGCCCCGGCGCCGCCCTTGAAGACCAGGAAGAGTTCGGTGGCCTTCCCCGGAACGCCGCGCAGCGGTACGTCGATGTCCTGGAAGTTCTCCCAGCCACCGGTCACCGGCACCGGTGCGGAGCCGAGGAGCTTACCGGTCGCGGAGCCGGACCGTACTTCGAGGAAGCCTCCCGCGCCGCCGGACGAGATCCGGGCGGTGAGCTTGGTGGAGTCACCGAGGATGTACGGCTTGAAGGCGATCCAGTCGCCGTTGTCGATGTCGCCGACCGTCTTGCCGCCGTGCGCGGCCGCCTTGTCGTACGTCCTGATGCCGGACGACGCGGTGAAGTGCTCGGCCTGCCGGTGGCGGGGCTGAAGCTGCGACTGGGCGTGGCCGGAGAGCGCGGCCTGGCCGCCGCCCCCGCCGTCGGTGTACGAGGCGTCGATGACTCCGAAGATGTTGGCGTTCGGGTCGTGTCCGCCGTCGACCTGGGTGCTGATGGTGCCGGTGCAGCCGTTGGTCGTGGTGATCGGGTGGCCGTGGCTGTCATGGCCGAGCACGAAGCGGACCTCGACCTTAGAGCAGTCGATCGTGCCGTCCTCGGGGTCGGTGACGGTCACCTTGAACGGGATCTTGTCCCCGAAGCTGAACAGCTGCCCGTCACCGGGGAGTTCCAGCTTCACCGTGGGTGCCGTGTTGCCGACGGTCACATGGACGCTCGCCAGTCCGGTGCGTCCCGTGGGGTCCTTGGCGGTGACGGTCGCGGTGTAGGTGCCGTTCTTCCGGTACGTGTACGTGGGGTTCGCGGCGGTCGACGTGCCGCCGTCGCCGAAGTCCCAGGCGTACGTGAGTGCGTCGCCGTCGGAGTCCGTGGTGCCGGCCGAGGAGAACTGCACCTTCAGCGGTGCGGCGCCGGACGTCTTGTTGGAGGCGGCTTCGGCTACGGGCGAGTGGCCGCCGGTGGCGTTCTCGATGCGGTAGAGCGCGGAGTGCTCATCGCCGCCGAACCAGGACAGGCCGTAGTCCAGGACGTACAGCGCCCCGTCCGGGCCGAAGGCCATGTCCATCACCTGGGTCCCGGACCACGGGAAGTTGTTGATGGACTGGACGTTGCCGTCGCCGTCCTGCTCGATGCGCTTGATCCAGCGCCGGCCGAACTCGCCGGCGAAGAAGTCACCGTCGTACGCCTCGGGGAACTTCACGGGCGAGTCGAGGTTCGGGTCGTAGTGGTAGACGGGGCCGCCCATCGGCGACTCGGAGCCGGTGCCGAACTCGGGCACGGAACCGCCGTCGTACGGGATCCAGGCGGGCTGCGCCGGGGGCAGGTCGACCAGACCGGTGTTGTGCGGCGAGGTGTTCTTCGGGGCGTCGCAGTCGAAGGCGGCGCCGGACGTCTTCGTCGCGAAGTCGTAGTCGACGAACGCGTCGTTCTTCCCGGTGCAGAACGGCCAGCCGAAGTTGCCCGGCTCGGTCACCCGGGCGAACTCGACCGTTCCGGCCGGTCCGCGCTTGGGGTCGGCCGCGCCCGCGTCGGGCCCGTAGTCGCCGACGTAGACAATGCCGGTGGCCTTGTCGACGCTGAAGCGGAACGGGTTGCGGAAGCCCATCGCGTAGATCTCAGGGCGCGTCTTGTCGGTGCCCGGCGCGAAGAGGTTGCCGTCCGGAATGGTGTACGAGCCGTCGTCGGCGACCTTGATCCGCAGGATCTTGCCGCGCAGGTCGTTGGTGTTGCCCGAGGTGCGCCGGGCGTCGAACGCCGGGTTGCGGTCCGGGCGTTCGTCGATGGGCGTGTAGCCGTCGGAGGCGAACGGGTTGGAGTCGTCGCCGGTCGACAGATACAGGTTGCCCTGTGCGTCGAAGTCGATGTCGCCGCCGACGTGGCAGCAGATGCCGCGGGACGTCTTGACGTCGAGAACCTTCTTCTCGCTGCTCAGGTCGAGGGTGCCGTCCTCCTTGAGGACGAAGCGGGAGAGCCGGTTGACGCCGTCGAACTTGGCGAAGTCGGCGGCGGTTCCGTTCTCCGGGGCGTCGCCCGCGGGGGTGTCCAGCGGGGGCGCGTAGTAGAGGTAGATCGCCCGGTTCCTGTCGAAGTCCGGGTCGATGCCGACGCCCTGGAGGCCTTCCTCGTCGTGCGAGTAGACGGGGATGACGCCGGAGATCTTGGTGTTGCCCGCGCTGTCGGTGATCCGCAGCTCGCCGTTGCGCGAGGTGTGCAGGACACTGCGGTCGGGGAGCACGGCCAGGGACATGGGTTCGCCGGTCTCGGCGGCGCCCTTGGCGAGGGTGACCTGCTGGAAGTCCTCGGTCGCCGCCGCATCGGACGCGGCCGGCGAGGTCGGGCCCGACGCGGCCGCACCGGGCGGGGCGCCCAGGGCGAGGGTGGCCGCGGTAAGCAGGCCGCCGGTGAGCAGGGCGAGGGATGTACGGAATCGGGGCCGGGTTCTGGTTCTGTGCACGAGTTGTCCTCCGGAGAGTGCCGGTTGTACGGGCGAGTGCTGCCGTGCCGTTCCGCGCGGGGACTGCCGCGCAGGTCACCGAGGGCCTGGCGGGGCTCCGGTGACGCGAGTCATGTCGTGTACACCAAGGGGACGGTAGACGGGTTCGTCCGAGGTGGAAAGCCCTTGCGCAGGAGATAAGTTGAACTTTTTCCTGGATCAGGACAAAGGAGGTTTTGGGCAGCCTGGACCGTCCCGGCGGCGCGCGTGCCGCCGGGCAGCGCAGACCTGTCCGCCACCCGCCCCGCCCCGCCGGGGCTCCGGCCCCGGACCCCGGCCCTCACACGCCGGACGTGCTCAAAGGGCGCGATCGAGGAGCGGAAGTCCGGGGATGGAGCCCCGGGGGGAAGCCGTCAGTCGCCGCCCCCGAATGCCGCGTCGAACGACGCAGCCGGCGGGTCGAAGTCGTACCGCTTCAGCCTGGCAAGCGCTTCCGGTGCGCCCGCCAGCCGGTCCATCCCGGCGTCCTCCCACTCCACCGAGATCGGACCTTCGTAGTCGATCGAGCGGAGCATCCGGAACACGTCCTCCCACGGCACGTCACCGTGCCCGGCGGAGACGAAGTCCCAGCCGCGCCGCGGATCGCCCCAGGGCAGGTGCGAGCCGAGACGGCCGTTGCGCCCGTCGAGACGCTTGCGGGCCTCCTTGCAGTCCACGTGGTAGATCCGGTCCCGGAAGTCGTAGAGGAAGCCCACCGGATCGAGGTCCTGCCAGACGAAATGGCTCGGGTCGAAGTTCAGCCCGAACGCGGCCCGGTGGCCGACGGCCTCCAGGGCCCGGTGCGTGGTCCAGTAGTCGTACGCGATCTCACTGGGGTGCACCTCGTGGGCGAACCGCACGCCCTCCGCGTCGAACACGTCGAGGATCGGGTTCCAGCGCTCGGCGAAGTCCTCGTAACCGCGCTCGATCATCCGCGGCGGCACCGGCGGGAACATCGCCACCAGGTGCCAGATCGACGAGCCGGTGAAGCCGATGACGGTACGGACCCCGAAGGCGGCGGCCGCGCGGGCGGTGTTCTTGATCTCCTCGGCGGCGCGTTGCCGTACCCCTTCGGGCTCGCCGTCGCCCCAGATCCGGGCGGGCAGGATGCCCTGATGCCGTTCGTCGATCGGGTTGTCGCAGACCGCCTGGCCGACGAGGTGGTTGGAGATCGCCCAGCACTTCAGGCCGTACTTGTCGAGCAGCTGCCGCCGCCCGTCGAGATAGCCGGGGTCGGCGAGAGCCTTGTCGACCCCGAAGTGATCACCCCAGCAGGCGAGTTCGAGCCCGTCATAACCGAAGTCCCGGGCAAGCCGGCAGACCTCCTCCAGCGGCAGGTCGGCCCACTGACCGGTGAAGAGCGTGAAGGGACGGGGCATGCGCGGAACCTCCTAGGACGGTACGGGGGTGTGTACGGAGCTCTTCTCGGCGCTTTCCTCCACCGCCGCGAGCACCCGTTGCACCTGAAGTCCGTCGGCGAACGAGGGAACGGGGTCCGCCCCTTCGGCGATCGTCAGGACCAGGTCGCGGGCCTGGTGGATGAAGGTGTGCTCGTAGCCGAGTGCGTGGCCCGGCGGCCACCACGCCTCCAGGTACGGGTGCGCGGGCTCGGTGACGAGGATGCGGCGGAACCCGGCGGTGGTGGCCTGCTCGGTGTGGTCGTGGAAGGACAGTTCGTTGAGGCGTTCCAGATCGAAGGCGAGCGAGCCGCGTTCGCCGTTGATCTCCAGCCCTAAGGCGTTCTTGCGGCCCGCCGCCATCCGGGTCGCCTCGAACGAGGCCAGTGCTCCGGAGGCGAGCCTGCCGGTGAACAGGGCGGCGTCGTCGACGGTGACCGCCCCGCGTGCTCCGCTGTCCGCGGTGCCCGAGAGCCCGGCCGACGCTCCGGCGAGCAGCGGTCGTTCCCGTACGAAGGTCTCGGCGACCGCCGACACCCCCACCAGGAGCTCCCCCGCCAGATACTGGGCAAGGTCGACGATGTGCGCCCCGAGGTCGCCGAGCGCACCGGATCCCGCGTGCTCGCGCTTGAGCCGCCAGGTGAGCGGTGAGTCGGGGTCGACCAGCCAGTCCTGGAGGTAGGTGGCCCGTACGTGCCGCAGGGTGCCGAGCCTGCCGTCGGCGATCAGCTTCCGTGCGTACGCGATCGCCGGCACCTTGCGGTAGTTGAAGCCGACCATCGCCACCTGGCCGCGAACCCTGGCCCGTTCCGCGGCCTCCGTCATGGCCTCCGCCTCGGCGACCGTGTTGGCGAGCGGCTTCTCGCACAGCACGTGCTTGCCGGCCTCCAGGGCGGCGATGGCGATCTCCGCATGGCTGTCTCCGGGCGTGCAGATGTCGACGAGCTGGACGTCGTCCCGGGCGATCAGGGCACGCCAGTCGGTCTCCGCCGCCGCCCAGCCGTGCCGTTCGGCGGCGGCGGAGACCGCCGTACGGTCGCGTCCGCAGATCGCGGCGAGAGCCGGCTGCATCGGCAGGTCGAAAGCGTGTCCGGCGGTGCGCCACCCCTGTGAGTGGGCGGCGCCCATGAACGCGTATCCGACCATGCCGACCCCGAGCGTCGCCTTCGGCACGGTCGTCGGCGGCGCTGCGGCCTCCTGCTCCGTCTCTTCCCTACGGGCCATACGGACTTCCTCCTCGTCAGTCGTTCGGTGGGCGCACAGCAGGAGGGTCAGCACCCTCCTGGACGGCGGATCAGCTGAAGCCCGTCGGCAGGTACTGGTCGACGTTGTCCTTGGTGACGACGGCCGAGTAGAGGGTGAGGCTGGTCGGGATCTCCAGTTCGGAGAGCCCGCCGATGCCCTTGCCCTGCCCCAGGGCACGCGCCAGGTCGATGGCGGACGCGGCCATCGTCGGCGGGTAGAGAACCGTGGCCTTCAGGACGCTGTTGTCGGCCTTGATGGCGTCCATCGCGGACTTCGCGCCCGCGCCTCCGACCATCAGGAACTCGTCCCGGCCGGCCTGCTGGATGGCGCGCAGCGCGCCGACTCCCTGGTCGTCGTCGTGGTTCCACAGCGCGTCGAACTTCTTCTGCGCCTGCAGGAGTTGAGCCATTTTCGCCTGGCCCGACTCGACGGTGAAATCCGCGGACTGACGGGCCACCAGCTTGATGTTGGAGTAATTCTTGAGGGCGTCGGCGAAGCCCTGGCTGCGCTGCTTGGTGAGCTCCAGGTTGTCGATGCCCGCGAGCTCGACCACCTTGGCGTTCGGCTTGTCCTTGAGCTGTTCGCCGATGTACGTGCCGGCATTGAGACCCATGCCGTAGTTGTCGCCGCCGACCCAGCAGCGGTAGGCCTGCGGTGAGGCGAAGATGCGGTCCAGGTTGATGACGGGGATGCCCGCCTTCATCGCCTCCAGACCGACCTGGGTGAGCGCCTTGCCGTCGGCAGGGAGGATGACGAGGACGTCGACCTTCTTGTTGATGAGGGTCTTGACCTGGCCGATCTGGGCGGCGGTGTCGTTGGAACCCTCGGTGATCTCCAGGGTCACCTCGGAGTACTTCTCCGCCCGCGACTTGGCGTTCTCGTTGATGGCGTTGAGCCATCCGTGGTCGGCCTGTGGTCCGGCGAAGCCGATGGTGACGGGCTTGCCCGGCTTGTCGTCGGCAGCCGGCTGATTGCTCTGCGCGGTCTGCGACTTCTTGGGCTCATTGCTGGTGCAAGCGGTGAGGAGAGCGCCCGCGGAGACGGCCGCGGTGCCGAAGAGCAGTCCTCTGCGGCTGGTTTCTGGCATGGCTGTCGAACCCTTCATCCGGTGCGTGGGTGGCATGCGGAACTGCGGGGGAGATGGGGTGAGATGGCGTGAGGTGGAGTGGGGAGAGCCCGGGGGCTGGGGGTGTGCGGCGGATCAGGGCCCGGCCGTGATCCGCCGGGCAGCTCCTAGGTCTCCCCGTGGGCCGAGGTTCGGCGCTGGACCAGGACGGCGGCAACGATGATCGCGCCCTTGGCGATCTGCTGGACATCGGTCTGCAGATTGTTGAGCGCGAAGATATTGGTGATGGTGGTGAAGACGAGGACACCGAGGACGGAGCCGACGATCGTGCCGCGTCCGCCGCTGAGCAGGGTGCCGCCGATGATCGCGGCGGCGATGGCGTCGAGCTCGTACAGGTTGCCGTTGGTGTTCTGTCCCGAGCCGGACAGGATGATCAGCATGAAGGCGGCAATGCCGCAGCAGAGCCCGGAGAGCAGATACAGATAGAGCCGCTGCCGCCGTACATCGATGCCGGCGAGGCGGGCCGCTTCCGCGTTGCCGCCGACCGCGACCGTGCGGCGTCCGAACGTCGTCCGGTTCAGCACCAGCCAGCCGATGACGGTGACCGCGGCGAAGACCATGACCAGCGGCGGGATGCCGAGGACGTAAGAGTCGGGCAGCCCCAGGTCGAGGACGGACTGGACGGTGACGATCTGTGTCTTGCCGTCGGTGATCTGCAGGGCGAGACCGCGGGCCGAGGCGAGCATGGCCAGCGTCGCGATGAACGGCACCAGCCTCCCGTACGCGATGAGCAGCCCGTTGACGAGTCCGGCGCCGAGGCCGACGAGCACGGCGGTGAAGAGGATCCCCGCGAAGCCGAACTCCTGGGTGGCGAGCGTGGTCGCCCAGACCGATGCGAGCGCAACCATCGCGCCGACCGACAGATCGATGCCGCCGCTGGTGATGACGAACGTCATGCCGACGGTGACGACGCCGATGACGGACGACTGGGTCAGGATCAGCTGCAGGTTCCCGGTGTCCAGGAACGCGTCGGGTTCGGTGAACCCGCCGACGGCGATCAGTACGGCGAGGACGCCGAGCAGCGACAGGTTACGGACGTCCGCACGCACCCCGAGGGCGCGCAGTCCGCCGCCCTTCGAGGGCGGCAGCGCGGCGGGGGCGGGCGGGGCCGCCTTGTCCGGCCCACCGTGCTGCGCCGAGGAGACGGGCTGAGTCATGACGTCGGGCTCCCTTCCATCACGAGGTCGAGTACGCGGTGCTCGTCGAGCTCCCGGGCGTCCGCCGCATGCACGACGCGGCCCTCGCGGAGCACCAGCACCCGGTCGGCGAGGCCCAGCACTTCGGGCACTTCGCTGGAGACCAGCAGAACGGCGAGGCCTTCGTCGGCCAGCCGGCGGATCACGGCGTAGAGTTCGGCGCGGGCGCCGACGTCGACACCGCGGGTCGGTTCGTCGAGCAGCAGCACCCGGCAGCCGCGCAGCAGCCAGCGGGCCAGGACGGCCTTCTGCTGATTGCCGCCGGAGAGTGTGCGGACGGGGGTGTCCGGGTTGTCGGGGCGCAGCGAGAGTTCGCGGGTGGCGGCGCGGGCCGCCCGGCGCTCGGCTCCGCGGTCGAGCCAACCGGCCCGGGAGAAACGGGACATGGAGGAGACCGACACGTTACGGGTGACGGATTCGAGCATCAGCAGGGCCTGCGCCTTGCGTTCCTCGGGGGCGAGTCCGATGCCCGCGGCGACGGCGGCGCGGACGCTGCCGGGGCGCAGCGGCCGCCCGCCGACCAGGACCCGGCCCGTGCTCGGCCGGCGGGCTCCGTAGATCGTCTCCAGGATCTCGGAGCGCCCGGATCCGACGAGTCCGGCGAGCCCGACGATCTCGCCGGGCCGCAGTTCCAGGTCGACGGGGGCGAACTCGCCTTCTCTGGCGAGTCCTTCAATGGTGAGCACGGGGTCCTGCCGGGTGTCCTCCGCGGGCGCCCCGGGGCGCTGCGGGAAGACGTACTCGACATTGCGGCCGGTCATCATGGCAACGATGTCGCGCGTAGGGGTGGACTCGGCGGGCAGCCCGACGGCGACGGCCCGCCCGTCCTTGAGCACGGTCACCCGGTCGCCGATCCGGCGGATCTCCTCCAGGCGGTGGGAGATGTAGACGACGGCGACCCCGTCGGCGGTGAGCCCGGCGACGATACGGAACAGGTTGGCGACCTCGTCGGGGTCGAGGGCGGCGGACGGCTCGTCCATGACGATGAGCCGTACGTCATGGGAGAGCGCCCGCGCCATGGAGACGATCTGCTGCTGGGCGGCGGAGAGCGCGCCGACGGGACGGGCGGGATCGATCTCGGGGTGGCCGAGGCGCTTCAGCAGTGCGGCGGCGGCCGCGCGTCCTTCGCGGGTGCGGACGACGAAGCGGGCGGCGGTGGGTTCGTGGCCGAGGAAGATGTTCTCGGCGACCGAGAGGCCTTCGACCAGGTCGAGTTCCTGGTAGATGGTGGCGATGCCGAGACGCATGGCGGCGATCGGCGACTTGAGCGAGACGGGTGCGCCGCGCCAGGTGATCTCGCCGCCGTCGGGCTGGTGGGCCCCGGCGAGCACCTTGATGAGGGTGGACTTGCCGGCGCCGTTCTGCCCGAGCAGACAGTGGACTTCACCGGCCTGGACCTCCAGGTCCACGCCGTCGAGGGCGCGCACACCGGGGAACGACTTGGTGATGCCGGACATGGTGAGCAGGGGTGGTTCTGGAGCCATGACAAATCCCCTCGGCGGGTGCGGGGCCGGTGAGCGGGCAGGGCGCAGTACTGTTCCGGGGGTCACCCCCCGGACCCCCGGCCACAAGGGGCGGGAGGCGGTTCGGTGGTGCGTACCGGTCGAGGATCAGGCCGGTGAGAACAGGTGGTCGCTGATGAGCCGGGCGGCGCCGATCACTCCGGCGGCCGGCCCCAACTCACCCAGCACGATGGGGAGATTGCCGGTGGCCAGCGGCAGGGACTGCCGGTAGACCTGGGTCCGGACGCTGGCGAGGAGTGTGTGGCCGAGGCCGGTCACACCGCCGCCGATCACCACCAGTCCGGGGTTGAAGAAGCTGACGAGTCCGGCGATGACCTGGCCGACCCGGTTTCCGCCTTCGCGGATCAGGTCGAGCGAGGTGGCGTCACCGGCGGCCGCGGCGGCGGCCACATCGGCGGCGGTGAGTTTCCCGGCCGCCTCCAGTCGGGCGGCGAGCTCCTGCGACTGTCCCGCGCGCGCCGCGTCCTCGGCGTCGCGGGCCAGCGCGGCGCCGCTGAAGTGGGCTTCCAGGCAGCCCCGGTTGCCGCAGGCGCAGGCGCGGCCGTCGGGTTCGACCTGGATGTGGCCGATGTCGCCGGCGCTGCCCGTCGTTCCGCGGTAGACGTCGCCGCCGACGACGATGCCGCAGCCGATACCGGTACCGATCTTGACGCAGAGGAAGTCGCCCACGGAGCGTGCGACGCCCGCGTGCTGTTCCCCCATCGCCATCAGATTCACGTCGTTGTCGACCATGACGGGGCAGCCCAGGTCCTGGCTGAGTGCCTCGCGGACCGGGAAGCCGTCCCAGCCGGGCATGATCGGGGGTGCGACCGGTACGCCTTCGGGGAAGCGGACCGGTCCGGGTACGCCGATGCCCGCGCCGTCGAAGCCTTCGGCGAGTCCGGAGGCCCGGAGCTTGGCCGCCATGGACAGCACCTGTTCGAAGATCGCGACAGGTCCTTCGCGTACGTCCATGGGGTGGTTGAGGTGGCCCAGAACCTCCAACTCCGCGTTGGTGACCGCCACATCGATCGATGTGGCACCGATGTCGACGCCGAGGAAGCGCAGTGCGGGAGCGAGCCGGATGTTGTGCGAGCGACGCCCGCCGCGGGAGGCGGCGAGTCCGTCGGCCACGACGAGTCCGGTCTCCAGCAGCCGGTCCACCTCTACGGCGAGCTTGGAGCGGGAGAGCTCGACCTGATCCCCCAGCTGTGCCCGGGAGTTGGGCCCTCCGTCACGCAACAGCCGGAGCAGTCGCGCCTGATGCGCATTCGCGGGTCGTGCCGTCATACGTCTCACGCGCCCCTCCCCGCCACATCGGCCTGTCCGTCGGGCTTTCGAGTGGAACGTAGCAGCGGTTGCCGGTACTGGGAAGAAGTTGCGCAGGAATCCGCCACAACTTTCTCCACACTGAGGACAAAGCCGTGCGGTCGAGTCGTGGGTCTGCCGTCGGCGCGGAGGCATTTCGAGGCCCGCGCCGTGGCCGGGCGGGCAATCAGGAGTGCCGGTACGGGCCGTCCAGGGCCGCCCATCGCAGCAGCATGATGGTCTTGGCATTGGCGATGGCGCCGGTGCGGACCATCGCGAGCGCCTCTGCGAAGGGGAGTTCCACCGTCGCGATGTCCTCACCCTCGGCCGCGATCCCGTGCCCGTCGGCGGCGGAGGCCCGCGGACGGCAGGGGGCAGCGAAGAAGTGCAGGCGTTCGGTGACCGAGCCGGGGCTCATGTACACCCCGAAGACACGCTCGGGGGTGCCGATGATATGTCCGGTCTCCTCGACGGCTTCCCTGCGGATGGCTTCCTCGGGGCTGTCGCCGTCGAGGAGCCCGGCGGCGGTCTCGATCAGCATGCCGTCGGGGTGCCCGTTGACATAGGCGGGCAGACGGAACTGGCGAGTCAGCAGAACAGTGCGGTGATCGGTGTTGCAGAGCAAGATCGTGGCGCCGTCGCCCCGGTCGTAGGTCTCCCGCTGCTCCCGGCTCCAGTGGCCGTCGCTGTGCCGGTAGTCGAAGGTCGTCCGGCGCAGGACGTACCAGTCGCAGGAAAGCACTTCCACGTCTTCGATTCGCACCGCGGGTTGCCGGTCAGGTCGCGGCCGTGCCGGTCCAGGCCGGTACGGCCACGGCGGTCGGGGGTGTCCAGGCCGGCCGTCACCGGGCGGATGGGACGTCGTCGATACGGGTGTAGACGTCCAGCCCCTGATCCCGGGCCCTCGCGACCATCCGGTCCGCGCCGTCCGAGGGGCCGCCGATGCGCAACACCGCGTCGCAGCGCGCCAGCAGCAGTTCGGCGATGGGGTGGAAGATCTCCTGGAATGCCGCGTCGCCAGGATATCGACTGGGCCGTCTGGCCTTCCGGCGGCGCTGGTACGTCGCCCTGCCGTGGGCGGCGGTGCTGGGCGCTGTCGGCTTCAGCGCCGTCACAGCTCCCGCCGCCCCCGATGAGGGGTCCTCCATGCCCGGCATCGAGTCCCAGAAGGCATTCGACCTGATGGAACAGCGCTTCCCCGGGTCCATGGCCGACGGGGCGAGCACCCGGATCGTCTTCGTCGCTCCCGACGGGCAGAAGGTCACCGCGGCCGGGAACCGGTCGGCCATCGAGAAGACCGTGGTCGAGACGGCCGACGGGGCTCAGGTCGCCAGTGCGGTGAGCCCCTTCCAAGCGCATTCGGTGAGCAAGGACGCCTCCACGGCGTACGCGACCGTCACCTACAAGGTGAAGGCCGACGACCTCACCGACGCGAGCAAGCAGACGCTGAAGGACGCCGTACAGGAGACCCGGGACGCGGGCCTGACCGTCGAGGTCGGCGGAACCGCGCTGGCGACCCAGCCGGCGGCAGGCGGAGGGGCCGAGGGGATTGGCATCGCCATCGCCGCCGTGGTGTTGCAGCGGCATCCGCACCGTGGCCTCCGGCGACTCCCTGCTCTCCCCGCTGGCCACGCGCTCCCTCATCACCCGCTTCCTCGCCACGCCCGAACCCGGAAGCCACCTGGTGCCGCCCGAACGCCTCGCCGTTCTCACGGCCCGCGAGCGAGAGGTGATGGCTCTGGCCGCCGAGGGAAAGTCCAACGCCGAGATCGCCGGCATGCTCGTCCTCAGCCCGCTGACCGTACGCACCCATGTCCAGCGCGCCATGGCCAAGCTCCATGCCCGGGACCGCGCCCAACTGGTCGTCATCGCCTACCAGTCCGGCCTCGTACAGCCCACGCCGCCGCGCTGAACACCGACGGGCATCAGCTCTCTTCGCGCTGGTGATACGTCTTGCGCGTCTGCTCCGTGTGCGCCCGCATGATCTCGGTGGCACGCTGCTCGTCCCGCGAGGAGATCGCCGCGGTCAGCGAGCGGTGTTCGATCCAGGACCGGGTGCCGCGCCGGCGGGCCACCGGTGTGTAGTACCAGCGGACCCGGCGGTCGACCTGTCCGGCGAGCTGGGCGAGCACCACATTGCCCGCCAGCTCCATGACCTTGGCATGGAAGGCGGCGTTGGTGGCGACGGCGAGATCCACATCGTCGTCGGCAACCGCCTGCTCGCCCTTGGCGCAGAGCTCTTCGAGGGCGGCGATGCCGGCCGTGCCGGAGTTGGCCGCGGCCAGCCGGGCGGCCTCGGCCTCCAGCAGGGTGCGGACCGAGAGCAACTGGTCCGCCTCCTCCTCGGTGGGTTCATGGACGAACGCGCCCTGGGCGGGACGCAGATCGACCCAGCCCTCGGTGTTCAGTCGCTGCAAGGCCTCGCGCACCGGCTGCCGGGACACACCGAGGTGCCCCGCCAGCTCACTCTCGACCAGATGCCGGCCGGGGCGGAGCGCACGCGTGGTGATCAGTTCGAGCAGCGCCTCATAGACGCGCTCGCGCAGCGGACCGGGCCGTTCCAGCTTCGGCAGGGCCCCCTGCGGCAGTCCTGTGGACAACGTCGCGGTCCCTCTCCGGGCGACAGCAATTGCTTATCGTCTACAGTCTACGAGCGCCATGGGAGTCAGGGGCAACGGATCACCTGACCCGCGTACGAGAGGTTCCCGCCGAACCCGAAAAGCAGTGCCGGAGCGCCGCTGTCGACCTCGCCGCGTTCCACCAGTTTCGACAGGGCCATGGGGATCGAAGCGGCGGACGTATTGCCGGAATCCACGACATCCCGGGCGATGACCGCGTTGACCGCACCGATCTTCCTGGCGACCGGTTCGATGATCCGCAGATTGGCCTGATGCAGTACCACCGCGGCGAGATCCTCGGGGGCGACCCCTGCCTTTTCGCACACTTTGCGCGCGATGGGCGGCAGTTGGGTGGTGGCCCAGCGGTAGACGGACTGCCCCTCCTGGGCGAAGCGCGGCGGCGTCCCCTCGATCCGGACCGCGCGGCCCATCTCCGGCACCGAACCCCAGAGCACGGGGCCGATTCCGGGTGCAGCTTCCGCACCGGCCTGCGGGTCCGCGACCACGACCGCGGCGCCCGCACCGTCGCCGAGCAGGACGCAGGTGGAGCGGTCGGTCCAGTCGGCGATGTCGGCCATTTTGTCGGCGCCGATCACCAGCGCACGGGTCGCGGCGCCCGCCCGGATCGCATGGTCGGCGGTGGCGAGGGCGTGGGTGAAGCCGGAGCAGACCACGTTGATGTCCATGACGGCCGGCGAAGCCATGCCGAGGCGGGCGGCCACGCGCGCGGACATGCTGGGCGAACGGTCGATCGCGGTGGAGGTCGCGACAAGGACCAGATCGATGTCGGCGGGGTCGAGTCCGGCCGTGGCGAGCGCCTTGGCCGCCGCGTGCCCGGCCATCTCGTCCACCGGCTCGTCAGGGCCTCCCACATGGCGGGTCTTGATCCCGACGCGACTGGTGATCCACTCGTCGCTGGTGTCGACCATGGCCGCCAGGTCGTCATTGGTGAGCACCTTGGCGGGCTGATAGTGGCCGAGCGCCACGACACGTGAGCCGGTCATGTAGAGGTTCCCCTCGCTACGTATGGCAGGAACTATCCAGTCTTGGTGGCTACCGCCCGGTACGGGGGCACGTGTTCCCACAGGATTACCGGCCGAGGCTTGGAGGCTTGACAACACCCATGACCCGCCCGAACGCGTACTGTAGACAATATTCTGTCGACTTGACATCATCTCCTGTTCCCTCGCCCGGTCCCGTGCCGAACGGAGAGCCCCGCGAAAGTCGCAGTTGTGGGCGCCGGTGCGACCGGCCGGACAGCGTCGACCCGGCGGGCGCGGTCAGCGCCATACTGTCGCCCGAGCGCGCCATCGGGTGTCGTGTACGTCACCCTCCATGTGCAGGACAATGAGCTCGTCAAGGTCACCTCTCCGCAGGACAACCGGGTGACCCACGGCAACCTCAGCATCAAGGGCCGCTTCGGCTTCCAACACGTACAGAATCGGGTTCAACCGCCATGGGACGGGTCACCGAGCGCCGCCGCACCATCCGCATCCGGGACGGGGCGGTCTCCACGCGCCCCGACACCCTCGTCGCCGAGGAGCCCCTGGAGATCCGGCTGAACGGCAGACCGCTCGCCATCACGATGCGCACGCCGGGCGACGACTTCGCGCTGGCGGCGGGCTTCCTGGTCAGCGAGGGCGTGATCGGTGACGGCTCCGAGGTGCAGTCGATCGTGTACTGCGCGGGAGCGACGGCCGACGGTGTGAACACCTACAACGTGGTGGATGTGAAGCTCGCACCCGGCGTGCAGGTCCCCGTCATCACACTCGAACGCAACGTCTACACGACCTCCTCCTGCGGGCTGTGCGGCAAGGCGAGCCTCGACGCGGTCCGCACCACCACCCGGCACCCGGTCGCCGACACTCCCCCGGTCCGGGTCGAGCCCGCGCTGCTCTCGGCCCTCCCCGACCGGCTCCGCGAGTCGCAGCGGGTCTTCGACCGGACCGGGGGCCTGCATGCGGCGGCGCTGTTCTCCGAGACCGGGGAACTGCTCGACATCCGGGAGGACGTCGGTCGGCACAACGCGGTCGACAAGCTTGTCGGCCGGGCCCTGACCGACGACCGGCTGCCGCTGTCCCGGGCGATTCTGCTGGTGTCGGGGCGGGCCTCCTTCGAGCTGGCGCAGAAGGCGGTGATGGCCGGGATCCCGGTGCTCGCTGCGGTCTCGGCGCCGTCGTCGCTCGCCGTGGATCTGGCGGCGGAGACCGGACTGACCCTGGTCGGATTCCTGCGGGGTCCGTCCATGAACGTGTACGCGGGTGAGCACCGCATCGCCCTGGAGGCGACGGTCGGCCAGGGCTGAGGTGCCCGGCCCGTGACACGGGTCAGGGGTCCGGCCGACGGGGAGCGCCCCCGGCGCAGGCGGGTCCGGCCCCCGTGGCGTCCGTCATCGGCGCCTTCGGGTTCGGGCGAGCGCGTCAGCCCACCGAAAGGGGCTCCTCCGCCACCGCACCGCTCGCCAAAATCCCCGGGCGCTCCCGGAGTCCGTCCTGCGGATCGCGCGAGCGCCGCTTCGCGATCACCGCGCACACCATCAGCTGCATCTGGTGGAAGAGCATCAGGGGCAGCACGGCGAGGCCGGTGTGTGCTCCGAAGAGCACGCTGGCCATCGGAAGCCCGGAGGCCAGGCTCTTCTTCGAACCGGCGAACTGGATGGCGATCCGGTCTCCTCGGTCGAAGCCGAGCCGCTTCGCCCCGTACCAGGTCAGCGTGAGCATCAGCGCGAGCAGCACCGCTTCGGCGGCCAGCAGCGCACCGAGCCTCGCCGGGGTGACCTGGTGCCAGATGCCGGCGACCATGCCCTCGCTGAACGCCGCATAGACGACCAGCAGGATCGAGCCCCGGTCGACATGGCCGAGGACCCTCTTGTGGCGGGTGAGGAAGCCGCCGATCCAGCGGCGCAACAGCTGGCCGGTGACGAACGGGAGCAGCAGCTGGACCCCGATCCTCAGCAGCGCGTCGGCCGAGAATCCGCCGCCGCTGTTGCCGAGCAGCGCTGCGGCGAGCAGCGGGGTGAGGAAGATCCCGGCGATCGAGGAGAAGGAGCCGGCGCAGATCGCCGCCGGCACGTTGCCGCGGGCGATCGAGGTGAAGGCGATCGACGACTGGACGGTCGACGGGACGAGGCAGAGGAAGAGGAAGCCGGTGTAGAGCTGCGGGGTCAGGGCGTACGGAACCAGCCCCTTGCCCGCCAGTCCCAGCAGCGGGAACGCGACGAAGGTACAGATCAGGACGGTGAGGTGGAGCCGCCAGTGCCTGAGGCCGTCGAGCGCCTCGGAGGTCGAGAGGCGGGCACCGTACAGGAAGAAGAGGAGGGCGACCGCTCCGGTCGACGCACCGTCGGCGACCTCCGCGGCGGTCCCCGATGCGGGCAACAGCGCCGCGAGCGCGACCGTGCCGATCAACGCCAGGATGTACGGGTCGATCGGCAGCCAGGACGGCAGCTTGATGGTGCGGCGGCTCATGTGCTCCACGCGTCTCTCGTTCAGGTCGTGCCCTCACCATCCTGCTCTTGGTCACAGCGAACGGGAATCCGGCATACCACTCTCACTGTCATCATGGTTCGCGATAGCCTGGGCGCTGTGTACGATCCTGCACAGCTCCGTACCTTTCTTGCCGTCGCCCAGACGCTGAGCTTCACCCAGGCCGCCCGCCGGCTGGGCGTGCGGCAGTCCACGGTGAGTCAGCATGTGCGGCGGCTGGAGGACGCGACGGGGCGCCCGCTGTTCACCCGGGACACGCACCGGGTCGATCTCACCGTGGACGGTGAGGCGATGCTCGGCTTCGCGCGGACGATCCTGCAGGCCCACGAGCGGGCCGCGGCGTTCTTCACCGGAACGCGGCTGCGCGGGCGGCTGCGGTTCGGGGCGTCCGAGGACTTCGTGCAGACCCGGCTGCCGGAGATCCTGGAGTCGTTCCGCCGCGACCATCCGGAGGTCGAGCTGGAGCTGACGGTGGAGCTGTCCGGGACGCTGCACCGGCAGCTGGCGGCGGGACGGCTCGATCTCGTCCTCGCCAAGCGGCGGACCGGTGACACGCACGGCGAACTGGTCTGGCGGGACGCACTGGCCTGGATCGGCGCACCGCACCTGCGGATCGACCCGGACCGCCCGGTGCCACTGATCCTCTTCCCGCCGCCGGGTCTCACCCGGGCCCGCGCCCTGGAGGTGCTGGAGGAGCACGGCCGGTCCTGGCGGATCGCCTGTACGAGTACGAGCCTCAGCGGACTCGTCGCGGCGGCCCACGCCGGTCTCGGCGTGATGGCGCACACCCGCGGTCTCATCCCGCCGGGACTGACTCCCGTACCGGCCAGGGCGGGGCTGCCGGAACTCGGCGACGTGGATTTCGTCCTGCTGCACGGCCGCCGCCGGGACGCGGCGCAGGAGGCGGCGGACGCGCTCGCGGCGGCGATCCTGGCGGGCGGGGACCGGCTGATCCGTGGCGTCGGCGGGATCAACGCGATCAGCGGCCGCGACGGCGCATGACCGCACGCGTGCGCGGGGAGAGAGGGGGCAGCAGGTACGGAATACCCCTGGCCGTCATGACGGGAGTGGCCGAGACGTACAGATTCGGTGGAGATTGCGGCGCGAGCTACTTACTCCACCGTCAGAAGCGCGCCCGAGCCTTGCCCATCTGGCCGGATATCTGTGGCTGATCTGTGCAGGTGGCACGCTCTCCGGTCGTTCCGGGCCCTCCCGCCGCGCCACCCGGTGGGGTAGCGTCACGGCGCTGTGCCGAGCGCCACAAGGAGCAGGTCATTGCGCGAGTTCACTGTCCCCCCCATGGCGGTCGCGCCCCAGGTAGGCGGGCTGGCCGATGCCGTCTTCGACTATGCGGAGGAGGATCCGCACCGCGTCTCGCTGGGCCGGAAGGACCCGGACGGACGCTGGCGTGATGTCACCGCGGCGACGTTCCGCGACGAAGTGCTCGCGCTCGCCAAGGGGTTGATCGCCCACGGTGTCCGATTCGGCGACCGGGTCGCCCTGATGGCGCGTACCCGTTACGAGTGGACGCTCTTCGACTTCGCGCTGTGGACGGTCGGCGCCCTGTCCGTGCCGGTCTATCCGACGTCCTCCGCCGAGCAGGTCCTCTGGATGCTGCACGACGCCGAGGTGTCCGCGATCATGGTCGAGCACGAGGACCACGCGATGACGATCGCCTCGGTGATCGACCGGCTGCCCCTGCTGAAGCGGCTCTGGCAGTTGGACTCGGACGCGGTGACCGAGCTGGTCGAGGCGGGCGTGGGTGTCGAGGACGAGGTGGTGCACCGGCACCGGCGGGCGGTGACGCCCGATACGGTGGCGACCGTCATCTACACGTCCGGCACCACGGGCCGCCCCAAGGGCTGCGTGATCACGCACGCCAACTTCATGTTCGAGGCGGACACGATGGCGTCGCGCTGGGAATCGGTCTTCCACTCCAAGCCGGGCGACGAGGCCGCCACGCTCCTCTTCCTGCCGCTGGCGCACGTCTTCGGCCGGATCATCGAGATCACGGCGGTCCGCGGCCGGGCGAAGCTGGGCCATCAGCCGGAGCTGTCGGCGAAGGCGCTCATGCCGGACCTGGTGTCGTTCCGGCCGACATTCATCCTGGCGGTTCCGTACATCTTCGAGAAGGTCTTCAACGGCGCCCGGCGCAAGGCCGAGGCGGAGGGAAGGATCGGGCCCTTCGACAAGGCCGTGGACGTAGCGGTGAAGTACGCGGAGGCGATGGAGCACCGGGCGTTCGGGACCGGCCCCGGCCCTTCCGCGGGGCTGCGGATGCAGCACCAGTTCTTCGACAAGGTCGTGTACAGGAAGGTCCGCGACGCGATGGGCGGCCGGATCCGGCACGCCATGTCCGGCGGTTCGGGGATGGACCGGCGGCTCGGTCTGTTCTTCGAGGGCGCGGGCGTCACGGTGTACGAGGGGTACGGACTGACCGAGTCCACGGCGGCGGCCACCGCCAATCCGCCGGAGCGCACCCGGTACGGCACGGTCGGGCAGCCTATCCCCGGCACCACCGTGCACATCGCCGACGACGGCGAGGTGTGGGTGCACGGCGCCAACGTCTTCGGCAGCTATCTGGGCAACCCGAAGGCCACCGCCGCGGTGCTGCACGACGGCTGGCTGGCCACCGGCGACCTGGGTGCGCTCGACGAGGACGGCTATCTGACGATCACCGGGCGGAAGAAGGAGATCCTGGTGACATCGGGCGGCAAGAGCGTGTCGCCGGCCGGTCTGGAGGAGCGGGTGCGGGCCCATCCGCTGGTGGCGCAGTGCATCGTGGTCGGCAACGACCGGCCGTACATCGCGGCGCTGGTGACCGTGGACCAGGAGTCCGTGGACCACTGGCTCACCATGCAGGGGCGGCCGCCGATGAACGCGGCGGACCTGGTGCGGGACCCGGATCTGGAGATGGAGGTCAGGCGGGCGGTGGTGGCCGCCAACACGGCGGTGTCGCAGGCCGAGTCGATCCGTACCTTCCGGATCCTTGCGCATCAGTTCACCGAGGAGCACGGTCTGCTGACCCCGTCGCTGAAGCTGAAGCGGAAGGCGATCGAGACGGCGTACGCGGTCGAGGTGGACGCGCTGTACCGCTGAGACAGGGCCGTGCCGCCCCGCCGGAGGTGCACTCGCCCCGGCAGGACGGCACATGAAACAAAACCCGCTACATGGTCGAGACGCCGGTGAGCATGACCGCGAGAGCAGCCACCCTTCAGCGGTGCTGAACGGCCGGTCGGCAGGGAATGCATGGCGCCTCCTGATCGTTGACCACTGGGAAAACCAACCGACGACGTAAAGGATCGACCGCTCGTGAGCCAGGTCCCCTCCCTCACCCTCAACAACGGCGTCGAGATGCCGCAGCTCGGTTTCGGTGTCTGGCAGGTGCCGGACGACGAGGCCGCGAAGGCGGTCGCGACGGCCATCGAGTCCGGGTACCGGAGCATCGACACCGCCGCGATCTACGGGAACGAGGAGGGCACCGGCAAGGCCGTCGCCGCCTCCGGTGTCCCCCGCGAGGAGCTCTTCGTCACCACCAAGCTGTGGAACGTCGACCAGGGCTACGAGTCGACGATGCGTGCCTTCGACGCGTCACTGGACAAGCTGGGCCTCGACCACGTCGACCTGTACCTGATCCACTGGCCGACGCCTGCCAAGGACGCGTACATCGACACGTACAAGGCGTTCGAGAAGATCTACGCCGACGGTCGCGCGAAGGCCATCGGTGTCTCCAACTTCCTTCCGGAGCACCTGGAGCGCCTGCTCGGCGAGACCTCCGTGGTCCCGGTGATCAACCAGATCGAGCTGCACCCGCAGCTCCAGCAGGCCGAGTCGCGCGCCTTCCACGCGCGGCACGGCATCGCCACCGAGGCCTGGTCCCCGCTGGGTCAGGGCAAGGGCCTCCTGGAGGTCCCGACGGTCGTCGCGATCGCCCGGAAGCACGGCCGCACACCCGCGCAGGCGGTGCTCCGCTGGCACCTCCAGACGGGCAACGTGGTGATCCCGAAGTCCGTGACGCCGTCGCGGATCGCGGAGAACATCGATGTGTTCGGCTTCGAGCTGGACGCCGACGACCTGGCCGCGTTCGCCGCGCTCGACGAGGGCAAGCGCCTCGGCCCGAACCCGGGCGAGTTCAACCTGGGTGCCTGAGCCCGACCGTTGCACGACCGAATCACGCACGACCGCCGTCCGGCTCCCCCGCCGGGCGGCGGTCTGCATGCGGGTGAACCCGGAGGAGACACCATCATGAGCGCGGACACCGCACCCGTTGTCGCACCGGGTCTGTACCGGCTGCGCAATGTGGGCAGCGGACTGCTGCTGGAGGTTGACGGCTCCGCCAAGGGCAGCGGCGCCAATGTGCAGCAGGGCGCGGACAAGCAGGACGGGGCGGGCGGGCGGCACTGGCAGCTCTCCCCCGTGCACGAGGGTGCCGCGCTGTACCACCTGACCAATGCGCACAGCGGCAAGCGGCTGGACGTCGCCAACGCCTCCACGGAGAACGGCGCCAACGTCCAGCAGTGGAAGGCCAACAACTACGGCGCCCAGGAGTGGCTGATCGAACAGCATCTGGATGCGCCGGGCACCGTGACGCTGGTCAGTTTCATCAGCGGACTCGTCCTGGAAGTGGCCGACGGCTCCACGGCGGACGGCGCCAATGTGCAGCAGTGGGAGGACACCGACTCCCCCGGCCAGTGGTGGCAGTTGGAGCCGGTGCCGGGCACCCCCCAGTAGGGTTTGCATGGCGTCGGTGCTTACGACTCAGCGGGAGCTTCCTGGCCAGGGATGGGGTCGGGCTGCACCTGCTGGCCGGTGATCGCATCGATTCGGAGAGCTGCGTGCGCCTCACCGTTCCTGCCGACGTTCACCAGCCAGAGGGGTCGCCAGGTCCCGTTGACCTGTTCGGCCAGCAGGAAGGTTTCCCCAACACTCTCCATGTTCGTCAAGCCCTCTGCGCGATGCTGGGCCTCAGCACGGTCCAGTACCGGCTTCGGCACGGTGGGGTCTTCTGCCGGTCTTACCGTGATCGCCATGATCCGGCCCGAAGAGGCAACAGTGATATCCAGCCGCATGGGCATGAGGACATGGTCGTGATACCGGCGGTAGCTGAGCGTATATGGGCCGATACCCTCACCGAGGAGGTCCCAGGTAACCACACTGTCCTTCACCTCTTCGGGAAACCAACGCGATGCGAAGCGCTGGCCAACGGCCTTGGCCTGCGCAGAGCTCAGAGTCCCACCGTCGTCCTGGTGGTCGTCCGCCTCTGCGGCGAGTATCTTCCGGTCGGTCCACGAGAGGTTGAGGACGCCTTGGTCGGTAGTGACGTCGATCTTCGCCGGTTCGCTGGGGGCACTTGGGCGCAGCTGGACCTGCACTACCTTTGCCTGGTCCCCGAACACGCCGGCGGCAGCTGAGCGCGCCCAGCGGTCCTGAGCGACGGAGACTCCCAGCCCCTCGGAGGCGCCCTCGACGGGGGCGACCGCGCCGAAGAGGGCGAACATGGCGAGAAGGCAGCCCGCCACGGCGCTGCCACCACGGACGAAGTCACGCCATGAGAAGGGGGGCCTGCGTGCCATGAACCCCCATACGACCAACCCCGCAGAGAAACCGAGCGCGGCTCCCGTGCAGTTGAGAGTGATGTCGGAGTAGGTGCAGGTCCTGCCCAGCGGGAAAGCCGCCTGCGCGAGCTCCACTCCGGGGACGGCGACACTGGCGATCGCCAACGAGGACATCGGCCGACGGGTCGCTGTCACGAGGAAGAAGCAGCCCGGGGCGAACAGCAACAGGTTGAGCTGCCCGGGCGTGGTGTGCAAGGCATCGCGCAGGGATGTTCCCGTGACGCACGTCATGCTCGTGGCCGCGTCCCCGACGCTGCCCGGCGTCAACGTCACTGCGAACGCACCCGCGAAGAGGACTGCTGCTGCCACGCTGTGCAACACAGGGGCTTTTTTCGCCCGCGCCATGAGCACGGCAGGCGTGGTGAGCAGCACTGCGAATACCAGGAAAAGGGACACGACACCTGGCAGTGCCCGGACAGACGCGCTGATCAATGGAGTTCCTTGTTCTGACGACAGGGCTTCCGGCCCGACGAGAAGGGCCCGGAAGCCGGTGTGCCGTATCAGCAGGGGCTGAGACTCAGCGTCCAGAAGTAGCCCCGTCTGGCGTCGATGTCCAGGACCTGGTCAGGCAGATCGCGCCCGCCGGCCCGCGAGGCCGGTATCCCCGTCCGGGTCCTGACAGCCTGAAGCCGAGCGGCATCCGGGGCCGTGGCCCGGGCTGCGCGCAACGCGGCCTGACTGACCACCCCGCGACCATCGGCCGAAACGACGAGCTTGGGACGCCACCCGGCAGTGTGCACGCAGAAAGTGCCTTCCTGCTGGAACGACAGAAGCCTTGGGCAAGCCCTGTCGTCCCAGCTCAGAAGGCACCTTCACCTTTCCGCTCAAGATCCGGACGCCGCCGCCGGTGAACGCGGAGGCTAGGCGCGTCGGGCCAGGTGGACCGTGCGCGCAGTCAGCAGGAAGACGTCGGGGCGGTGGTGCAGTCCGGCCGGGTCCTCGGGGTCGAGCAGCCGGTCGAGTGTGGCGAGGTCGTCGGCGGCGAGCTCCCCGGCGAACATCTCGCGGCGGCGGGCGAATTCGGCGATGACATGGTCACGCGCCTGGCCGGAGACAGGTGCGGGCAGGTCGAGCAGGAAACTGCGAGTACCCTGTGGGGCCAGCCCCACCGCGGTGAACAGGGCGCTCCAGTCCTCGATCTCCCGCGTGGTGTCCGGGAGTGCCGCCCGCATCTCCTCGAACCACTCCGCGGTGATCGCGTCAAGCCTGGCCTCCAGGCCGGGCCGGCCGATGCCGATGTCGCGCGGAAGCTGACGGGGCGCCAGTCCGCCCTCGACGAGGGCGACGGTTCCGCCGGGGCGCAGCAGTCCGGCGAAGCCGGCGAGGACGGCGCGCTGGTCTCCCATGTGATGCAGGGCGTTGCCCGCCCAGATCAGGTCAGCCTCTCCCAACTTGGCCAGCTCGTCGGGGATTTCGGCGTGCAGGGTACGGACGCGATCGCCGAGTCCGAGGCGTTGGGCGCGGGCCCGGGTGCGCTCCAGGAGCGCCGGAGTGCCGTCCACGGCGACGACTTCGGCCTCGGGGAACTCCTCGGCGAGCAGGCAGGAGATCACGCCGGGTCCGCTGCCGATGTCGAGGACCCTGCGTACCTGCGGGGCGGTGGACAGTCCGGCGATCCAGTGGGCCGCCGCCGCGTACTGGGGGCTGCTGAGCTCGCCGTTCCGCTCCAGCTGCGGACCCATGACGTCCCAGTCGGGGTCGGTGATGTCGTCGTGGTGGCCGTGCCCGGTACGGTCGTGCCGGCCGTGGGTGCTGCCGTGATGAGGGCCGTGATCGGCGTGCTTCGTCATGCGGCCAAGCCTCGCCGGACCTCACGCAGGTGGCGAACTTTGTTGCCGGTTCGGCAAGCCGTGGCCTCTCCGGTACTCCTGGGGGCTGACGCCGCGGCCGCGTTTGAAGGCGGTGCTGAAGGCGAACGACCCGCTGTAGCCGACCTTCCGGGCCACCGCCTCCACGGTGGCGTCCGTCTCCCGCAGCAGATCCGCGGCGACGGCCAGGCGCCAGCCGGTCAGGTACGCCATCGGTGGCTCCCCCACCAGTTCGGTGAAGCGGCGGGCGAGTCCGGCCCGCGAGACTCCGGTCCGGGCGGCCAGTGCGGCGACTGTCCAGGGGTGCGCCGGTTCGTTCTGCAGCAGCCGTAGCGCCTGTCCGACGACCGGGTCGCCCATCGCCCGGTACCAGGCCGGTCCCTCGGCCCCGGGCCGGGAGAACCAGCTGCGCAGTACGGCGATGAGCAGCAGATCGAGCAGCCGGTCGAGGACCACGCTCTGGCCCGGCTCGTCCCGGGATATCTCGGCGTCGAGCAGCGTCAGCAGGGGGTCGCTTCGGGTGTCGGAGGGCAGGAGGAGCAGCGGGGGAAGGGCGTCGAGGAGCCGCCTGCTGATCTCGCCCTCCAGCAGGTAGGTGCCAATGAGCATGTTCGCCGCGCCGTCGGCCGCGTTGCCCCAGGTGCGTACCCCCAGCTGCATGGACTCCGAGAGCGGCTCGCCGCGCAGGGTGCTACAGGCGCCGCCGGGGCCGATCCGGGCGTGCGGCGCGGTGCCGGGGATGTCGGCGACGGTGTACGGCTCCGGGCCGCGGGCGATGGCGATGTCACCGGGCCGCAGCAGCACCGGGTCCGTCGCGCCTGCGGGGACGATCCAGGCCTCGCCGTGGGTCATGGACATCAGACAGAGCGGTGCCCGGTCCTCGATCCGTACGGACCAGGGCGGTTCCATCACCATGCGCAGCAGGAAGGCGCCCCTGGCACGTGGTCCGTCGAGCAGTCCGGCGAGTGCGTCCATGGTCAGCAGCGTAGACGTACGCGTAGGGGGTTGAGCGGTTCGCGCATGGTCCGGGCGGAGCCTCCCCGCGACGATTGAGTCATGACACGGAACACGGAGAACGTGAAGCGCGAGACAGTGTTGGTGACGAGCGGTACGGGAAAGACGGGCCGCCGGGTGGTGGAGCGGCTCGCCGCCCGCGGAGTGCCGGTACGGGCCGGCTCGCGCGGTGGCGAGGTCCGCTTCGACTGGGCGGACGAGTCGAGCTGGGCGCCCGCCCTGCGGGGCGTGGATGCCGCGTACGTCGCGTACTACCCCGATCTGGCGGCGCCCGGTGCCCCGGAGGCGATGGCGGCCTTCGGGCGGATCGCGGTGGAGAACGGGGTGCACCGGCTGGTGCTGCTCTCCGGGCGGGGTGAACCACAGGCGGTGGTGGCGGAGGAGAAGCTGCGGGGGGCGGCGGCCGGGGCAACGCTCACCGTCGTACGGTCGGCGTTCTTCGCGCAGAACTTCAGCGAGGGCGTGCTGCTGGACGGGGTGTTCGGCGGTGAGGTGGTGTTCCCGGCGGGCGGGACCGCTGAGCCGTTCGTCGACGCCGACGATCTGGCCGATGTGGTGGTCGCCGCGCTCACCGAGGAGGGTCATGGGGGCCTGGTGCACGAACTGACCGGACCTCGGCTGCTGACCTTCGACGAGGTGGCGTCGGAGATCACGCTGGCCGTGGGGCGCGAGGTGCGGTACGTCTCGGTGACGGAGCCTCAGTACGCGGCGGCTCTGGAGGAGTTCGGCATGCCGGCCCCTGAAGCGGGCTTCCTGGCCGAGCTGTTCACGACACTGCTGGACGGTCACAACGCGAGGACGACGGATGGGGTGGAGCGCGTGCTGGGACGGGCTCCGAAGGACTTCGGCACGTTCGCGCGGGAGGCCGCGGAGGACGGGTCCTGGACGGCGACGTAAGGAGGTCATCTGCTGGATCCCCGGCTGACGCGGGCGACCCGATGCGGCCTGCGCGCCCCGATGACGCGCGGGATACGGGCGAACCCCTGTCGGGCAGGTTCAGGCAGCCCGCCCGCAGAGGGTTGCCTGAACCTGTTAAAGTTGGGCAATTACTCCCCAACCCCTGCGCCGGAACGCCAGCAGCCGGTACTCCGGCTCGGGGCGCGGCCGGTCCGGCTCGGGCAGCGCCAGGAGCGCCGCCGCCAGCTCGTCCGCCGCCGCCCCCGGCAGCTCCAGACGCGAGACGAAGTAGCCGGCACGCACAGCACGCGCGGCACTCCGCGGCGTCCGCCCCTGTCCGTGTCCGAGGAATCGGTTCTCCCCCACCACATCGAGCCCGGCCTCCGCGCCGTACGCGACGACCAGTTCCTCGGGGTCGGATGGGCTCGGGCGCAGGTACGGGACGAACAGCTCGTCGATGTCGCTGCCCACGTCGTGCGCCGCGTCCTTGTCGACCGTGGTGACGAACACACCGCCGGGCCGCAGCACCCGTGCCGCCTCGGACACCACCGCCCGCACGTCACCCGCCCCCCGCAGCAGATGCAGCAGCCAGACGGTGCCCACGGCGTCGACCGCGGCGGCGGGCAGCGGCAGCCGCCGTGCGTCGGCCAGCGCCACGGCGCCGATCCGTCGCCGCGCGAACCGCGCCATGCCGTACGAGGCATCGGTGCCCAGCACCCGCAGTGCGGGCCGGGCCAGCGCCATCCGCTCGGTGACCAGTCCCGTACCGCAGCCGATGTCCAGCAGCGTGCGGGCGGACTCCGGGACCAGCCCGAGCAGCGCGCGGGCCGCGGCCTCGGCCCGGGGCACGCCGCCGCGCGTCGCGTCGTATGCAGCTGCCTCAGCGTTGTAATCCAGCATGAGGGCGATCGTAGGGCAACCGCCCCGCTGAACAGATGAGGACAGCGGTGTATTGCCGGTTCGCCCAGGCCACATAACTTGCCTTCATGAAGCTGGAGTTACGTCGGCTGCGGACCGTACGTGCCATCGCCGACACCGGTAGCCTCACCAAGGCGGCCGCCGCGTCGGGGTCGCCCAGCCCGCCGCGGCGCCCCCGCTCCGTCACGCCGCGCCGTGCCCCGCGGCGATCGCCTCCACGCGCGCGGCAAGTTCCATGTCGTTCTCGGTGACCACCCCGCCCGCGTCGTGCGTGTTCACCGACAGGGAGACGGTGTTGTAGCCGAGCGTCAGATCGGAGTGGTGGTTCAGCTCCTCCTGGATCTGCGCGACATGGATGGTGAGTCCGGCGGCGGCGAAGTGCGAGCGGAACCGGTAACTGCGGGTGATCCGGTCTCCCTCCAGCGCCCAGCCGGGCAGCTCGCGCAGCCGGTCCTCGATCTCTTTCTGCGACAGCGGTTCGGCGGCCATGGTGCGGCTCCCTCACAAGGTCGGTTGTCGATGGGCGGTGCCGGTGACGTTACGGTCTCCGTATGACAACTGTCGCGCTTGACACGGGGGTAGGGCCACTGCTGCGCAGCTGGCGGGAGCAGCGCCGACTGAGCCAGCTGGAGCTGGCGCTGCGCGCGGACTCCTCGGCCCGCCACATCTCCTTCATCGAGACGGGCCGTTCCCGTCCCAGCGAGGAGATGATCCTTCGGCTGGCCGAGCATCTCGATGTGCCGGTCAGGGAACGCAATGCCCTGCTGGTGGTGGCCGGTTATGCGCCCCGTTACGCGGAGACCGCTCTCGACGATCCCGCGATGGGCGCGCTGCGCGAGGGCATGGAACAGCTGTTGCGGGGCTACGACCCGTATCCGGCGCTCGTCGTCGACGGGACGTATAACGTGGTGGCCGCCAATCGGGGTATCGCCATGATGCTGGAGGGGGTGGCGGAGCACCTGCTCGCACCTCCGCTCAACGCCATGCGGCTCACCCTCCACCCGGAGGGTCTGGCTCCGAGGATCCGTAATCTTCGGGAGTGGCGGGCCGACCTACTGGCGCAGATGGAACGTCAGATCGCGCTGGCCCGTTCGGCGGAGCTGCGTGAGCTGTACGAGGAGGTCGCCGCCTACCCCCTGCCGGAGAGCGCCGATGGGCAGGACGAGCCGGCGGAACCGCCGTCGGCACTGTCGTTCGCGCTGCCGATGGTGATCGAGCACGACGGGCGGGTGCTCTCGTTCGTCGCCTCCATCGCGACATTCAATACGCCGATGGATGTGACGGTCGCCGAATTGGCGATCGAGACGTTTCTGCCCGCCGATCAGGAGACCGCCGCGTATCTGAGGTCGCTCCCGTCCTGACGGCCCGCGTCCGGTGCGTCACCCCTTGGCGAGGGAGCCGCGACATGTGCCGCCCCCGCCCCGGTGGGCGGGGCGGGGGCGGCACATGCTGCGGGAGCGCGAAGCGGTTACACGCGCGCCCCGTTGTCGAGCGGGTCCCGGCGTTTCGTCCTCGCGTCGGACGTGCGCCCCGGGGCCCGCTTGCGGGCGGGCGGCGGGGCCTTGCTGCTCTTCTCCAGGGTGAGTGCGACCGGTACGGCGGTCATGACCGAGGAGTACGTGCCGACGCAGATACCGATGAGCAGGGCGAGCGCGAAGTCCGCGAGGGAGTCGCCGCCCAGCACGGCGAGGGCGGCCAGGATGAAGAGGGCGCCCATGCCGGTGTTGACGGTTCTGGGAACGGTCTGCAGGACGGCGCGGTTGGCGACGGTCGCCACGGGTACCCGGCGCGCCTTCGCCCACAGTTCGCGAACCCGGTCGAAGACGACCACCGAGTCATTGACGGAGTAGCCGATGACGGTGAGGAGTGCGGCCAGGAAGATGCCGTCGACGGTGCGGCCGAGCCAGGCGAACGCGCCGACCAGAACGATGACGTCGTGGACGAGCGCGGCGACCGATGCCAGGGCGAACGTCCAGCGGAACCGGACCGCCAGATACGCGAGTTGCACGAGGACGGCGATGGCGAGCGCGATCAGCGCGTTGCGCCGCAGTTCGTCGCCGAGGCTGGGGCCGATGAGTTCGTCGCGGACCTTGGTGGTGTCGCCGCCCTCTTCGGCAAGGGCGGCACGCAGGGTGTGCTCCTCGTCGTTGCTGAGGTCCCCGGTACGTACGGAGAGGTCGCCCGCGCCTGCTGTGGTGACCTCGGCGTCGCCGAACCCCGCGCCGGCCAGGGCAGTGCGGGCGGTCTCCACGTCGACGGGCCGGCTGGTGGAGTACTCGACGAGCCGGCCTCCGGTGAACTCCACGCCCAGATTGACACCCCGTACGACGATACCGAGGACCGCGACGGCGATCAGCGCCGTGGAGATCAGCAGCCAGCGGCGGGGGGACCGGAACAGCTGCGGATCACGGCGGGTCAGCCAGGTCCGTACACGGCCGGGGCGGGCGATGCCGTTGACGCCCCGGTAGTCGCTGACGAACCGCGAGCGGGACGCGATCTCGGTGAGGGCGCGAGCGATGACGAGCGCCGAGAACATCGACGCGAGAACACCGATGGCGAGCGTGACTCCGAAGCCCTTGACCGGTCCCGAGCCGAGGAAGAAGAGCAGACCGGCCGCGATCAGGGTGGTCACGTTGGAGTCGGCGACCGCGCTCCAGGCGTTACGGAAGCCGGCGGTCATCGCGGAGCGCAGGGAGCGGCCGGGACGTTCCGCGTACTCCTCCCTGGCGCGTTCGAAGACCAGCACGTTCGCGTCGACCGCCATCCCGATGGCGAGGACGAATCCGGCGAGTCCGGGGAGGGTGAGGGTGACGCCGAGAGCGACCAGCGCGGCGTACGAGATGACTCCGTACGCGGCCAGGGCCACCGCGGCGAGGGCGCCGAAGAGCCGGTAGACGAACGTGATGAAGAGGGCGGTGGCGGCGGCGCCGATGAGGGCGGCTTGGGCGCTGGCGTCGATGGCGGCGGCGCCGAGCGTCGGACCGACGGTCCGCTGTTCGACGATCTCGACGGGAAGGGGCAGCGCGCCGCCCTTGATGAGCAGCGCGAGATCGCGGGCCTCGTCGGCGCCGAAGGAGCCGGTGATCTGTGTGGAGCCGGACGGAAGGCCGATGTTGCAGCCGACGGACGGGGCGACCTGGGGCGAGGAGATCACCTGGTCGTCGAGGACGATCGCGACCCGCCGCCGATCGTCCTGAACGGGATGACAGGCGGCTTCGCCGGTCAGCCGGGTCCAGTCCCGGCCCGCACCCTTGTGGAAGTCGAGAGCAACGGTCCAGCCGGCGCCCTGCTGGGCGTCGAAGGAGGCCCCGGCGTCCTTGACACCCGCGCCGGTCAGCCGGGCCGGGCCGAGGGCGAGAGGGCGGCCCTTCTCGTCGGGCAGCGTCAGCCCGGCGGACTTCCCGTTCTCCTGTTCCGTGCCGGGGCCCTGGACGGCGTGGAAGCTGAGCTGGGCGGTCCTGCCGATGACTTCGGCGGCCTTTCGCGGGTCCTGGACGTCGGGCAGTTCGACGATGATCCGGTCCTCTCCGGACCGGGTCAGGGTCGGTTCGGCGACGCCGAGCGAGTCGATGCGCTGGCGGAGCACCTCAAGGGTTCGGTCGGTGCTCTCCCGGTCCGCCTTCGTGGTGGCGGAGTCCTTGGCCTGGAGCACCATCCTGGTGCCGCCCTGAAGATCGAGGCCGAGTCTGGGCGACATGGTCAGCGTGATGAGCACGGAGACGAGCAGCACGGCCGCAGCCAGAACCGCTCGCACCGTGGTGGCGCGAGTCATGGAAATCCTCCGAGAGGGACGCCGGCCGCACTCGCCTCGGCGAGGGCGCGGCGTCAGGTCTGTCGAGCAGAACGGTGGCCGGGGGAACGGTCCGTCCTCGGAGGGCCGCGTACGCCGGGGAGCGCCACGCGGAGGGAATCGGCTGCGAAGGAGGGGGTGTCCGGGGCCCGTTGCCGAGCCGGAAGCGGTACGAGGATGCCGGGAGTCCCCGGCAGCAGGGCGCCGCCGGGGCCGGGCGGCGGGAGCTGGTGCTGGATGCGGATGTGGTCGGTGGCGACCCAGGGGCGGGGAACGGCCGGGAGAACTGTGCGGACGTGGCCGGTCGCCGTGCGGGTCCGCCGGGTGTCGTGCGGGTGGCCGGGGCGGGCGGTCCGATCGGTGTGCTGGGCGGACGGCGGAACGACGGCCGTGTGCGCGGCGGCGGGCGACGGACCGGACAGGGAGCGTGGCGGGGTTACGGCTCCGGCGGCCGCGACGGCCGCGGACGCGCCGCCGACGACGGTGAGCACGACGAGGAGAAACACGACCAGGGTCTGACGGGCCGCTGTCGCGCGCCCTCGGCGCGCCGTACGGTGTGCCGGGCTGTCCGGGCGCCCTCTCGGGGGTGTGTTCCCCGGGGGCGGCCCCGGGAAGGGGGTCACCTCGCCGGGCCGGGCAGGGCCGGTGCCGCGGCGGCGTGCCGGAGCGCGGAGCTGAGGATCAGCCCCGCGCCGCGGACCACCGTGGTGGCCGGGTCATCGGCGAGCCGCACCGGAACCCCGAGGCGGACCGCGATCCGGTTGGTGATGTCGGGGCGCAGGGCACCGCCTCCGGCGAGCAACGGGCCCTTGCGCAGGGCTCCGAGGACCGCGCCGTGCCGGTCCTGCTGCCACATCTCCATGATCATGTCCAGTGCGGTGCGGACGACGGCGGTGGGCGGCTCGGCGGGTCCGAGGTCGCTGAGTCCGGTCTCGGCCTCACGGGCGTCCCGGACCATTCCGTCGACCAGGAGGGTGACCTCGGTCAGCTCGGCGCCGATGTCGACGACGAGCAGCGGGCCGCCGTCCTGCGGCCCGGCGTATGCGGCGGCGGCCCTGGCGCTGTTCAGCACGATGATGCTCGTCGGCCCGAGTGCGGCGAGGAGCTCCCGCGCCTCGGCGCGGTGTTCGGGCCCGGCGAGGACCGGGTGGCTGAGGACGATCAGGGTCTCGCTGCGGTCGGCGCCCAGTGCCGTGTCGGCGATGCGGCTGAGCATCCGGCCGCAGGACTCGGGGTCGACGATGCGCCCGCGCCGGACCGGACGGCCGTGACCGCGCCCACCGTCGGTATCGTCGGTGGTCGCGGCGTCGGTGACGATGCCGAGTCCGGGAATCCAGGCGCGGGTGCGGGAACTGCCGAGGTCGAGGGCGAGTCCGCGGGTGACACCGCGGTATCCGTTGCGGACGGACCGGCCGTGTCGCCGTCCGTCGTGCGGAGAATGCATCGTCCCTCATCCCCCGGCCTGCCGCAGCAGCCGTTCACACATTCATCGGCTCGCCGATAGCGAGGCAGGACCGAGCCCTCACTATGCAATAAGAAGGCAAAGAAAGCCACTCTTAGGCAAAATCCAAGGGCTCGGGGCGCCCCTCACACCTCCGACGGCAGGAACTCGGCGATCAGTTCGGCGAACTCGTCCGGCGCGGCGATCCGCACGCCGAGGTCCTCCGCCTTCGTGCGCTTGGACCCGGCCTTCTCGCCGGCGACGAGCAGCGTGGTGCGCTTGGAGACGCTGGACGAGGACTTCCCGCCGGCCCGCTCGATCAGCTCGTTCATCTGATTCCGGGAGAGCTTCTCCAGCGCGCCGGTCATGGCCCCGGTGACGACCACGGTCATTCCGTCCAGCGGCCGTTCGGCAGCCGTCTCGCCGTCCGCGACGGCGGCAGCAGCGTCCGGGCGCTCCTCGCCCGGCTCCGGCGGCGGCGTCGCGCCGGGCTCCACCATGGTGACCCGGGCGGCGACCAGCTTCTCGATCAGCGGGGCGAGCTCGACCAGCTCCGCGACCACCCCGGCGGCCTTCTCCTTGCCGATGCCGTCGACCTGCTGCAGCGTGTCGACGTCGGCGGCGCGGATCCGGTCCATGCTGGCGAAGTAACGGGCGATCCGCCGCGACATGGAACGCCCCGTGCCCCGTACGCCCAGGGCGCAGAAGACCCGGGAGAGCGGGCGGGTACGCGCCGTCTCGATGGCGGCCAGGAGGTTGTCGGTGCTCGTCTCGCCCATCCGCTCCAGGCCGAGCAGCTGCTCGCGTTCGAGCGTGAAGAGATCGGCGAAGTCGGTGACCAGCCCGGCATCGACGAGCTGGACGACTCGGGTCGAGCCGAGGCCCTCGATGTCGAGCTGGTCGCGGCCCGCCGCATACGAGATGGAGGCGACGAGGCGGCAGTCGCGGCCCCGGACACAGCGCCAGCGCTGCTCGCTCGTGTCGATCTCGGAACCGCACTGCGGACATGTCGCGGGGAAGACGATGGGCTGCTCGTCGCCGGTCCGCAGATGGGCGACCGGCGCCTCGATGCGGGGGATGATGTCGCCGGCCTTGTAGACCATCACCCGGTCGCCCAGGCGCAGATCGCGGCGGGTGATGTCGGCGGGGTTGTGCAGTGTGGCGTAACTGACCGTCGATCCGTCGATCTCGACGGGTTCCAGCACGGCGCGCGGGGCGATGATGCCGGTCCTGCCGACGTTCCACTCGACGCCGAGGAGCCGGGTGACCTTCTCGACGGCCGGGAGCTTGTACGCGATGGCCCAGCGCGGCGCCCGGGTGCCCGAACCGGCCTCGCGCTGGTCGGCCGCGAGATCGGCCTTGATCACGATGCCGTCGATACCGAACGGCAACGAGGCGCGCAGCGCGGCGATTTCCTCGACCCGGGCCTGCACCTCCCAGGCCGTGGTGACGGTGCGCGGCGCCACGTCCGAGTCGGCCGCGGTGTGCACGCCGAGCCCGGCGACGTACCTGAGGACTTCGCTGTGCGGGAGTCCGGCCAGCGTGTCGGTCAGCTCGCCGGACTCGGGCAGCGGCAGGGCGCCGTACGCGAAGAACGTCATCTCGACCGTGTAGGGGCGGTCCTTGGCGCGGAGGGTGCCCGCCGCGCCGTTCCTCGGGTTGGCGAAAGGGTCGCCGCCGTGCTCGGTGCGGGCCGTGTTGGCCTGCTCGAACTGTTCGTTCGTCATCAGGATCTCGCCGCGGACCTCTATCGTCACCGGCTCGCCGAGCTGCTCCGGGAGCCCGACGACGGTGCCGACCGCATGCGACACGTCCTCGCCCGCCGTGCCGTCACCCCGGGTGATCAGGCGCTCCAGGCGGCCCGACCGGTAGCGGGCGGCGACCGCGAGCCCGTCGAGCTTGGGCTCCACGCTCCACGCGGCGACCGGTCTGCCGATCCGGCGCTCCAGGGACGCCGTCCAGGTGGCGAACTGCTCGGCGGAGAACACGTTGTCCAGGGAGAGCATCGGCACCGTGTGCGGCACGTCCCCGCCCGCGGCGCCGCCGGCCACCTTGCCGGTCGGCGAGGCGGCCAGCACGTCCTGCGGGTGCTCCTCCTCATATACGGCGATCCCGCGCACCAGCCGGTCGTACGCGTCGTCGTCGAGCGTGCTCTCGCCCGCGGCGTAGTACGCGGCGGCGGCCGCCGACGCTTCTTCGACCGCGGCGGCGTAGGAGGCGGCATCGGCGAGCACAACAGCTGAGTTCGTCATGGGCACCATCCTGCCGCCCACCACTGACAATGCTCCTCAGCCGGCCGCCGCCGTCCCGTCCGCCCCGCCGGAATCAGCGGCGTCGTCCGGAGTCAGTGGTACCTGCGGTCCGGAACACTCCTGCAGCCAGCGCCGCAGCACCTCGTGCACCTGCTCGGCCCCCACCAGCTCCGCACCGTCCGCACCCGGCCCCGCCGATATGCGGGAGGTCACCGGCTCCGACATGGTGCGCGGGTGGAGCAGGAACGGCCGGGACTGCTCACCTCCCAGCCCGCCGTGGGAGCCGATCTGTTCCTCGAAGGCGTGCACACAGCCCG
The DNA here is from genome assembly GCF_043200055.1 of Streptomyces sp. NPDC048496. Taxonomy (NCBI): domain Bacteria; kingdom Bacillati; phylum Actinomycetota; class Actinomycetes; order Kitasatosporales; family Streptomycetaceae; genus Streptomyces; species Streptomyces sp. NPDC048496. The sequence continues at coordinate 58,699 of NZ_JBICXB010000018.1, read as the reverse complement.
TGGTGGGGTCGTACATCGAGTTGACCATCACATCGGCGACATGCGGGAAGGTGTCGGTGCGCCGCACCGCGTCCGCCGCGCCCGGGCCGAACGGCTCCAGCACGCCTTCCCCGTCCGCCAGTTCCGACACCGGTGTCTGTGCGCCGCCACGCCCCAGCACCACCGATCCGTGCAGTTCGCTGCGGACCAGCAGGAAGCCGATGCCGGGGTGGTTGGCGAGGGTGCTCAGCAGCGCGGGATGGCGGCGGTCGAGCTGTTCGCGGCTCGCGCGCCCGTCGATGTCGGGGAAGGAGATCAGGCCGAGATTGCCGGAGGCGAGGACGACCGGGTCGGACGGGGTCGCGGCGAGTTCCGCCTCGCCTTCCTCGACGGGCCGGTGCAGGGCGATCCGTACCGCGTCCCGCGCCTCCGAGCCGCTCTTCGTACGCTGCGCCCGCCGGGGCACGGGCAGCCCGCAGCCCGCCCGCACCAGGTCCTTGAGCGTCAGCCCGTACGCCCCGGCGAAGGTCTCCCCCGGGCTCTGTCCGTGGTCGGAGAGCAGCACGATCCGGTAACGGCGAGGGGTGTGTTCGGCGACCTTGACGATCAGGGCGAGGGAACGGTCCAGGCGCGCGAGGACCTTGTCCGCGTCGCGGCTGTGGGGCCCGGAGTGGTGCGCCACTTCGTCGTACGCGACGAGGTCGGCGTAGACGGCGGTGCGTCCGGCGAACATGTCCCCCATGAGCGCCGCGACCACCACGTCACGCTCGACGACGGTCGCGAAGGCACGGATGAAGGGGTAGAGCCCGCCGCGCTTGATCCGGGGTCCGTCCTTCCGGATCCACGCCCGGGTCGACTGGCCGATCTCCCGGCCGACCTCGGCGACGAACGACAGGGCGGTACGGACGGCGTTGGCCGGGTCGGAGAAGTACGCGAAGTAACCGGCCCGGGAGCGGCGCCCCTTGCCACGCCGGGCAGCCATCGACAGGACGAGGGCGAGCTGGTCGGCGCCACCGCTGAAGAGGTTTCCGCGGCTGGCGCCGTCGAGGGTGAGCAGCCCGCCGTCACGGGTGCGCACGATGGCGCGGCGCTGCAGTTCGAGGGCGCTCGCGGGTCTGCTGGAGACCATGACGTCGCCGGTCTCCTTCTCGTACCAGCGGAAGGCGGGGATGTCGAAGTTGCTGCCGTGCAGGATGCCCAGCTGGCTGGCGCCGGTCTGGCTGGACCAGTCGGTGCGCCACGGGGTGAGCCGGTGGCCCGACCCATCGGCGAGCCAGTGCGCGACGGTGGGCATCAGACCGCCCGCGGCGGCCCGCGCGAGGACATCGTGGCCGACGCCGTCGAGCTGGATGAAGACCGTGCCCGGCGGTCCGCTGCGGCCGCCGTCACCGCCGCTGCGACGGCGGCGCCGGTCGGCGAGGCGGGAGAGCCTGCGGCGGTAGGCGTTGTCGTCGCGGACGGCGAGTGCGGTGGAGGTCGCGGAGGCGACGGCGGACATCACGGCGGCGACGACGACCGCGGTCTCCGGGTTGGCTGCGCCGCGCCCGTCCGGTATGAGTCGCAGGGCGACGAGCAGCAGCGAGCCGTTGAGGAAGAAGACCAGCATCCCGAGGACGAAGGCGGGCACGATGAGCAGGGCCCGCACGAGGACCGGCCAGACCAGCGCGGAGAGCAGACCGAACGCGCCGGCGCCCCAGGCGGCGGTGAACGCGATCTTGGTGAAGCTGTCGCCGTTGTCCGACTGGAGCTGGAAATCGGGCAGAATCCCGGCGAGCACCAGCATGGTGAGGGTCGAGACGCCCCACACCACGATCACTCGCATCAGGGCGCTTCCGGCCGTACGCCATCGCCCGTCAACCACGCCGTTCCCACCTCACACGTCCGGGCCCTGCCGTTCCGGACCCCGCCCCAGCCTTTCACAGCAGGTTCGCACGGCACGGAGCCCGGGACGGGCGACGGTCAGCAGCCGTCGTATCCGGCGGTCGGCATGGAGAGCCTGCGGTGCACGCTCGCCTTCGTACGGGAGCTGTACGAAGGCTCGTCGTAACCGGCGAACTCCAGGCGTACGCCTCGCCGCTCGCACTCCGCGGCGAACTCCGGCACCGAGGTGAGTGCCCGGGCGAGCACCCGGTCGTTGGGCGCCACGAAGAGTTGGACATCGCCGTCGTCGACATCCGCCCACAGAGCGTGGTGGTCGGGGCGCAGCCCGTAGAACCGCAACTGCCGCGTGACGACATAGCCCTTGTCCGCGGCCCAGCGGGCGCACATGGCGTGCTGGCTGCGCGTGTCCACCAGGAACGGGTCGCTGTCGAGCTCCTCAAGCGGCGTGAGACTGGCGATGGCCGCCACCCGTACGTCCTCCATGGGCGTTCCCCCCGTGCTAGGCGTAAGGGCGACCCTACCCCTCCGACTCCCGTACAAAAAGGCACATGTCAGGGCGGGAGAAGTACGTGCCGGCACACACATGCGCCCCCGGCGCCGGGCGGCAGCGGGGGCGCTGACGGACTGAGGGAGCCTCTCCGGTCCAGCGGCCGGACGCATCCTCCCCCACCCGCTCCGGCACTACGCTCAAGGGACCGGAACAGCGAGCCACGAAGGACGGGAGACAGACGGTGCCGGTGGAAGTCACCTGGTGGGGTCATGCCACCTGCACCATCGAGGACTCCGGAGTCCGCGTCCTGACCGACCCCCTCTTCGTACGCCGCTTCGCGCATCTGCGCCGTCGCCGGGGTGCGCTCCCGGGCCCCGAGGCCACCGTCGCGGACGTCGTCCTCGTCTCCCATCTGCACTCCGACCACCTGCATCTGCCGTCGCTGGCCCGTCTCGCCCCCGGCACCCGGCTGATCGTGCCGGTGGGCGCCGTCCGTTCCGTACCGGGGCTGCGGACGCTGCGCCGCGTGCGCGGGCTGCGGATCACCGAGGTGGCTGCGGGGGACGAGGTGCGCGTCGGTGAGCTACTGGTGCGGGCCGTCCCCGCGCAGCACGACGGCCGGCGGCTCCCGGTGGGTCCGCACCGCTCCCCCGCCCTGGGCTATGTCGTCGAGGGCGAGGCCCGCACGTACTTCGCCGGGGACACCGGGCTGTTCGACGGCATGGCGGAGGCGGTCGGCCCGGTGGATGTGGCGCTGCTGCCGGTCGGCGGCTGGGGCCCGTATCTCGACCGCACGCATCTGGACGCGGGCCGCGCCGCGCAGGCGCTGGCCCGGCTGGTGCCGCGCTCGGCCGTGCCGGTGCACTACGGCACGTACTGGCCGATCGGAATGGACGGGGTCCGGCCGCACGAGTTCCACTCACCGGGTGACGAGTTCGTCCGGAAGGCGGCGCTGCTGGCGCCGGACGTGGCGGTGCACCGGCTGAACCACGGCGAGCATGTGCGGCCGGAGGCCGCCAGGTGATCCCGGAGGTCGTGGGGCAGTTGCCCCCTGAGTCGACGCAGCAGGCCGTCGGCTATCCGTCCCTGTTTCTGCTGGTGGCGCTGGGTGCATTGGTGCCGGTGGTGCCGACTGGGGCGCTGGTGAGTTCGGCGGCCGTGGTGGCGTTCCACCAGACGGACCCGTTCGCGCTGCTGGTGGTGTTCGGGGTGGCGTCGGCGGCGGCGTTCCTCGGGGACATCTGTCTGTACTGGCTGGGGCAGCGCGGGGTGCGGTCGAAGAACGGCTCGAAGTGGCTGAGGGCGATCAGTGCCCGGGCGGCGCCGGAGCGGCTTGCGCAGGCGCAGCAGAAGCTGGACGAGCACGGCGCGGTGGTGCTGGTGCTGTCGCGGCTGGTGCCGGCCGGGCGGATTCCGGTGATGCTGGCGTGTCTGCTGGGGCGCATGCCGCTGCGGAGGTTCGCGCGGGGGGACATACCGGCCTGTCTGGCGTGGGCGGCGACGTATCAGCTGATCGGCATTCTGGGCGGTTCGCTGTTCCCGGAGCCGTGGCAGGGCGTGGTCGTGGCGGTCGGTCTGACGCTGCTGATCAGTGGTTCTCCCGCGGTGTGGCGCAGGATGCGGGCCCGGTTCAGCCACTGACGCCCCGGGGCGCCCGGGGGGTGTGCGGGGTGCGGTGCTTCTGCGGGGTGCGGGGTGTCTGCGGGGCATGGCTCCCGTCCAGCAGCCGGGAGCCACCGATCGGCAGGTCCCACAGGTGTTCGCGCGGATGTCCGGCGCGCTGCCAGGCGGTACGGAGCCGGATGAGCGGTTCGAGTACGGGCTCCGCGGAGAGCAGGAACGTCGCCCAGTGCATCGGCGCCATCGCGCGGGCGCCGAGATCCTCGTACGCCTGCACGGCCTCTTCCGGGTCGGTGTGCACGTCGCCGAGCCACCAGCGCGGTTCGTAGGCCCCGATCGGCAGCAGGGCCAGATCGATCCCGGGGTGGCGGCGGCCGATCTCCGTGAACCAGTGCCCGTAGCCGCTGTCCCCGGCGAAATAGACCCGCGGCCCGTCGCCGCCGTCGATGGCGCTGACGACCCAGCCGCCCCACAGGGAGCGGCAGGTGTCGGTGAGGGTCCGCTTGGACCAGTGATGGGAGGGCACGAAGTCGAAACGGACGCCGCGCAGCACCGCCGACTCCCACCAGTCGAGCTCGGTGACGCAGGAGAAGCCGCGGCGACGGCACCACTGGCCGAGCCCGGCGGGGACGAACAGCGGGGTGTCGCGCGGCAGCCTGCGCAGGGTGGGGGCGTCGAGATGGTCGTAGTGGTTGTGGCTGATGACGACCGCGTCGACGGGCGGCAGGTCCTCCCAGCGGACACCGATGGGCGTGATCCTGGCGGGTGTGCCGAGGATGCGGCGGGACCAGACGGGGTCGGTGAGGATGGTCAGCCCGCCGGTGCGGATGATCCAGCTGGCATGCCCGGCCCAGGTGACGGAGGTCGTGCCCGCGTCGGTGGCGGGCAGCGGTTCGGGGGCGTACGGCAGCCGGTGGATGCCGCGCAGCCCCTCCGCGTTGGGCCGCATGGCGCGCTCACGGGCCAATCTGTGCATGCCCCTGACACCCGGGAGCGGGGCGGTGAGCCGGTCGGCGAAGCCGGCGGGCCAGACCCGCACCTCACCGAGGGGGCGCGGCGGGACGATCTCGCCGAGGGGGGCCGAAGGCGCGGCCCCGGCATCGGAGCGCTCGGTCTGTTCCGTCATCGAAGGACTCCCGTCCCGGAAGGCGTCGTCGGTACGTCAGCGCCCACGTATGCCAGTGCGTCGTCGGCAGACCGGCGCGTACGTCATCGGAGTTCGGTTCCTCATCGGAGTTCGTCGAGGGCTGTTCCGAAAATGCTCAGCGCTCGGGCGACATGCGGCAATTTCAGGGGCTCCACCGCAGTGAGGGACTCCATCTGCTGCTCCGGGGTTGATCCGAGCAGCGGTCCGGTGCCCAGCCGCACCCGCAGCGCGCCCAGTTCGTCCCCGAAGCGGTGGCCGCCGGGGGTGGGCGCGCCGAGGCGTTCGGTGAGGTACTCCTCCAGTTCCAGGGAGTCCGTGACACCGCGGGTGGCCAGCCGGGCCCGGAGCGGCCCCAGGTCGGCGTAGAGGTGGCGGCCCGCCTGCGGGGGCCGGGCCAGCGCGCCCGAGGCGAGCACCGCCCGGTGGGCAGCGGCGGCGACCTGCGCCTGCAGCGCGGCGGCCCGGCGGACCCGGGCTGTGACGGCCTCCGGTTCGGTCAGCGCGTGGGCGGCCGCGGCGGCGACCGGGCCTGCGACGAGGGCGCCCAGGGCGGTGAGGATGTCGAGGGTACGGGCGTGCCGCACCGCCGCCCGTTCGGTGTCCGGGAATCTGGCGACCGCGACCGGCCAGGCGGACGGGGTCAGTGCCCCGGCCAGATCGCAGACGACGGTGACGTCGTCGGGGCACATCTCGGCGGGGCTGAGCAGGACCGTGTCGTGGGGGCGGTGGAGGGTGTCGCGCCAGGTCTCGTCGCTGACGATGTGCATCCCCTCGGCGACGGCTGCCTCGCACGCCTCGCGGACGAGTTCCGGTGGGGCGACGGTGGCGGTCGGGTCGTCGACGACGGAGATCAGCAACAGCCGGGGCCGGCCGCCTTCGGCACGCACCCTTCGTACGGTCTCCAGCAGTGCGTACGGGTCGGGCACGCCGCCGCACTCGGCCGGGGTCGGCACATGGTAGGCGGGCCGGCCGAGCAGCCGGGCCTGCGGGATCCAGGTGGCGGGACAGGGGCGCGGCGTGAGGACATCGCCTCCGTGCGCGGCGATCAGGGCGAGCAGCAGCGGCGAGGCGCCTGGGGCGGCGGCGATGCACTCCGGTCCACCGCGCAGCCCGCGCCGGGTCCAGTAGGCGGCGGCCGCCTCGCGCAGGGGTTCGCCGCCGCCGGTCGGTTCGGGCTCGCTGCGCCCGGCTGCCGCGGCGACCACACGGGCCAGCTCGGGCAGCACGGGCAGCCCCGGATCTGGGGCGGGCGGCCCGTAGCGTACGGGCCCCCGATCCTCCCGAGGGGTCCACGGGGCACGCCCGGCATCCCCTCCCGGCCCGGCCCGCTCGGTCCGCTCCCGCGCCATCCCGGGTCTCCTTCGCCGCCGCTCCGTCACCCTGTCCGGCTCCGGCTCGCCCTGCCTGGTGCCGTCTCGCTCCCAGGGCCCTTTATACGGAGGTTTGAGCGACACCGCCCGGCAGAGTCGCCCGTGCGCCGCCCCGGCATCCCCTGTCCCACATCCGGCAGCACCAGCAGCGAACCGGACAGCGGATGCGGCAAGCTGCCCGATGCCTCTGTGAGCCATCACCATTGTTCCAAATATCAAGACGCCTATCTCACCATCCGACATCTCCGCGTACGGTGGGCGCATCGCTCAGCGCTTCGCATCACGCTCCGGGAGAGGACGCACAGCCATGCCGAAGGAGACCGCCGTCTACACCCACGGCCACCATGAATCGGTGCTGCGCTCGCACCGCTGGCGTACTGCCGCCAACTCCGCGGCCTATCTGATCGGCGAACTCCGGCCCGGCATGGCGGTGCTGGACGTCGGTTGCGGTCCCGGCACCATCACCGCGGATCTGGCGGCACTGGTCGCCCCCGGCAGGGTGACCGCCGTCGACACCACCCGCGAGATCCTGGACCAGGCCGCCGAGGTCGCCGACGAACGCGGCCTGGACAACGTCGAGTTCACCACCGCCGATGTACACTCCCTCGACTTCCCCGACGACTCCTTCGATGTCGTGCACGCCCACCAGGTGCTGCAGCACGTGGGCGACCCGGTCCAAGCACTGCGCGAGATGAGGCGGGTCTGCCGCCCCGGCGGCATCGTCGCGGCCCGCGACAGCGACTACGCGGCGATGGCCTGGTACCCGGACATGCCCGCCATGGACGCGTGGCAGGAGCTGTACGGACGAGTGGCCCGCGCCAACGGCGGCGAGCCGGACGCGGGCCGGCGACTGCTTTCCTGGGCCCGGCAGGCCGGCTTCACCGACATCACCCCGTCAGCCGCCACCTGGTGTTACGCCACGCCGGAGAACCGCGCCTGGTGGAGCGGCCTGTGGGCGGACCGCACGGTCGCCTCGGTGTACGCGAAGCTGGCCGTGGACGGCGGCCACGCGACCGCCGAACAGCTGACCGACATCGCGGCGGCCTGGCGCACCTGGGGCGAACAGGACGACGCATGGTTCATGGTCCCGCACGGCGAGGTGCTCTGCCGCGCCTGACACCGGCTGGTGCCGGAGGGGCACCGGGACCGGCGGGTGGAATCGATCACATGGGTCCGGCCCGCCAACTACCCTGTTCCGCATGGAAATTCTGGGAACCACGCTGCGTATCTGCGTCGATGACCTGGAGGCCGCGGTGGCCTTCTACGAGGACCTCACGGCCAGTTCGGCGCTGCGCTTCGAGCGCGGCGGGGTCTCGGTCGCCGCGATCAGCTGCTTTCTGCTGATGAGCGGCCCCGAGTCGGAGCTCGAGATCCTGCGCAAGGTGACGGCGACGATCGCGGTGAAGAATGTCGACGACGCCCACGAGGCCCTCGTCCGGGTCGGCGCCCGGATCGTCGCGGGCCCGGTGCCGACTCCGGTCGGCCGGAACCTGATCGCCGTCCATCCGGACGGCTCGGTCTTCGAGTACGTCGACCGGAACCTGCCCGTCTGACCCGGCAGGTTCCGGTCGCGGAGCCCCCTACTGCGACTCCGCGCCCACGTGCGTCAGCACCTCGTCCGCCAGGTCGCGCGTGGGCCGCTCACCGTCCAGGAGCACCGTCCCGGCCCGCAGCGTGTCGACCGCGGACACGCACTGCGCGATCTGCGCCTTGCACCACCGCCGGGCGGCCTCGTCGCGTACGGGGTCGTCCGGGGAGACGACCCGGGCATCGAGTCGTCGCTCCAGGACATCGACGGGCACCTCGAGGAAGAAGTGATGGACCGTCACCCCAGCTGCTTCCAGGGCTTCGAAGATCTCGTCCGCGTACTGCGGATCGACGACGGTCATCGGGGCCAGGACGGGCCGCCCGTACTCCTCGACCAGCCCGATGGCCATCGAGGCAACCTGCCTTCGCCACAGCGGCAGATGCTGGAAGTTGCCCCTCGGCACCTCCACGATGTCCCGCAGGACGTAACCGATCCGCTCGGGATCGTAGACGAGGGCCTCGGGCCACCGCCGGTGCAGTTCGGCCACCAGTGTGGTCTTGCCGCTGCCGAACGCCCCGTTCACCCAGATGATCACGCGCCGCTCCTCTCCTCGGTGCGCCCGGTCAACTCTTCGGACGCATCCGGTAGTTGTACACATCGGGCAGTGGCTCGTCGGTGAGCGCGGACCACACCTCGTCCAGGATCTCCGCCCCCTCCCGCAGGTCCGCGACCTCGAAGCCCTCGTCGAAGACGGCACGGGCGGCAGCGCGATCTCCCTCGGCCAGCAGGAGTCGGGCCTCCAGCAGGCGGAACCGGCCGCGCTGCTGGATCGCCGGGCGCAGTCCGGTCCAGACCGTCCGGGCGTCCTCGGTCCGCCCGGCCGCCAGCAGCGCCTCGATCGCCTCGCGGCCGACAGCGGTGGTGGCTGCCGTCCAGACATCGCCGTCGTCCCGGCGCTCCGCGCACAGGTCACCGAACGCCTCGGTGTAGAGGTCTGCGGCCCGGTCGCGCTGGCCGCCCTCCTGGGCGGCGACGGCCAGACAGCGCAGCAGCGGCCAGCGGGACGGAGCGAGGGCGAGACCGCGTTCCCAGCTGCGGACCGCCTGGGCGCGGTCGCCGGCGTGCCACTGGGCGACGCCGAGGTGGTACTCGGTGAGGGGTTCGGCGGCTGCCGTCTCCAGCATGTCGCGCCAGTGCGTGGAGACCAGCGACGGTCCTGGCGGCGCCACGCGTCGCGGTTCGGGGAAGCCGCCCCGGTCGAGCAGGTGCAGCCAGGGCGCCTGCTGCTCGCCCAGGGTGGACTCGGTGAACGGCGTGCCGGGGAACTTGTGTCCGGCGCGCCGGACTTCGAGGGCACCCCAGCCTGAGCCGGTGGCGAGGGACTCGCCGGGCTCTGTGTCGGCGTACGGGCGCCAGGCCGCGTACGCGGCATCGACGTCGGCCCGCGGCAGCGCCTCGGCCAGCCGTTGTTCGGTCTCGGCGCGGGCCGCGGTCCAGTCGTCGCCGTGCACGACCCGGGGGTCCGCGGACAGCGGACCATAAGACTCCAGCCAGCTGAACTCGGCGCCGGGTTCGAGCGGGATGTGTTCCAGCTGGGTGCGGGCCAGTCCGGCCTGGATCTCCGCGTAGCCGACGGTGCCGGGTTCGGTGAGCCACTGCTGCCAGCGGCGTCCGCCGGGCCCGTTGCCCCAGACGAAGAGCTTGCGGCCGCGCAGCAGGTCGGTGGAGGTCTGGACGAGGCCCTGGCCCTCGGCGTCGAGGGAGGCGATCCAGCGGCGGGCGCCGTCGGGCACTTCGTAGAAGTAGTCGGCGGGGAACTCGCTGAGCAGTGGGTACGTACGGTCGACGGAACCGGTCTCCGGGACGGGGACCCGGGTCAGTGTCCGTTCGTAACCGAAGTGCCAGGCCTCGTCGGCAGGGGCCAGGACCCGGGTGCGTTCGCCTTCCGGGACGGCGATGTTGGACCACCAGTAGACGGGCGCGGTGTGCTCGTGCGGGTTGCGTATCCGTACGCCGACATGGAGGAAGTCGGAGTCCTCCGGCAGCCACAGATCCACCTGGAACGGAAGGTCGCGCAGCCGCTCCCACTCCCAGAGCCGGACCATCTCGCCGCCGTCGGGGGCAGGGACACGGGCGGCATGCACCGGGGCGCAGGACAGCGTGGTGTGCCCCGTGGCGCCGATGTTCCACTCGATGCCGCCGGAGAACCAGGCGCCGTTGAGCGCGAAGTCGGCGGGCTGCAGGACGGGGTTGGTGTAGAGCAGTTCGCGGCCGGTCGGCTTGTGGTGGAGGGAGTGGATCCGGCCGCCGAGCCCGGGCAGGACGGTGGCCCGCAGCCGGTCGTTCTCGATGATGATCGCGTCCAGGCCGGTGGGCGTGCGCTCGCGCCCGTACCCGTCGAGGATGCGGACCGGCAGGACGGTGCCCAGCGGCTCGTAGCCGATCTGCCGTGCCATGTCACGCGGCAGTCCTGCGCGGGCCCGGTCGTCGACGACATGCATCTCGTCGAGCGGCCGCAGCGCCGGAAGCGGGTTCTCCGGGCCCAGCGGTGCGGCGGGCAGAGTCAGTACGGCACGTCGTACGGTCGTGGCCAAGGCAACCTCGCTCCCTCGCGCGGGCCGCCGCAGGTCCGGGCGCCCCCCGATGACCATGGAACACGCTGGAGGCCGCCCCGGCCAGGGGCGCAGCCGTCAGACTTCGACAAAAGCCGCCACCAGCAGGCCGGCGAGCAGTGCTCCGGCGGTGCCGTCGGGGTCGGGATCGGGGTCGTACACCGTGACGCCGACGCGACGCGGCGAGCGGACGACGCCGCCCTCCAGGCGCCCCGAGCCTCTGTACGATCCGCTGCTCGCGCAGTGCACCGGCCGGCTGGTAGCAGCCGGGGACAGTGCCGGGAGCGGGCGGCCGCAGTCCGAAGTCGGACGGGACGTCGACGACGGCAATATTCCGCACGCCGTTCATCCTCGCCGTCGTAGCCTTGATCCTCGACGACTCATGCGATGAAAGCGGCAGGACACGATGAGCACGCAGCACACCTACCGAGTGATCGTGCGCGGCACCTTCGAGGGCCTCACCGACGAGGCGCGCGCCCGACTGCTGGCCGAGGTCGAGCAGCACGGCCTGGCGGCGATGCAGTTCACCGAGGAGGGTTCACTCACCTACGACGCGGTGCTCAAGCACTTCAGCTTCCGGTACGTGGTCGTGTCGGACGCCGACGACGGCGAGGAGATGGCGTCGGCGATCGCCGAGGACCGGGCGGAGACAGCGCTGAAGGAGTACGGCTACGGCTTCCGTGAACTGCGCTCCACCGCCACGGACATGGACACCATGAAGATCAATTACAAGGGGCGGCGCGCGGCGAACTCGGCGTGACGCCGCATCGAGAGCTGCCGGCCCCTTCATTCCACTGCGCGACCTTCGACCGGCCGGATTCCTGACGAGGGGCGCCGCCTCCCGGGATACTGCTGACGAATGCGCAACAGCATCCGCGCGGGCGGCGCCCCTCCGGGTTCAGCCCACGGGCAGGGTCAGGGCAGCGGTGTGGAGCTTGCCGCCGGTCCGGAACTGCAGGAACAGCCGCCAGTTGCCCGAGGTGGGCAGTTCGGCGTGGAAAGCCAGGTCGGGGCCACCGTGGTCACCGTTCACCTTGGTGGTCGGGTGAAGGTGGGCGAATGCGGCGTCGCCCTCGTGGAAGGCGGTCAGGTGGGCGTAGGTGTCCAGGTAGGGCTGCAGATCGGTGACCGGCTCGCCGTCCTTGGACACGGTGACGGTCAGCGGGTGCGCCATGCCGGCCATCGGCTCGCCCTTGACGGTGACGGTGTACGCGTCGGTCTCCGTGCTGCCGGCCCCTGCGGGCAGCGGGGTCTTCGTGGTTGTCCCGGGGACGGTGACGCTGCGGCTCAGGACGAAGTCCTTGCCCTTCCCCGCGCCGGTGTCCGGGGTGAAGGAGGCGAACATGCGCCAGGAGCCGGGGGCGAGGGAGGTGAGGTCGGCGGTCCAGGTGCCGTCGGCGGCCATGACCGGGTGGATGTGCTGGAAGCCGGTCAGGTCCGAGCGGATGGCGTAGAAGTGCATCCGCTTGGTCTGGTCCACGGCGAAGTCGGTGACCGGCTTGCCGTCCGGGCCGTTGACCGTGAACCGGTACGCGGCCCGTTCACCGGGAGGCAGTGTGGCGTCGTGGGAGGTGAGTCGGTAGCCGTCCTTGTTGTCGGACAGGCCGTTGTCGGCGGCCATGTGGTCCATGCCGGGCATGTCACTCATCGAAGGCGACGCGCTGTGCGAAGGGGAAACCGAGGCCTTCGCGCCGTGGTCCATGCCGGGCATGGACGAGGAGTCGCCGGAGGAGCCGCACGCGGCCAGGGTCAGCGCGAGGGCCGCTGCGGTGCCGGCCGCCGCGCCTGCGCGGCGACGCATGGTGAAACGGGAAGAGGCGAACATGAGAGGGGTCTTTCCGGGTGGGCGCACCACGCCGGTGGCGCGCGGGAAGGGCAGGACACGGGGCCGGCCCGGTCGGTGACCGGGGTTCGGCGCGGTGCCTGTCACGTCCGCGCGACGCACACCTGGATGAGGAGATCCCGCCCGCCCGCCGGCGGCCCGCGCCGCCGTGTCCAGCCGGTGGCCGCCCGCAATCCCGCCGGGAACCATGCGGCCGGCAGTGCGACGGCGGCGGACAGGCCGGCCGTCGGCAGCGGGTTCCGCTCGTGCGCGGGGGTGGAGACGCACTGCACCCCGTGCATCCCCGAACCGTCACCGGCCCGGGCGGCCTGAGCACTCTGTGCGGTGGTCGGCAGCGCCGCTGAGGTCATCGTCGGAGCGGCGTGGCCGTCGTGCATGGGTCCGGTGACAGCGTGCATGGGTACGGTGACAGAGGGCATCGCACCGTGACAGCCCTCGGCGGCGGTGGCCGGCGCGCCGTGCATGAGGAACAGGCCGAGCAGGACGGCACAGACCGCGATGAGCCGGGCGATGCCCCGCTCGCTCGGTTGTCCGATGCCCACTGCAGCTCCCTTCCTCCGCGTTGCCGCGCGCCTGTGGTCGCCGACCCGTACGAGCATACCCCTGCCGGGTACCCGGGGCCCCTCGGCCGTCGGATGCGGGCGATGAGTGCATACCGTTCGTCGCCGACCGGCCCGCCCCACGTGATGCCGAGGTCAGGTGGCGAAGTGGTGGGCGAGGGCGGCGTGGGGGTCGCCGTGGTCGGCGGTGTGGTCGGTGTGCACGGTGGCGCCGACCATGCGGGGGACGGCATGGATGAGGGCGTGCTCGGCTGTGACGGCCAGGGCGTGGGCCTGGACCACGGTGAGCTGCGGGTCGACGACGATGTCAGCCTCGGCGCGCAACGCATGGCCGATCCACCGCATGCGGACCTGCCCGATGTCGCGCACTCCGTCCACGGCGCGCAAAGCGGTTTCGGCGGTGTCGACCAGGGCGGGGTCGACGGAGTCCATCAACCGGCGGTAGACCTCGCGGGCGGCTTCCCTCAGCACCATGAGGATCGCGACGGTGATGAGCAGCCCGACGATCGGGTCGGCGGCCCGCCACCCGAGTGCCGCGCCGCCGGCGCCGAGGAGGACGGCGAGCGAGGTGAAGCCGTCGGTGCGGGCGTGCAGTCCGTCGGCGACGAGGGCGGCGGAGCCGATCGCACGGCCGGTGCGGATGCGGTAGCGGGCCACCCATTCGTTTCCGATGAAGCCGACCACCGCGGCGGCGGCGACCGCCCACAGGTGGGTGATGTCGCGTGGCCTGAGAAGCCGGTCGACCGCCTCGTACGCAGCCAGGGCGGAGGATGCGGCGATGGTGAGCACGATGGCGACGCCGGCCAGGTCCTCGGCGCGTCCGTAACCGTAGGTGTAGCGGCGGTTCGCCGCACGGCGGCCCAGAACGAACGCGATGCCCAGAGGGATGGCGGTCAATGCGTCGGCGGCGTTGTGGATGGTGTCGCCCAGCAGTGCGACCGACCCCGACAGCAGGACGACGACCATCTGGATCACCGTGGTCGCCCCCAGGATGCCCAGGGACAGCCACAGGGTGCGCATCCCCTCCCTGGAGGTCTCCATCGCCGAGTCGACCTTGTCCATGACCTCGTGACGGTGCGGCGTGACCACATGGGAGACCTGGTGCCGCACCCGCGACCAGCGCGAGCCGTCGCGCTCGTGGCTCCGCAGGTATCCGTGGTCGTGCGCGTCCTCGTGACTGTGGTCATGCCCGCGCCCGGCACCCGGTTCGGCGTGACCATGGTGATGCTGGCTCACAGCGCGCTCGCTTTCGTCAGGCGGCGGGGTGGACGGAGATCCCACCCGCCTATTATGTGCGTATGAATGCACGCATGCATCTATCACCTGCGCAGGGTTCGCAGCCGCGAGAGGTGGGCACTGAGCATTTCCTCGTCGCGGCCGAGGTCCTGGGCCTTCTGGCGGACCGCACCCGTCTGGCGCTGCTGCATGTCCTGGCAGCGAACGAGGCGGACGTCACCTCACTGGCGGAGGCCGTAGGAGCGGCCCGGCCGGCGGTCAGCCAGCATCTCGCCCGGTTGCGCATGTCCGGGCTGGTGACGACCCGCAAGGAGGGCCGGCGAGTGATCTACACGCTGCCCGACGGGCATCTGCGACGTGTGGTGGCCGAAGCCCTGGAGCTGGCCGATCACCGGCTGACCGGGCGTGCGCCCCACGCGTGAGAGCCTGTCGGGTGACCTTCGATCGGAGAGCGGACGCGGCGTGGTGCGTGCGATTCCAAGGCGCCGGGATGGCCTCGTAGCGGAGCTACTAGGGCATTTCGGCAACGCCGGAAGCGTGCGTGCCACGCCGTGACCGCCCGATCAGAGGTCGCCCGACAGGCTCTGAGGCGCACACCCGGCCAGGGGCTCGCTGATCCACTCCCTGTCGCGGGGGAGGCCGTCAGGCCGCCGCCGGCGCCGGGACAGCGGTGGCAGGGTTGAGATGGCCGGTGCGGCGCAGTGCGATCAGGGCCGCCGCGCAACCACCGCCCACGGCGGCCAGCGCCGCCCAGGGCAGCCACGGTGCGCCCAGGCGGGCGGCGAGGTCGAACAGGCCTCCCACGCCCAGGTTCCCTGCGGCCACCGCGATCCCGGAGACGGTGCTGTACGCGCCGTAGTACGTGGCGACCAACCGCTCGCCGGACAGCCGGACCAGGGTGTCCATCTCGAACGGGTACAGCAGAGCCGAGCCGGCGGCCAGCAGGCACGCGCACAGCACCAGGCCGGTCGTCCCACCCCCGCCGACAGGCCGTCGGCCCGATGGTGGGGGCCGGGCAGCAGAGGCAGGGCGAGGTAGGTGTGGAAGGCCAGGAGGTATGAGCCGGCCATCGCGGCGGAGAACGGAACGAAGGGCCGGTTGGTGGCGATGGTCTGCCAGTCCGCGGCGATACCGCGCAGCCCGCCCGGGCGCTCGGCGTCGACGGCCGGGCTGCACGGGGGCAGGGCGCGGGCCTGCACGACGGCGAGCAGTGCGAAGACCGCGGCCGCGACCGTACACACGAGGCGGAAGTCCCAGGCGAGCAGGGCAAGGCCCACGAGGGGGCCGAGCAGGATGCCGGCCTGGTAGAAGACGTTGAAGGCGGCGAATGCCTCCACTCGGCGCTCGCCCGCTCCGGCGGCGAGGTAGGCGCGGACGGCAGGGTTGAACAGGGCCCCGGCGAGCCCGATGGCGGCGGACGCGATGACGAGCGCCGGGAGGGTGTCGGCGAGGACCAGCAGGGCGAATGCGCCGGTGCGCAGGACGCAGCCGGTGAGGAAATGCCACGTTCGTGAGACTGAGCGGCTGTGCCATCGACCTGAGACAGCAGAAAAACCGCTGGTCAACGGTCACGGGCCGTGCCACGAGCCGCGAGACCCTACACGGGGACGGTCCAGGAAGCGCCGGAAGGGAGAACCGGCCTCAGAGCCTGTCGGGCGACCTCTGATCGGGCGGTCACGGCGTGGCACGCACGCTTCCGGCGTTGCCGAAATGCCCTAGTAGCTCCGCTACGAGGCCATCCCGGCGCCTTGGAATCGCACGCACCACGCCGCGTCCGCTCTCCGATCGAAGGTCACCCGACAGGCTCTCAGGGCCGGGACGCTACCGGGCCACCACCCGTACTCCGATCCTCACGCTGACGCCCCACACCCGCATCCCGGGACCACACCGGTCAGAGGACCATCGCCCCGTCGGCCCCCGAACCGCGGGGCGGCAACCTGGGTCCGACACGAGACGCGGCACCCAGGACCACTTCGACCATGCGCCCCCCGGACCGCAGCGTCGGGATCTTCTTCGGAAATCCGGGCACATTCTGCGTACAACCCTTGTGGCCCATGCGCTGTCAAACACGGCGATGGACAAGGAACGGGCCCTTTCCGGACACTCCCCGTGCCCCCGAGCAAGCCCGGCCCTTCGTGAGCCAAGGAGCCGCTCATGCGCAAGCACCGCTCGGCCGCCGTTGCCGCGGCATCGTTTCTCCTCGTGGCGGGGGCGGCCATCGCCGCTGCCCCGTCCGCGTACGCCGGCACTCCCGGCAGCACCCACGCCAACGACCGCAACACCGACTTCAACGGCGACGGCTACGACGACGTGCTCGTCGGCGCTCCCGGTGCGGCCGTCGGTGGGCACAAGGGCGCGGGCATGGTCACCGTGCAGTACGGCGGACCCAAGGGCATGGGCACCTCCAACGCCAGGGCCTTCAGCCAGAACACCTCGGGTGTGGCCGGCGCCGCCGAGGCCGGTGACGGCTTCGGCAAGACCCTGGCCACCGGCGACCTTGACAGCGACGGCTACGACGACGCGATCGTCGGCATCCCCGGCGAGGACATCGGCACCGTCTCCAACGCGGGCGGCGTCGTCGTCCTCTGGGGCACGTCGAAGGGGCTCAGCGGGTCGGTGAGCAACTGGCTGCAGGCCGAAGAGCCCACCGCGGGCGGCAGGTTCGGCGCCTCGCTCGCAGCGGCCCGGTTCTCCGACACCACCCCGGGCGATCTACTGGCGGTCATGGACTCGGTCGGACTGACCACGTACCAGTTCGAGCCGGCCACCGAGCCCAGCACGAAGCGTGTCGGCCCGCAGACGCGGCAGCCCGTACTGAAGTCGCGTACGACGCTCTCCTCGCCGTCGAAGAAGGCGCGCACCGGGTCCGCCGCCGCTGAGGCGCCGGGCATCCGGCCCGCGTCGATGACGACCGGCGACTACGACAACAACGGCTACGCCGACCTGGTCGTCTCCGGAACCAGCGTCGGTGGCGAGCCGGGGCACGGCTGGTCGTACATCCTCCCCGGCACCGCCTCCAACGACGAGCCGCTGCCGGTCACCGCGGTACGCGGCGGCCCGGTCGTCGCCTCCGGCGACATCAACGGCGACGGATACGACGACCTGGCCACCGGCGAGCCGCACAGCCCGGACGACGGCGGCGCGAGCATGACCGGCGGCGTGGTCGGCGTCTACTACGGCAGCGCGGCCGGCCCCGCGGGCCGGGAGGGCCCTGGCACCCCGCCCGTCTGGTGGACCCAGAACTCTCCCGGCGTACCGGGATCGAACGAGCGGGGCGACGGCTTCGGCACCGACCTCTCCATCGGCGACACGAACAAGGACGGATTCGCGGACCTGGCGGTCGGCATCTCCGGCGAGGACGTCGGCAGCGTCGCGGACGCGGGCGCCTTCACGGTGCTGCGCGGCTCGGCCCGGGGGCTGACCGCCACCGGCGCGCTGTCGGTGACACAGGGAACCGCGAAGGTCCCGGGCGCAGTGGAGAAGGGCGACAAGTTCGGCGGCCAGGTCTCCTTCACCGACCCCAACGACGACGGACGCTTCGGTCTGCTCGTCTCGGCGCCCGGTGAGAACACGAACGACGGCTACGTCTGGGTCTTCTCCGCGGGCACCGGCGGCTTGACAACCTCCGGCTCATGGAGCTATGGGGCGAGCGCTTTCGGCGGTCCGTCCCTGGACGCGCTGTACGGGGCGGCGATCGACGACTGACACGACGCGGGCGGCCGCTCGTACCACCCGTGCCCGCTCCGACCCTCGGGGCCACTGCCCGGATCCGCCCACAGATGATCTTCACGGACCGCCGCCCGGTCAGCAGGGCCCTGTCGAACAGGCGGCGGTCACGGGATATCTTGATATCAAGCAATGTTGCAGACGTGGAGCGGAGCACCCGGTGACTGACTCGACCATCATCTATACGCACACCGACGAGGCCCCGGCCCTGGCGACGTATTCGTTCTTGCCTGTGATCGAGGCATACGCCTCGACGGCCGGGGTCACCGTGGAGAACCGCGACATCTCCCTGGCGGGGCGGATCATTGCCAGCTTCCCGGAGCACCTCGACGAGAACCAGCGCATCGATGACGCTCTCGCCGAGCTCGGCGAGCTGGCCAAGACGCCCAGCGCGAACATCATCAAGCTGCCGAACGTCTCGGCGTCGATCCCGCAGATGAAGGCGGCCGTCGCCGAGCTGCAGCAGCAGGGCTACGCGCTGCCGGACTACCCGGACGACCCGCAGACGGACGAGGAGAAGGACGTCCGCGCGCGCTACGACAAGATCAAGGGCAGCGCGGTCAACCCGGTCCTGCGCGAGGGCAACTCCGACCGCCGTGCCCCCGCGTCGGTGAAGAACTACGCCAAGACGCACCCGCACCGCATGGGCGCCTGGACGGCCGACTCGAAGACGAACGTCGCGACGATGAACGCCGACGACTTCCGCTCCACCGAGAAGTCCGCCGTCATTGCCGAGCCCGGCTCCCTGCGGATCGAGCTCGCCGGTGACGACGGCACCACCACCGTCCTGCGCGAGTCGGTACCCGTGCTCGCGGGCGAGGTCGTCGACGCGTCCGTGATGCGGGCGGCGGCCCTGCACGAGTTCCTCAAGGCGCAGATCGCCCGCGCCAAGGCCGAGGGTGTGCTCTTCTCGGTGCACCTGAAGGCCACGATGATGAAGGTCTCCGACCCGATCGTCTTCGGTCACGTGGTGCGCGCCTTCTTCCCGAAGACGTTCGCGAAGTACGGCCAGGCACTGATCGCCGCCGGCCTGTCGCCGAACGACGGCCTCGGCACGATCCTGAACGGCCTGGACGGCGTGCCGCACCTGGGCGCCGAGATCAAGGCCTCCTTCGAGGCCGAGCTCGCCGAGGGTCCCGCCCTGGCGATGGTCGACTCCGACCGCGGAATCACCAACCTGCACGTGCCGAGCGATGTCATCGTCGACGCGTCCATGCCGGCCATGATCCGCACCTCCGGCCACATGTGGGGCCCGGACGGCAAGGAGGCCGACACCCTGGCTGTCCTGCCGGACAGCAGCTACTCGGGCGTCTACCAGGCCGTCATCGACGACTGCCGGGCGCACGGTGCGTTCGACCCGTCGACGATGGGCTCGGTGCCGAACGTCGGTCTGATGGCGCAGAAGGCCGAGGAGTACGGCAGCCACGACAAGACCTTCGAGATCGCCGCCCCGGGCACGGTCCGCGTCGTCGACGGCTCCGGCAATGTGGTGCTGGAGCAGACGGTCGCCGCCGGTGACATCTTCCGCATGTGCCAGACCAAGGACCTGCCGATCCAGGACTGGGTCAAGCTCGCTGTCACCCGCGCCCGCGCCACCGGCACCCCGGCCGTGTTCTGGCTGGACGAGGGCCGCGCGCACGACGCGACGCTCATCGCCAAGGTCAGGACGTACCTCGCCGACCACGACACCGAGGGTCTGCAGATCAAGATCCTGTCGCCGGTCGAGGCGACCGCGTTCTCGCTGGAGCGCATCCGCCGGGGCGAGGACACCATCTCGGTCACCGGCAACGTGCTGCGTGACTACCTGACCGACCTGTTCCCGATCCTGGAGCTCGGCACGAGCGCCAAGATGCTCTCGGTCGTCCCGCTGATGAACGGCGGCGGCCTGTTCGAGACCGGCGCCGGTGGCTCCGCTCCCAAGCACGTCCAGCAGCTGGTCAAGGAGAACTACCTGCGCTGGGACAGCCTGGGTGAGTTCCTCGCGCTCGCCGTCAGCTTCGAGCACCTGGCGCAGACGACGGGCAACGCGCGCGCCCAGGTGCTCGCCGACACCCTCGACCGCGCCACCGGCACCTTCCTCAACGAGGACAAGTCGCCGAGCCGCAAGCTGGGTGGCATCGACAACCGCGGCAGCCACTTCTACCTGGCGATGTACTGGGCCCAGGAGCTGGCGAAGCAGACCGACGACGCGCAGCTCGCGGAGGCGTTCGCCGGTCTCGCCAAGACGCTGACCGAGCAGGAGCAGACGATCGTCGACGAGCTCATCGCGGTGCAGGGCTCGCCGGTCGACATCGGCGGCTACTACCGTCCGGACGCCGCCAAGGCGTCGGCCGTCATGCGCCCGTCGGCGACGTTCAACGAGGCCATCGCCTCCCTCGGCTAGCCCACGGCAGCCCCGGGTCCCCGCGAAACCCGCAGTGACCGTTCCGCCCCGGCCGCACATGCGGCCGGGGCGGTCCCATGTGCGGGGAGAGTTCAGGAGTGTTCCCGGCGTCCGCCGCCGGTGTGCTCGCGGACCAGGCGGTCCCGCTCCTCGCGGAAAAGGCTGCGCCCGCTACGCGGCAACGGCCTCCCCCGCGGTAGGGAGTGGATCAGCGAGCGGCGTCATGCGGCTTCGATGGCAAGGCGGAGGAGGGAGTCGACGCGGAGCGTCGATGACTGACGACAACGCCGCAAGCTCAGAGCCTGTCGGGCGACCTCTGATCGGGCGGTCACGGCGTGGCACGCACGCTTCCGGCGTTGCCGAAATGCCCTAGTAGCTCCGCTACGAGGCCATCCCGGCGCCTTGGAATCGCACGCACCACGCCGCGTCCGCTCTCCGATCGAAGGTCACCCGACAGGCTCTCAGTCGCAGGGTGTCGGGAGCCCGCTCCCTATCGCGGGGGAGGCCGTAATCTCCGCCCGGCTCGTTGACACCGCCGCCGCCGGAACTCACGCCACAGCCTTGGCCCGCCCGTAACGCTCGGGCGGGCCAAGGCTGACAGTCATCGCACGCTCGGTGTCCAGCGCCCAGTGGCCCAGGCGTGGCTGGTGGCGACGATGGCCGTGACGACGTCGAGTTCGGCCTCGTCACGGGGCCCGTAGACCAGCACCATGCCCGGGGTGAGGCGGATTCCGGCCAGCGGATGGGTCACGGCCCAGCCGCGTTCGACGGCCTCGGCTGCCAGGCGCACACGATTACCTCGCTCAGCCGGTCGGGCCGAGCAACGCCCAACCGGTCTGCCAGGGCCAGTTGTTGCCGGCGTTGAGCGAAATGTTGAGGAAGGCCATCTCCTCCAGCGACCGGGCCATGCGCAGGCCGCCTGCGTCGATCGGCCGGAAGCCGAGCGACCCCAGCAGCTCAGCAACGACCGCCTTGGCGTCGGCGTCGTCACCGGCGTAGTAGGCATCGAGCTTGGTGCCGCCCTCCACCGGGGAGCCCAGCCGCCCCGCGAAGACGGTGTTGAGCGCCTTCACAACAGCCGCGTCCGGCAGGCGACGCTGCACGGACTGCGCGGCGGCCGTCTCCTCGATGTCGAGGTCGGTGAAGGTGGCGTTGAGCGGGTTGGTGGCGTCGACGACGACCTTGCCCGCCACGGCCGGGGCCAGCTCCTCGGCCACCGTGGCCACGACGCTCCCGGGCACGGCCAGGACAACGACCTCCGCGTCGGCCACGGCTTCGACGTTGCTCCCGGACGCTCGTGCGCCGGTCGCGGTGGCGACCTCTGCCGCCTTGTCCTTCGTGGTGGCGGCAACCCACACGGCGTGTCCTGCGCCGACAGCAGCCTTCGCCAGGGCAGAGCCGACGTTGCCGGCCCCGATGATCGCGATGCGCACTACAACTCCTAAATAGTTGATGCAGCAGGTATTGACACGGTAACCATCGATGCCTGACTCTGCAACTATTTGGAATTACACTCTCCCCATGCCTTCCTCTGATCCGATCGACGACCCACTGATCTCGACATTCGGCCGCCTACTGGAGGCGTACACCCGTCTCGAAAGGCAGTTGGGAACTGCCATGCAGGCCGAGGCCGGGATACCGCACGCCTGGTTCGAGACCTTGCTGCGGCTCGCCCGCTCGAAGGATGGTCAGCTCACCATGAGCGCACTGGCCGACCAGGTCGCACTGACCACCAGCGGCACCACCCGGCTCGTCGACCGAATAGCGGCGGCCGGCTACATCGAACGCCGCCCGTGCCCAGCGGATCGCCGCGTCTCCTACGCCGCCATCACCGAGGCCGGCCGCGAAGTCCTGGACCGTGCCGCGATCCCGCACGCACGCAACCTGCGTGTCGCATTCGCCGCCTTCAGCGATGCCGACGCGGACGCACTCGACGACCTGCTGGATCGCCTGCGGAAGACCGCACCCGACAGCCCCCGAGCCGACACGGAGCCGGTCACGCAGCGCCGGCACCTTGCAGCGCCTTCTCGACACTGAGCACGCCCCAGGTCCTTCCGGACGAGTACGGGATCGGCACACCACAGCGGACGCCCATGCGGAGGGGGCACGCACCTTCAGCGACGCCCGGCCGTACCGCCGCTGCGGTCATCACGCCATGCAGTCCTCCGAGCGGTCCGCCTCCTTCGGATCACGGACCCTGCCGCCGCTCCGGTCTTCACGTCGGCGCCCCAACGTGCGACGACAGCGTCGAGGGCGAGCGGGCGGGCTCGCATGTCCTCGGCGGTGGGCCAGCCCTTGCGGGCCGGCGCCACATCACGTCATGGTCTTTGGCGTACGGCCTTGGCGCATCCCCGCACGGATTTACCCGGTATCGCTAGCGGGCGGACGACAGTGGTCAGTTACGGATGAGCAGGACCAGGCCGGCGATCACCACCGCCAGCACCACGGCGGCGACGCCGTACAGGAGCCGGTGCGCCCGCAGACCGGGCAGGAAGCGGTCGACGGCGAGCCTGCCGGGCCCGGCGAGGGCCAGCCCGGCCGCACCTGCAGCCAGCAGGAGTTCGTACTCGACGCCCTCAGGGGCGAAGAAACCACCGCCCCACTTGACGGCCAGCGCGTTGATCATCGTGCCGAGGACGGAGGCGCCTGCAAGCGGCGTGAGCAGGCCGAAGACGAGACCGAGTCCGCCGAGGGTCTCACTCAGCCCCGCAATGAGCGCCATCGTCCTGCCGGAGGGATATCCACTCATGGCGAAGAACTGGCCGGTACCTTCGAGCCCGCCGCCGCCGAACCAACCGAACAGCTTCTGCGCGCCATGCGCTGCGACAGTCAGCCCAAGGACCAGGCGCAGGATCAGCAGCCCGACATCGTAGGCGTGCAACGAGGGACTCTTGGCGCTACCGATGGAGGAAGAGCGGGCGGGGTGGACGGCGGAAGTCATGCGGCAGGTGCCCTTCTAGACGAAAAATAGAACTTGAACATTCAAGTTCATGCTCCCGAGCGTAGTCGATGCATGAAAGTTCAACAAACTCGCGATCGACGACCGCCCGCGGGATCCTTCTCATCGGCCCGGCCCCCGGGCGCACGCCGCGCCCCCGGGGGCCGCGCGAACCGGCCTTGCCACAGCGCTTCCCCCTCCGTTCCGCGGCGCTCGGGGGAACCGTGCTTGCCTGAGGCGTGTCCGGCGGATCAGGACGGGACACCCCCTGGGGCCTTTCTTACGGATCAAGGACCTGGGGCGAGCATCTCCGACGTGATCGCCCACCGTTCGTGGTCCCGCCACGCCCCGTCGATGAAGAGGAAGTCCGGGGAGAGGCCTTCGAGGCGGAAGCCGGCCCGGCGCACGAGGGCGATCGAGCCCGTGTTGCCGGGCTGGATGTTCGCTTCCAGGCGGTGCAGGGCGAGCGGGCCGAAGGCGTGCCGCAGGACCAGACCGAGGCCTTCGCTCATCAGGCCGCGCCCCGCCGCATGGGCGAACGCTCCGTATCCCAGCGCGCCGCAGCGGAAGGCGCCGCCGACGATGTTGTTGATGTTGATGAAGCCTGCAATGGGGTCGCTTCCGGCCGCGTTCCCCTTCCCGTCGTCGACGGCTGTGCGCTCGCAGACGAGGAAGCCCGCCTTCGTGGGGTCCTCGATCAGCCGGCCCGCGTAAGCGGCGTACGCGCGCGCGTCGTCGGGCGGGAACAGCCACGGGCGGTGCAGGTCGCCGCTCTCCTTGACCCGGCTGGTGAACTCCTCGGCGTCTGCGGGGGTGAAGGGGCGGATCCCCACCCGCGAGCCCTCGGCCAGGTAAACGTTGTCAGACATCCGGACAGCGTAGACGGCGTGCCGGGCTCACCTGGGACGGCGGCGGAACAGATAGCCGCCGCACACCATGCCGGCCGCGAACATCGCGAGCAGCACCACATAAAGGGGCAGCGTCACCAGCGGGACCAGCAGACGGATGGTGACCTCGCCGGTGTTCTCGGCGATGAAGACGACCGACAGGACCGCGATGACGAGGACAACGATGCGGGACGGTGAGAACGGTCCGACGCTGCCCTTGCCACCGCTCGATACGTTCTTCGGGCTCATGGCTGGGCCCCTTCCCTGGTCCTGATACGCCACCGCCCCCGACTCCAGGATGCCCCCATCCCGCGCCCGGGGGCGGTGGCGTGCGGCCGTACAGGTGACGGTCCGTTCCGGGTCGGTACACCCGTCCTGCAACCACGGGCAGCTCCGGCACGCCGGTGTCCTGCGGGCTGCTGACGACGGTGACCGGTGTGATGCCGCGATTGCCGAAGTACGCGCTGCCGCCGGCCGCGATCACGCATTCGAGCCGGTGCCCCGCCTAGGTCCTGTCCTGCCGATCTTCGTGGGCCCGGGGCGTCTGGCACGGCACCTCGCCGCGTTGTCGGAGCCGCCCACGTACGTCCAGTACGAGGACGATCCTCCGCCTTGCGATGCGCCGCACCAGACGCCCCGGGCTGATCCAAGAAGATCGACCGGACAGGACCCAGTACCGGTGCGCGATGCCCGGCAGCTGCACGGTGAACGGCCGGGCGACGTCGGGCACCCGCACCGGTGAGACCAGCCGGTTCACCAGCCGGACTTTGTTCAGATCAGCGCGGGCACCTCGACCGTCAGCGTGCCCGGACCGCCGTCCTCCGGCGCGTCCAGCACCGCGGGCACGCCGAGCGGAATCGTCAGCGCCGTCGGGCCGTGGCCGAAGCCCAGCTCCTCGACGACGGGCACGCCCAGCCCGCCGAGCCGGTCGGCCAGGACCGCACGCACCTCCTCGTACGGTTCGCAGCCCTGCCAGGAGCCGCAGGCGACCCCGGATATCCCGGACAGCGCCCCGGCCCGCAGCAGTTGAGTGAAGATGCGGTCGAGGCGGTACGGATCCTCCGTCGTGTCCTCGATCATCAGCAGCCCGCCGCGGGCGGACGTCCGGGCCTGCGGGGTGCCGATGTCGGCGGCGAGCAGGCTCACGCAGCCGCCGTACGTGATGCCGCTGCCCCGGCCGGGCACCAGCACCCCGGCCGTGCGAAGGCCCAGGGTCCGTACCGATTCCGGCTCGAACAGGGTGGCCCGCAGCGACTCCTGGGTGTCCGGGTCCTTGAGGAAGGTCTCCGCGGCGACCATCGGTCCGTGCAGCGTCGAGAGCCCCATGCGCTGGGCGAACGCCTCGTGCAGCACGGTGATGTCGCTGTAGCCGACGAACACCTTGGGCCCGGCCGTGCGCATCGCCGCCCAGTCGACCAGGTCGACCATGCGGTGCGCCCCGTATCCGCCGCGGGCGCACAGCACCGCGTCGAAAGACGGGTCGCACCAGGCCTGCTCAAGGTCGCGGGCGCGCGCCTCGTCCGTACCGGCGAGATAGCCCAACTCCGGGTGTACATCACGGACATGGGGCATCTCGACGGGCTCCAGGCCCCAGTCGCGCAGCACGTCCAGACCCGCCTCGAGGCGGTCGCCCGGCACGGGTCCGCTGGGCGACACCACGGCGACCCTGGCACCCGGTCGCAGGCGGGCGGCGCGGGTCAGAGGAGTCAGCGTCACTTCTTCAGCTCCAGTTGTGGTACGTCGGGGCGGTCGATGCCGAAGGTCTGGGCGTAGAGGGAGAGTTCGGCCTCCAGTGCGGCGATCATGGTGTCGGCCCGCCGGAATCCATGGCTCTCCCCCTCGAACGTGAGATACGCGTGCGGGATGCCGCGCCCTTCGATGGCGGTCAGGAACCGCTCGCACTGGACCGGTGGGCAGATCACGTCGTCCAGCCCCTGGAGCAGCAGGAACGGTGTGGTCAGCCGGTCGGCGTGGTTGATCGGCGACCGCGCGCGGTAGCGGTCCGGGACCTCGGCGAGCGGGCCGATCAGGGACTCCAGATACTGCGACTCGAAGTCATGGGTCTCGTCGGTGCCCCAGCCGGTCAGGTCGAGGATCGGATAGCTGACGGTGCCGCAGGCGTAGACGTCGGTGCTGGTCAGCGACGCGGCGGTGGTCCAGCCGCCGGCGCTGCCGCCGCGGATGGCGAGCCGGTCCGGGTCGGCCGTGCCCTCGGCTGCCAGCGCCCGGGCGACGGCGGCGCAGTCCTCCACGTCGACGATGCCCCACTGTTCGCGCAGCCGGTTGCGGTAGGCCCTGCCGTAGCCGGTGGAGCCGCCGTAGTTGACCTCGGCGACGCCGATGCCACGCGAGGTGAAGTAGGCGATCTCCAGGTCGAGGACGAGCGCGGCATGCCCGGTGGGACCACCGTGCGCCCACACGACATAGGGCGGCAACTCGCCTTCGTGGCCTGCCCGTTCAGGGTTGCGGGGCGGATAGATGTGGGCGTGGATGTCACGGCCTTCGGGCCCGGTGAAGGTGCGGTTCTGCGGTGCGGGGTAGTACGCGGGGTCGACCGCGTCGCGGTGCTGCGCGCCGATGATCCGGGTGCGGCCCGTCGCGGTGTCCAGCTCCACCACCTCGTACGCGCTCTGCGGGCCCGCGGCGACGCCGACGACCCGGCTGCCGTGAACGGCGAGCGTCTCGGCCCACTCGGTCCAGGGACCGGCGGCGTCGGCGAGTTCGCCGGTCTCCGGGTCGAGGATGCCGAGGGTGGTGGTGCCCTTGCCGTGGATGGTGGCGATCAGTCCGTTCTCCAGCGGGCGGAACCAGCTGAGCCCGATCTTCCAGAGCGGCCCGGCGAACTCCTGCTCCCGCGTGCAGAGCGCCACCGCGCCCCGGTGCGGATCGGCGCGATACAGGTTCCACCAGCCGCTGCGGTCGCTCGCGAAGAGGAGCTGTCCGTCGGTGGTCCACTCGATCTGCGGCACCGATTCCCCGGGTCCGCCGCCGAAGCTCGAGGTGTTGCGGAACGTGCCGTCGTCGCTGACGTCGGCGAGCATCACCTCGGTGCCGTCCCACGGCATCCGCGGATGGTCCCAGGCGATCCATGCGACGCGCCGCCCGTCGGGCGACAGCTTCGGCCCGGTCACGAAGCGGTGCCGGCCGTCGGAGAGTTCGCGTACCGCGCCGCGGTCGTCGGCCGCCGATCCGTCCAGCGGTACGGCGGCGATCACCCGGCGCACATCGGTGGGTGCCTCGCCGGTGAACTCCTCCAGGACGCACCACACTTCGCCCTGCTCGCCCCGGTCGAGGCGCAGCTGCGGGTCGACCCAGCGCAGTCCGCCGCCGACGGCCGAGACCGGTGTGAGCGGCCATGGTTCGTCGGGCCCGTCGGGCGCGTACGCGTACAGCCGCTGGTCGGTGAAGTTCACGAAGACGATCAGCGGTCCGGCGTCGGCGCGCCCGGCACCGGCCCAGGGCAGTCCGCCGTACTCGATGACGCGGCTGCGTACGTTCCACGGAACGGGCAGCACGGATTCGGTGGTCCCGTCCGCCCGGCGGCGGACCAGGGCGCGGCGGCCCGCCTCGGCCGGGCGCGGCTCCGTCCACCACATCTCGTCGCCGACCGCGCCGACGTACTCCGGGCGGCCGTCGTGCGAGGCGGCCAGCCGTGCGTCGATCGGCGACGGCCATGTTCCGTAAGGCTCTGTGGACACCATGTTCAATCCCCCCGTGCGGGTCAGGCCGTGCGCAGATAGTGGTCGAGTACGCGGACGCCGAAGTGCAGTGCTTCGACGGGCACGCGTTCGTCGACGCCGTGGAAGAGCGCCTGGTAGTCGAAGCCGACCGGGAGCTTCAGCGGTGAGAAGCCGTAGCCGGTGATGCCGAGCCGGGAGAACTGCTTGGCGTCCGTGCCGCCCGACATGCAGTACGGCACGACATGGCCGTCCGGGTCGAAGCGTTCGACGGCGGCGCGCAGCTTCGCGTACGTCGGTGAGTCGACCGGCGCCTGCAGAGCGACCTCGCGGTGGTGGAACTCCCAGTCGACGCCCGGTCCGGTCAGCCGGTCCAGGGTGGCGTGGAACTCGTCCTCGCCACCGGGCACCGTCCGGCCGTCGATGTAGGCGACCGCGTGGCCGGGGATCACATTGACCTTGTACCCGGCTTCGAGCATCGTCGGGTTGGAGCTGTTCCTGACGGTCGGCTCGACCAGGGCCGCGGCCGGTCCGAGCTTTCCGAGCAGTTCGTCCACGTCGAACCCGGGGGCGTCGACATCGGCGCGGATGCCGTGCAGGGCGGCGATCTCGGTGAGGGCGGCGCGTACGGTCGGGGTGAGCCGTACCGGCCATTCGTGCGCGCCGATCCGGGCGACGGCCGCGGCGAGTGCGGTGACCGCGTTGGCCCTGTTGACCTTCGAGCCGT
Organism: Streptomyces sp. NPDC048496; assembly: GCF_043200055.1. Classification (NCBI taxonomy): domain Bacteria; kingdom Bacillati; phylum Actinomycetota; class Actinomycetes; order Kitasatosporales; family Streptomycetaceae; genus Streptomyces; species Streptomyces sp. NPDC048496. The sequence continues at coordinate 30,095 of NZ_JBICXB010000018.1, read as the reverse complement.
GCCCGGCCTTGCCGTGGGCGGTGAGCTTCAGCCATCCGGTCCCGCGCTCGCCCGCGGCGATGGGGTAGAGAGGCATCCCCGGTCCGGCGTGGAAGGTGAAGGCGCCGGACTCACTGATGCCCTCCGTGCACCCTTCGAAGAGTTCGGGGTGCCGGTCGGCGAGGAAGCCGGAGCCGTCCTCCGCGCTGGCCTCCTCGTCGGCGGTGTACGCGATCACGATGTCCCGGCGGGGCCGGATACCGGCCCGGGCCCAGGCCCGGGCGACGGCGAGGACCATCGCGTCCATGTTCTTCATGTCGATGGCGCCGCGGCCCCAGACGACACCGTCGCGGACCTCCCCGGAGAAGGGGTGCACGGTCCAGTCGTCGGCCTCGGCGGGCACGACGTCGAGATGCCCGTGGACGAGGAGCGCGTCGGCGGACGGGTCGGTGCCCTCGATCCTGGCGACCACGTTGGTGCGGCCCGGGGTGCGTTCGAGCAGCTGGGGTTCCAGCCCGGCGGCGGCCAGCCGTTCGGCGACGTACTCGGCGGCCGGGCGCTCCCGGCAGTCGCCGCCGCCCCGGTTGGTCGTGTCGATCCGGATCAGTTCGGACGTGAACGTCACGGATTCGTCGAGTGCCAGGCCGTCGACGGAGTCCTGGGGGGTGGTCGCCTCAGCCATACTGTTCCTCCACGGCGGACGACACGATCGTCGTCACCGCCTTGAACGTGCGAATACCTTCGTACATCGTCGCGCTGGTGTAGGCGACGCGCCGCTCGCCACTGGGCACCACGCCGGGAACAACGGTGGCCGCTGCGGCCAGATGCTCGGCATCGAACTCCAGCTCCACCGTGAACGGGCCGCCCCGCACCGGTTCGACGCGCCCGGCGAGCGAGGTGGCCTCCTTGGCGGCCGCGCGGATATCGGCCGCGGTACGAGCGGGGGTCCGGCACACCGCGGCGTACCGCGACACGTAGTCCTTCACCGCGACCTTGCGGGCGGCGGGGGCGTATCCGTCGGCGTCCACACAGGTCAGGTCGTCGCCGGTGACGAGGACGACGGGCACGCCGTACTCCGCGGCGACATGGGCGTTGAGCAGTCCCTCGCTGGCGCGGACCCCGTTCAGCCAGACGCCGGTGATGGAGTTGGCCAGGTACGTGTGGGCGAGCACGCCCTCCGTACCGGCTCCCGTGTGGTAGCCGACGAAGGCGATCGCGTCGACGTCACCGTGCTGGATGCCCTCCACCATGCTGAGGGACTTGTGCCTCCCGGTGAGCATCTGGACCCGCTCGTCGAGCCGCTCCAGCAGCAGGTTGCGCATGGACCAGTGGGCCTCGTTGATCAGCACCTCGTCGGCGCCCCCGTCGTAGAAGCCGAGGGCCGCCGCGTTCACATCGGAGGTGAACATCGATCGGCAGCGCTCCCACTGCGGCGTCCCGGGCAGCACATCGGACGGCCAGGTCACGCCCGTGGCGCCTTCCATGTCCGCGCTGATGAGGATCTTCACGGTGTATCGGTCCTCTCGCAGGTCAGCAGGCATGCGTTCCGGCCGTGGCAGCAGTTGCCTGCCTCGGCCCCGGAGGAACGCCCGACAGGCTCCCGAAGCGGCCGTTCGCGAAGGGAGATCTTCATGCGGCAACACCGTACGCGGCGGCGGAGTCCCAGGCCAGAGGTGTTGTCGGCTCCAGAGGTCCAGTCCGCTGCGGGGTCAGTCGTACGGCCCGTCGGCGCGGGGACCCCGATGCCCGGCCTTCAACGGTCCGGATCCCGTACCCGGGCCCCAGTCGGCACGCCGTGGCCTGCCCGTGGGTCACGCGGTGGTCCACCGGGTCACACCGTGGTGATGAGCCGCCGTCGATGGGATGGGGAACGACGCACTCAGACGTACGAAGTGACATACCGAGTGACGCCGGGCGCTGACGGCCGTCATCCCCCCAGCGCGCTCGCGAACGCTCCCGGCTTCTGCTCGACTCCGCTGCAGGTGCTGCTCGCCTTCGACGTGTCCTCGTCGGTGCACTCCTGGTCGCGGAAGGTGGCCCACATCGAGAGCGCGCCGACACCGGTCCGCCGGGCGAAAGCGCGCAGGGATGCGGCGTCGGCAAGGGTGAACGTCTCCCCTGCCACATCGTTGACACCGAGCATCACCGTGATGTGCAGCGACTGCCAGGCCTCGGTGTCCGACAGCCCGAGTACGTCGGCGAGTTGGTCATGGGTGGCTTCGGCGGCCTGCCGCGCGTAGTCGCCCATGTCACCGTCGTGGGAGGAGCCGTAGTTCATGGCCATGATGTTCACCGCGGAGATGTCGACGTTCTGCCCGGCGGCGTCGCTCAGGAGAGCCGTACCGGTGGACTCCAGGCCGTCCGGCATCACGGGCAGGGTGTACGTGACATCGAGGTGCCGCCGCTTCTGCAGGAGGCGGAGCGCCTTGTCGCGGAGGGTGATCGACGCCCGGTCGGTGAGTGCGTCGCCCTCGATGTCGAAGTCGGCCTTGGTGGCACCGACGGCGTCGAGCACCCGGGCGTAGGCGTCGGCCAGCTCCTCGGCGCTGTCACACGCGAGCGCCAGCTCGGTCCCCGCGGCCCCGCCGAACGAGACCCGGACGTTCGCGCCGGTCGACGTCAGCCGGGCGACGCGTGAGGTCACCGACGCACTGGTGGCCTCGGCGGTGCCGCCCCAGCGCGGGGTGCAGGTGTCGTCGCCGGCGACGACGAAGGCGAGGTTGTACGTGTCGGGGGAACCCACGGAGTCGGTGTCGGCCGCGGTCGTGGCGTTGACGTACGGGGTGTAGGCGGTGGTGGCGGCCGCGGGGCCGCCGGGGCGGGGGGACGAGGTTCCGCCCTGGTTCGCCGCCGCCCCCGTCGTACAGGCCGAGCAGGCGAGCCCGAGTGCGACGAGTCCGGCGACGGCGGCGGTCACCACTGACGCGGCGTCAGTCCTCATGACCGAGTTGCAGGTCACGTTCGGTGCGTCCGCCGCCCGCGACCTGGAGGACAGTGGCCACCGGCGGGTACCCCGCCGCGATGACGGTGTACTCGCCGGTCGACAGGTCCACGAAGCGGAACGCCCCGTCGGGCCCGGTCGTCAGGGTGCCGACGACATTGCCCGCCGCGTCCAGGAGCGTGACCCGGGCGTCCTCGACGGGCCGTCCGCCGCTCGCCCGTACGACGCCGCGCAGCACCGCGCCGCCGGCCAGTTCGATGTCCTGCCGGGTCTCCCTGGCCGCTTGCACACTGACCGGCAGCGCGGCGGGCCGGAAGGCGGGGGCGCTGGCGGCGAGGGTGTATTCACCGGCCACCAACTCCGAGATCACATAGCCGCCTTCACGGCCGCTGCGGGTGGACGCGACGACCTCGCCGCGCACATCGGTGAGCGTGACGGCGGCGTCCCGCACCGGGATCCCGTCGGCCGTGACGACGGTCCCGGCCAGCCGGCCCGCACCGCCGAGCACCACGTCGAGCTCGACGGGCCGCTCGCCGACGGTGACACTGACGGCCTGCGGCTGGTGCCCTCCGGCCGCCGCGATGAGGACGTACGAACCGGAGCCGGGCACGCTCAGCGCGTACCGCCCGTCGTCGCCGCTCGCGCCGCGGCCGACCTGCTTCCCCTGGATGTCGATCAGGGTGAGGGCGGCGCGTGGGACCTTCGTACCGTCGGGGTGCTGGACGCAGCCGCACACCGGGACGCCCGACAGGTGGACAGGCGGTGGAGGGGCGTGGGTGGTGCGGGCGGCCGGGATGGGGGTGGCGGACTCGGCGGCTGCGGATTCGGGGCTGTGGTGGGACACCAGCGGTTTCTCCTTGAGGAAGAAGGCGATGACGAGGCCGAGTGCGAGCACCGGCACGAGGTAGAGGAAAATCCGCGGCATCGCGTCGGCGTACGCCTGGATGTAGCTGTCGCGGAGGGCCGGCTCCATGGCGTGGACCAGCTGCGGGGTGAGCGACTCGGGGTCGGGGAGGGCGGCGCCTGACGGGAGGCGGACGGCGAGGGCGTCGGCGAGACGGCCCGCGAAGAGCGTCCCGAAGACAGCGGCGCCGACGCTGCCGCCGATCTGCCGGAAGTAGTTGTTCGCGCTGGTGGCGGTGCCGAGGTCGGCGGGTGGTACGGAGTTCTGCACGGCAAGGACGAGTACCGGCATGATCAGGCCGATCCCGATGCCGAGGACGGCCTGCGCGATGCTGTATTCGAGGCGTGGGGTGTCGGTTTCGAGACGGGAGAGCAGCCACATGCCGACGACCGAGATCGCACTCCCGAGGATCGGGTAGACGCGGTAGCGGCCGGTACGGGAGATCAGCTGGCCGGAGACGACGGACGCGCCGACGATGCCGCCCATCATCGGGAGCATCAGCAGCCCGGATTCGGTGGCGGTGGCGCCGTCGACCATCTGCAGGAACGTCGGCAGATAGCTGGCGGCGCCGAACAGGGCGACGCCGACGACCGCGCCGACGAGCGCGGTCACGTTGAAGATCGAGTCGCGGAACAGCCTCAGCGGGATCACGGGTTCGGGCGCGCGGCGCTCGACGGCCAGGAAGAGCAGAGTCGTTCCGGCGGCCCCGGCGGCCAGCCCGAGGATGGTGCGCGAGCCCCAGGCGTACTCCGTACCGCCCCAACTGGTCAGCAGCACCACGCAGGTGGAGGCGGCGGCCAGCAGCAGCGCGCCGAGCACATCGAGCCGGGGCCGGACGTCGGGTTTGGGGAGTCTCAGTACGACGGTGATGACGGCCAGCGTGACCAGTCCGAACGGAACGTTGATGTAGAAGCACCAGCGCCAGGACGCGTGGTCGGTGAAGAAGCCGCCGAGCAGCGGTCCGGCGATGGACGCGAGACCGAAGGCGGCGCCGATCAGCCCCATGAAACGGCCGCGCTCGCGGGGCGGTACGACGTCCGCGATGATCGCCTGGACCCCGATCATGAGCCCGCCGCCGCCGATGCCCTGGACGGCGCGGAAGGCGATCAGCTCGTCCATGGTCCGGGACCAGCCGGCCAGCGCGGAGCCGACGACGAAGACGACGATGGCGAACTGGAAGACGCTTTTGCGGCCGAAGAGATCGCCGAGCTTGCCGTAGATCGGCAGCCCGATGGTGGAGGCGAGGAGATAGGCGGTGACGGCCCAGGACATCTTCTCCAGGCCGTGCAACTCACCGACGATCTTCGGCAGCGCGGTGGCGACGATCATCTGGTCGAGCGCCGCGAGCAGCAGGGTGAGCATCAGCCCGAGGAAAACCAGCCGGATCCGGCGGGGGCTGATCTCCGCGGCGTCGGGACCCGGTGGCGGCGAGGGCGGAGTCTCCGCACCGGGCAGGGTGGCGGTCCGAGCACCGTGCGGATCCGCGATCGCCGCCTCGACGTCGTCCTCCGCACCGTCCGGCTCGTCCTTCACCAGAGTGATTCCACCCGCCACGTGCCGCTCCCCTCGCCGCATCTGCGCCGCCCATTTCTCGCATTGCGCGACAAGGGAGGGCAAACGCGACGGGGGGCGCTGACGGCGCACTCAGGGGGCTTATCCCCCGGTGGGAGCCACTACGGCGCACAACCAACCGGTCGGAAAAACCACCCGAACCGGTGAGGCCGGTCAGCGATACATGAGGCTACTTCTCGACCTCGGTCGCGAGGTTCTGCAGCAGCTCGTCATAGATGCGTCCAAGGCCCTTGGGCGCGAAGGTCCTCTCGAAGAATCCACCGATGCCGCCCGCGCCGTTCCAGACGGTCGAGACGACGGCCTTGGACCGGCCCTCACCGGCCGGGGTGACGGTCCACGTGGTGACCATCGATGAGTTGCGGTCCTTCTCGATGAGCTGCCCGTCGGTCGGCTCGGTCACGTCGAGCAGGCAGTCGCGGACCCGCTTGCTGGTGGCCTGGAGCTTCCAGTGGACGAGGGTACCTTCGCCGTCACCGCCCTCGCGGACCTCGTACTCGCTGAAGTGGCCGGGCAGGACCTTGCCCCGGACCTCCTGGTAGTCGGCCAGCGCGTCGAACACCGTCTCCGCGTCCGCCGCGATGATCCGCTCTGTCGTGGCCTCGACCTGCGCCATGGCTGTTCCTCCAGCACTTCGGTTGTTCGGGGGTGTGCTGAGCCAATCACCTCCGGCACGCCGCTCAAAATCCGGGCCGGTCCGAAGGGGAAAAAACGATCACGGGAACAAATGTTCCGTTCCCTCTCCGGCGCTACCGAGGAGGCGTACTGATGGCACCCGCCATCCCGTTCCTCGGCGACCGGCCGGACCAGCGGCGAGGCACGCCGGATCTCCGTCCAGCAGGAACGGCGCGACCGGCAGCCGCCGCCGGACGGTCCCGGGCCCACCCGGCCGACCCTGCCCTGACCGTCCGTCACCAACCCGGCAAACGGGTCAACTCTCACCCGATCATGTCCTTCCGTGTCCGAATGTGGGGAGCATGCGGCGGGGGCTGCGCCACAGCAGCCGCATTCCCTCCACCACGGAAGGCCATATGACGAATCGTTCAGGAATTCTGATCGCCGTCGGTGCGACGGTCGCCGGTCTGGTGACCGCCGTGCCGTCCCCGGCGGCCGCCACCGACGTCGCACCGCATGCCGCGCAACTCCGCTGGACCGGCTGCGGCACCAAGGCCTATCCGAAACTGCAGTGCTCAAAGGTCAGTACACCGCTCAATCATGACGACCCGTCGGGCCGGCGGATCACCCTCGCCCTGTCCCGGATCCCGCACACCGCGAAGACCTCGCAGGGCCCGCTGTTCGTCAACCCCGGGGGCCCCGGCGGCAGCGGGCTGGCCATGGCCGGGTTCGTGGCCTCCTCTCTCCCGAAGGACGTCGCCGCGCAGTACGACGTGATCGGGTTCGACCCGCGCGGGGTCGGGAAGAGCTCCCCGGCGCTGGACTGCGTACCCAAGTACTTCAAGCCGCCGCGGCCCGACTCGGTGCCGCAGACCCTCGCCGAGGAGCGGACCCGCCGCGACCGGGCGCGCAACTTCGCCGCGGAGTGCGGCAGGAAGTACCCCGACCTGCTGCCGTACATGGACACGGTCAGCGCCGCCAAGGACCTCGATGTGATCCGGCAGGCCACCGGCGCCCCGAAGATCAACTACTTCGGGTACTCGTACGGTACGTACCTGGGCGCGGTGTACGCGAAGCTGTTCCCGCAGCGGGTGCGGCGGCTGGTGCTCGACTCGAACGTCGACCCGGAAGGTGTCTGGTACCAGGACAACATCGGCCAGAACTACGCGTTCGACGCCCGCCAGAAGGCGTTCGCCGCCTGGGTGGCGAAGCACGACGAGACGTACCGGCTCGGCAAGGACCCGGCGAGGGTCGAGGCGGCCTGGTACCGGATGCGCGACGCGGTGCGGAAACAGCCCGCGGGCAAGAAGGTCGGCCCGAGCGAGCTGGAGGACACCTTCCTGCCGGGCGGCTACTACAACGGGTACTGGCCCTATCTGGCCGACGCGTTCGCCGCGTACGTGAACCACAAGGACCAGGACGCACTCGTCGCCGCGTACGACCAGCTCGGTGCCGTCGACGCGAACGGCGACAACGGCTACTCCGTGTACCTGGCCGTGCAGTGCCGCGACTCCCCGTGGCCGCTGAGCTGGAACACCTGGCGCAACGACAGCTGGAAGGTGCACGCCAAAGCGCCCTTCTACGCCTGGAGCAACACCTGGTACAACGCACCGTGCGCCTCCTGGCCGGTGAAGCCGCTGAATCCGGTGCGGGTCTCGAACCACGCGCTCCCGCCGGTGCTGCTCTTCCAGGCCACGGAGGACGCGGCCACACCGTACGCGGGCGGGGTCACCCTGCACCGGCGGCTCCGCGGCTCCAGCCTGGTCGTCGAGCAGGGCGGCGGCAACCACGGTGTCACGCTGAGCGGCAACGCATGCCTGGACAAATACCTGACGGACTATCTCGCCAAGGGCACCGTCCCTCGCGGCGGCGGCAGCCTCGCCGACGTGGATGCGGTGTGCGGGACGTCGCCCGAGCCGAAGCCGCTGACCGCCGAGGCGGCGAAGTCGGCGAAGCGCGCGGACAGCAAGGGCGGCATGTTGCACGGGCTGCTCGGCTTCCACGGCTGAGAGCCTGTCGGGCGACCTCTGATCGGGCGGTCACGGCGTGGCACGCACGCTTCCGGCGTTGCCGAAATGCCCTAGTAGCTCCGCTACGAGGCCATCCCGGCGCCTTGGAATCGCACGCACCACGCCGCGTCCGCTCTCCGATCGAAGGTCACCCGACAGGCTCTGAGAGGACCGGGGCCGGGTCCGGCGAAGGGAGCCGGCCCCGCCCGGCCGCTGCTGCGTCCTCAATCGCCGGACGCGCCCGGCGACGGCAGCCGGCTGATCGCCCGCTCCGCCGCTCCGGCCAGCCTGGGGTGCGGCAGTGCCCCCTCCAGGACCGGGCGGGCCCGCGCGTCGCCGAGTTGTCCCAGACCCTCCACACAGGCCAGCGCGACCCGCCAGTGCGGCTCGTCCGGCCCCAGCAGCCGCTCCAGGGTGCCGATCAGCGCCGGGACGGACTCGGGGGCCCGCAGGGCGGTGAGCAGACGGACCGGGTGCAGGGCGTACGCGGTGCGCAGGGGGTTCGTCGCGAGCGCGGCGGCGGCACGCGGGGTGCGGGGGTCGCCCAGGCGCACCAGGGCGTGGGCCGCGGAGACGCAGCGCTCCGGGTCGCGGTGGTTGAGCAGCAGGACCAGTGCCTCGAAGGCCCGTCGGTCCCCGCCGCAGCCGAGCCGGAACGCGGCGATCTCACGCGCCCAGAGCGGTCGCTCCCGTTCGACGAGAACCCGGGCCAGTTCCTCGTCGTCGTCGGTGGCGAGCAGTCTGCGGTACGCCGCCGACTCCCCCGCCTCGTCCGCCAGCCGGTCGGTCAGCGACCGGAACTCCTCGTCCATGACTCTGAGGGTATCGGCGGCCACGGTGAGTGTGAGCCGGCACACAGCGACTCGGGGCTGGCGCGCTCGTTACTCGCCGGTTAATCTCATGTGAGCGGGACACACTCCCCCGCGACTCCAGTGGCCTGGTGACGCAGCCACCCGGAGCGCTTGTCGGTTCGGCAGCTTTGTGAGACGCGACTCCGGGACAGAGTCCGTCGCCCCCTCTCCCGTCCGGGCGTGCCTCCCGCACCCCCGGCCAGGAACCCCTCGACACACAAATCCCGCACGCCATGCGCTGGTTGGCCCCCTTGTGGCCCCAGCTGATCCGTGCGCGCCGTGCGCCCACTCAGTCGTCACTCATTCTCTGGAGTCCCATGATGGACATCCCTCTCTCCACCATCGCCGTCGTCGGTCTCGGCACCATGGGCATCGGCATCGCCGAGGTCCTGACCCGGGCCGGCCGCGAGGTCATCGGTGTCGACGTCAGCGAGGCGGCCGCCCGTCAGGCCGTCGCCGCTCTGGAGGCCTCCACCGCCCGCGCCGTGAAGAAGGGGCGGATCACCGAGGAGGAGCGCCTGGACGCGCTCGCCCGGTTCCGTACCTTCTCCGACCTGCAGGCCGTGGCGGACGCGCAGCTCGTCATCGAGGTCGTTCCCGAGTCGTACGAGATCAAGCAGCAGCTCTTCCGCGAGCTCGACGCGATCGTCTCCCCCACCGCGATCCTGGCGACCGGCACGAACGCCCTGTCGGTGACCCGGCTCGCGGCCGAGTCGCAGCACCCCGAGCGTGTGCTGGGCCTGCACTTCTTCAACCCGGCGCCCGCGATGAAGCTGGTCGAGGTGGTCTCCTCGGTGCTGACCGCGCCGCCGGCTGTCGAGGCGGTCACGGAGCTCGCCCGCGAGCTCGGCAAGGAACCGGTTGCGGTGGGCGACCGGCCGGGCTTCGTCGCCGACGGGCTCCTCTTCGGCTACCTCAACCAGGCCGCCGCGATGTACGAGGCGAACTACGCCTCCCGTGAGGACATCGACGCGGCCATGAAGCTGGGCTGTGGGCTGCCGATGGGCCCCCTCGCCCTGCTCGACCTGATCGGCGTCGACACCGCCCGTACCGTCCTGGAGGCGATGTACTGCGCGTCGCACGACCGGCTGCACGCCCCCGCTCCGATCCTCAAGCAGCTCAGCGAGGCAGGCCTGACCGGCCGCAAGGCGGGCCGCGGCTTCTACACGTACGTGGCGCCGGGCAGCCAGACGGTGGTACCGGACGCGCAGACGCCGCTGGAGAGCGCCGGAGCGGAGGCCGGGCGCACGGTCCGGTCGGTGGGCGTCGCGGGCTCCGGGACGATGGCTTCGGGTATAGCGGAGGTCTTCGCGAAGGCCGGTTACGACGTGGTGCTCGCCGCGCGCAGCCAGGAGAAGGCGGACACCGCGAAGGGAAGGATCGCCAAGTCGCTGGAGCGTTCGGTCACCAAGGGGCGGCTGACGGCGGAGGCACGGGACGAGACCCTGGGCCGGATCACCGCCGCCGGTTCGCTGGACTCGTTCGCCGATGTCGACCTCGCGGTCGAGGCGGTCGCCGAGGACCTGGCGGTCAAGCAGCAGTTGTTCGGCACGCTGGACAAGATCTGCAAGCCGGGCGCGGTGCTCGCCACGACCACCTCGTCGCTGCCGGTCGTGGCGTGCGCGCGGGCGACCTCGCGTCCGCAGGACGTCATCGGGATGCACTTCTTCAACCCGGCGCCCGCGATGAAGCTCGTCGAGGTGGTCCGTACGGTGCTGACCTCGGACGATGTCCACGCAACCGTCCGTGAGGTGTGCGGGAAGATCCGCAAGCACCCGGTGGACTGCGGGGACCGGGCCGGATTCATCGTGAACGCGCTGCTGTTCCCGTACCTCAACAACGCGATCAAGATGGTCGAGCAGCACTACGCGACCCTCGACGACATCGACGCCGCGATGAAGCTGGGCGGCGGCTACCCGATGGGCCCGTTCGAGCTCCTGGACGTCGTCGGGCTCGATGTCTCGCTCGCCATCGAGAAGGTGCTGCACGGCGAGTTCCGCGACCCGGGCCTGGCCCCGGCGCCGCTGCTGGAGCACCTGGTGGCTGCCGGCTGCCTCGGCCGCAAGACGGGGCGCGGCTTCCGCGAATATGCCCGGCGCTGAGGACCGGCAGGCGCCTGCACGGCGGACCGGTGCTCCGGCCGGGCGTGAGCGCCTGCACGGAGCACCGGCGGCTCCCGGGCCGGGAGCCGGATGGGGCGGGCTGCTCGATCCGCCCGCGCAGCCTCCGACGTGGGACGTACGGCCGGGGTGCCCGCCCCCGCAGGCGCGCCCTCCTGCACTGATGCAGTACGTTCACACCATGTCCCAGCCCGCCAGGTCCCCCCGTGTCTCCGCCGCGCCCGACGCCCCGGAAAGCGCCGCAGGAACGCGCGCCGCCGCCCAGCGGCTCAAAATGCGCCGCGAACTGGCCGCCGCGGCGATGGAGCTCTTCGCCACGAAGGGCTACGAGGCGACGACGGTCGACGAGATCGCGGGCGCCGCGGGTGTCGCCCGGCGGACCTTTTTCCGGCACTTCCGCTCCAAGGAAGAGGCGATCTTCCCCGACCACGACGACACTCTCGTCCGGGCCGAGGCCGTCCTCAATGCCGCCCCCGCGCACGAGCACCCGCTCGACACCGTCTGCCGCGGCATCAAAGAAGTCATGAAGATGTACGCAGCCAAGCCCGCGGTCTCGGTGGCCCGCTACAAGCTGACCCGTGAGGTCCCCACGCTACGGGAGGCCGAGATCGCCTCGGTGGCCCGCTACGAGCGGCTGTTCACGCGCTATCTGCTGGGCCACTTCGACGAGCACGACCACCACGTCGGCAACGACGACCCGCTGCTGGCGGAGGTCGCGGCGTCGGCCGTCGTCACCGCGCACAACCATGTGCTGCGCCGCTGGCTGAGGGCGGGTGGCCAGGGCGATGTGGAGGCCCAGCTCGACCACGCCTTCGCGATCGTCCGGGACACGTTCGGGACGGGCATCGGGGCCGGGCGCATCGCCGGGGCCGAATCGACGCCGGCGCCCGCCGCTTCGGTGAGCACCGAGGGCGAGGTGCTTGTCGCGGTGGCACGGACGGACGCACCGCTCGACGAAGTGATGCGCACGATCCAGCAGGCGCTCAAGGACCGCTGAGCGGCGGCCTGTCGGCCGGGCGCTCCACCGTCGCCTGACGGGCTCGCAGTCGAGCCCGTCAGGCATTCGCACGTCCGGGCGGAGAAACCCGGTTGCCGCGCCCCTGCCGCCGTGTTCGGGTGGGCGGATGACTCATGATCGCGACCTCCTGCTGACTCTCTTCGACCGCGAGTTGCGCGAGCACGCCCGCCCCGACGGGCCCGGCGTCCGCGTCGAGCGCACCGCCGATGTCGTACGGCAGGTCGGGGCGGCCGACGACTGGAACGGTGTCGTCTGGTCGGCCCCCGGTCTGGACGCCGTACGGGCGGATGCGGCCATCGCCGAGCAGATCGAGCACTTCACGGCGCTCGGCCACGACGAATTCGAGTGGAAGCTGTACGCGCACGATCGGCCGGCCGACCTGGGGCAGCGGCTGGTGGGCGCCGGCTTCGTCGCGGAGCCGCCGGAGACCCTCCTGGTCGCGCCGGTCGCGGATGTCCCGACGTCCGTGGAGCTCCCCGAGGGGGTCACGCTGCGCACGGTGACGGATGCGGCCGGTGTGGAGCTGATGGCCGCGGCCCACGAGCGGGCGTTCGGCTCGGACTGGTCGCGGCTGCGGCACCAGGTGCTGGCGCGGCTGGCCGAGGCCCCGGACAGCTTCGTCGGGGTGCTGGCCATGGTGGGCGACGAGCCGGTGAGCTCGGCCCGGATGGAGCTGTACGCGGGCACCGGCTTTGCGGGGCTCTGGGGCGGCGGGACCGTGGAGCCGTGGCGTGGGAGGGGTATCTACCGGGCGCTGGTCGCCTACCGTGCCCGGATCGCCGCCGAGCGTGGCTTTCGGTATCTGCAGGTCGACGCGACCGACCTGAGCAGACCGATCCTCCAGCGGCTCGGTTTCCGGGTTCTGTCCACCACCACGCCGTATGTGTACCGGCGCCAGGACTGACCGGCCCCAGAGGGACAGAACGACGCGAAACAGCCCCGTTGCCGCTCATGCGTGCCCAGCGGATGACAGCTGAGAGAAATTGTTGGCACCGAGTGCCTTGCCAGGTGTCACGGAGTGCCATACGTTGAAGTTGTCCGGGCGGCCGGCGTACAGGACCTCACGTACGCCGGCTGTCCCCGCAAGCCATGTGCCTGCGCGCCCGGGCGCCTGCGTCACAGGCAAACCCTTCTGCTCCACCAGAGCAAGCCGAAGCTTTACCAGCCGAACCGACGGCAGCACCTCCACACCGCACCGCACCCCCGTTGGCAGGGACTCTCAAGCGTCCCTCGCCGCAGCTTCACCGGAGGCACACCGTGAAGGAAATCCTGGACGCGATCCAATCGCAGGACAGCACCGCCGCAGATTTCGCGGCCCTGTCCATCCCCGAGTCGTACCGCGCGGTGACCGTGCACAAGGACGAGACGGAGATGTTCGCCGGGCTCGCCACCCGCGACAAGGACCCCCGCAAGTCGCTGCACCTCGACGAGGTGCCGGTTCCGGAGCTCGGGCCCGGTGAGGCGCTGGTCGCCGTCATGGCCAGCTCGGTGAACTACAACTCCGTCTGGACCTCGATCTTCGAGCCGCTCTCCACCTTCGGGTTCCTGGAGCGCTACGGAAAGCTCAGCGAGCTCACCAAGCGCCACGACCTGCCGTACCACGTCATCGGCTCCGACCTGGCGGGCGTCGTCCTGCGCACCGGCCCCGGTGTCAACGCCTGGCACCCCGGCGACGAGGTCGTCGCGCACTGCCTCTCGGTCGAACTGGAGTCCTCGGACGGCCACAACGACACGATGCTCGACCCCGAGCAGCGGATCTGGGGCTTCGAGACCAACTTCGGCGGCCTCGCCGAGATCGCACTCGTCAAGTCCAACCAGCTGATGCCGAAGCCGCAGCACCTCAGCTGGGAGGAGGCCGCGGCTCCGGGCCTGGTCAACTCCACCGCGTACCGCCAGCTCGTCTCGCGCAACGGTGCCGGCATGAAGCAGGGCGACAACGTGCTGATCTGGGGCGCCAGCGGCGGACTCGGTTCATACGCCACGCAGTTCGCGCTGGCCGGTGGCGCCAACCCGATCTGTGTCGTCTCCAGCGAGCAGAAGGCGGACATCTGCCGGAAGATGGGCGCGGAGGCGATCATCGACCGCAATGCCGAGGGCTACACATTCTGGAAGGACGAGCACAACCAGGACCCGCGCGAGTGGAAGCGGTTCGGCAAGCGCATCCGTGAGCTGACCGGCGGCGAGGATGTCGACATCGTCTTCGAGCACCCGGGCCGCGAGACCTTCGGCGCCTCGGTGTACGTGACCCGCAAGGGCGGCACGATCGTCACCTGCGCCTCGACCTCGGGCTACAACCACGAGTACGACAACCGCTACCTGTGGATGTCGCTGAAGAAGATCGTGGGCTCGCACTTCGCCAACTACCGCGAGGCGTGGGAGGCCAACCGGCTGGTCGCCAAGGGCAAGATCCACCCGACGCTGTCGAAGGTCTACTCCCTGGAGGAGACCGGCCAGGCCGCGTACGACGTGCACCGCAACCTGCACCAGGGCAAGGTCGGCGTCCTGGCGCTGGCCCCGCGCGAGGGTCTGGGCGTGCGCAACGAGGAGCTCCGCGAGCAGCACATCGACGCCATCAACCGCTTCAGGGATGCCTGACGTGGCCGGCCGCCAGAAGGACCGCCCGTGGCTCATGCGGACGTACGCCGGTCACTCGACCGCCGAGGCGTCCAACGAGCTCTACCGGCGCAACCTCGCCAAGGGCCAGACGGGTCTGTCGGTCGCCTTCGACCTGCCGACCCAGACGGGTTACGACCCCGACCACATTCTCGCCCGCGGCGAGGTCGGCCGGGTCGGCGTGCCCGTCTCGCACCTCGGTGACATGCGGCGGCTGTTCCAGGACATACCGCTGGAACAGATGAACACCTCGATGACGATCAACGCCACCGCGATGTGGCTGCTGGCGCTCTATCAGGTGGTCGCCGAGGAGCAGGGCGCCGACGCCACGAAGCTCCAGGGCACCACGCAGAACGACATCGTCAAGGAGTACCTCTCGCGCGGGACGCACGTCTTCCCGCCCGGTCCCTCGCTGCGGCTGACCACCGACATGATCACGTACACGGTCAACCACATCCCGAAGTGGAACCCGATCAACATCTGCAGCTACCACCTGCAGGAAGCGGGTGCCACTCCGGTCCAGGAGATCGCGTACGCCATGTCGACCGCCGTTGCGGTCCTGGACGCCGTACGCGACTCGGGCCAGGTGCCGGAGGAGAAGTTCGGCAATGTGGTCGCCCGCATCTCCTTCTTCGTGAACGCCGGCGTCCGTTTCATCGAGGAGATGTGCAAGATGCGCGCCTTCGGCCGCATCTGGGACCAGGTCACCCGCGAGCGGTACGGCATCACCGACGCCAAGCAGCGCCGATTCCGCTACGGCGTCCAGGTCAACTCGCTCGGACTGACCGAGGCGCAGCCGGAGAACAACGTCCAGCGCATCGTCCTGGAGATGCTGGCCGTGACCCTCTCCAAGGACGCCCGCGCCCGAGCCGTGCAGTTGCCCGCCTGGAACGAGGCGCTGGGGCTCCCCCGGCCCTGGGACCAGCAGTGGTCGCTCCGCATCCAGCAGGTCCTCGCGCACGAGAGCGATCTGCTGGAGTACGAGGACATCTTCGCCGGATCGCATGTGATCGAGGCCAAGGTCGACTCCCTGGTCACCGAGTCCCTCGCGGAGATCGACCGGATCCAGCAGATGGGCGGCGCGATGGCGGCCGTCGAGTCCGGCTATCTGAAGTCGGAGCTGGTCTCCTCGCACGCGCGGCGGCGGGCCCGGATCGAGGGCGGCGAGGAGAAGATCGTCGGCGTCAACATCTACGAGACGACCGAACCGAACCCGCTCACGGCGGACCTCGACAGCGCGATCATGACGGTCGACCCCGCCAATGAGGCGAGGGTGGTCGCGGCGCTCCACGAGTGGCGCGACAACCGGGACGAGGCACGCGCCTCCGAGGCCCTCGCGGCGCTGAAGAAGGCTGCGGCCGGCACCGAGAACATGATGGAAGCGACCGTGGAGTGCGCCCGCGCGGGTGTCACCACCGGCGAGTGGTCGTGGGCGCTGCGCGACGTGTTCGGCGAGTTCCGGGCCCCGACGGGTGTCTCGTCCGCCCCGGTCGCCGTCACCGCGGAGGCCGGCACGCCGCTCGCTCTCGTACGGGAGAAGGTCGCCCGCACCGCCGAGGACCTCGGCGCCGGACGGCTGCGGCTGCTGGTCGGCAAGCCGGGCCTGGACGGGCACTCCAACGGCGCCGAGCAGATCGCCGTACGGGCTCGTGACGCCGGGTTCGAGGTCGTCTACCAGGGGATCAGGCTGACCCCCGAACAGATCGTCTCGGCGGCGCTCGCCGAGGACGTGCACTGCGTCGGGCTGTCGATCCTGTCCGGCTCGCACGCCGCGCTGGTGCCGGACGTGCTGAACCGGCTGCGCGAGGCCGGCTCGAACGACATCCCGGTGATCGCGGGCGGGATCATTCCGCCCGCCGACGCCGCCGTGTTGATCGAGGCGGGTGTCGCCGCCGTTTTCACCCCGAAGGACTTCGGTATCACGGAGATCATCGGCCGTATCGTCGACGAGATCCGGAAAGCGAACAAGCTCGACCCTCTGGAGGTCCCCGCATGACCCAGCCCGCCCACCCGTTCCCCGCCACCACCCTTCCGGGGAGCGGCTCCGCCGCGCACCTCCCGAACCGCCTGCGTCCCCGCCGCTCGTGTCTGGCCGTGCCCGGCTCGAACCCGCGGTTCCTGGAGAAGGCCCAGGGCCTCCCCGCCGACCAGGTCTTCCTGGACCTCGAGGACGCCTGCGCTCCGCTCGCCAAGGAGGGCGCCCGGCACCACATCGTCGACGCGCTGAACAATGGCGACTGGACGGGCAAGACCCGGGTCGTCCGCGTCAACGACTGGACGACGCACTGGACGTACCGCGATGTGATCACGGTCGTCGAGGGCGCGGGCCAGAACCTCGACTGCATCATGCTCCCGAAGGTGCAGGACGCCCAGCAGGTCGTCGCGCTCGACCTGCTGCTGACCCAGATCGAGAAGACGATGGGCTTCGAGGTCGGGAGGATCGGCATCGAGGCGCAGATCGAGAACGCCAAGGGTCTGGTGAACATCGACGACATCGCCGCCGCCTCGCCGCGCCTGGAGACGCTGATCTTCGGCCCGGCCGACTTCATGGCGTCGATCAACATGAAGACCCTGGTCGTCGGTCAGCAGCCGCCCGGCTACGGCGCGGACGCGTATCACTACATCCTGATGCGCATTCTGATGGCGGCCCGTACGCACGACCTCCAGGCGATCGACGGCCCCTTCCTGCAGATCCGTGACGTGGACGCGTACCGCGAGGTCGCGGGCCGTGCGGCGGCGCTGGGCTTCGACGGCAAGTGGGTGCTGCACCCCGGTCAGGTCGACGCGGCCAACGAGGTGTTCTCGCCCTCGCAGGAGGACTACGACCACGCCGAGCTGATCCTCGACGCATACGAGTGGTGCACCTCGGAAGAGGGCGGCAAGAAGGGTTCGGCGATGCTCGGCGACGAGATGATCGACGAGGCCAGCCGGAAGATGGCGCTCGTCATCGCGGGCAAGGGCCGCGCGGCCGGTATGCAGCGCACCTCCAAGTTCGAGGCTCCGGAGGGCTGATCATGCAGTTCGGACGTACCTATGAGGAGTTCGAGGTCGGTGCGGTCTACAAGCACTGGCCGGGAAAGACGGTCACCGAGTACGACGACCATCTTTTCTGCCTGCTGACCATGAATCATCACCCGCTGCACATGGACAGCAACTACGCGGAGAAGACGACCGATTTCGGCAAGAACGTTGTAGTCGGCAACTACATTTACTCGCTGCTGCTCGGCATGTCCGTGCCGGACGTCTCCGGAAAGGCGATCGCCAACCTGGAGGTCGAGTCACTGAAGCATGTCGCACCGACCTTCCACGGCGACACGATCTACGGCGAGACGACCGTTCTCGACAAGACTCCCTCAAAGTCCAAGAGTGACCGCGGAATCGTCTACGTGGAGACCAAGGGGTACAAGCAGGACGGGACGCTGGTCTGTGTGTTCCGCCGCAAGGTGATGGTCCCCACCGAGACGTACATCAAGGAGCGGGGCGGCGAGCAGCCCGGCCGCCCGGAGCTGAACCAGCCTTCGCAGAAGAACGTGGAGAAGTAGCCATGACGCGACTCGCCCAGACCGCCGGCCTGAACGACATCCAGCAGGAAATCCTCTCCACGGTCCGGGATTTCGTCGACAAGGAGATCCTTCCTGTCGCGACCCAGCTGGAGCACCGCGACGAGTACCCGACGGAGATCGTCGAGGGGCTCAAGGAACTCGGCCTGTTCGGGCTGATGATTCCCGAGGAATACGGGGGTCTGGGTGAGTCGCTTCTCACATACGCGCTCTGCGTGGAGGAAATCGCCCGCGGCTGGATGAGCGTGTCGGGAATCATCAACACGCACTTCATCGTGGCGTACATGCTCAAGCAGCACGGCACCCAGGAGCAGAAGGACACGTTCCTGCCCCGAATGGCTCTGGGCGAGGTACGGGGCGCGTTCTCGATGTCCGAGCCCGCCCTGGGCTCCGACGTCTCCGCGATCACCTCCAAGGGCGTCTGGGACGGAGGGGGCGCCTCCCGCTCGAGCGGAGCCGAGAGTGGGGGAGAGTACGTCCTGAACGGCCAGAAGATGTGGCTGACGAACGGCGGCACGTCCTCACTCGTCGCCGTACTGTGCCGGAGTGACGAAGGCCACCCGGAGGGCACGGCCCCGCACAAGTCGATGACGACCTTCCTGGTGGAGAAGGAACCGGGCTTCGGCGAGGTCCGGCCGGGGCTCACCATCCCCGGAAAGATCGACAAGATGGGTTACAAGGGCGTCGACACGACCGAACTCATCATGGACGGACTGCGCATTCCGGCCAATCGTGTACTCGGCGGCACCACCGGCCGCGGATTCTACCAAATGATGGACGGCGTCGAAGTCGGCCGGGTAAATGTGGCCGCGCGTGGTTGCGGAGTCGCGCAGCGTGCATTCGAGCTGGGTGTTTCCTACGCTCAGCAACGCCACACCTTCGGAAAGCCGATCGCCCAGCACCAGGCCATCCAGTTCAAGCTGGCCGAAATGGCCACCAAGGTCGAAGCCGCCCATGCGATGATGGTCAATGCAGCACGCAAAAAGGACTCCGGGGAACGAAACGACCTGGAGGCAGGGATGGCGAAGTACCTCGCCTCGGAGTACTGCAAGGAAGTCGTCGAGGACGCCTTCCGCATCCACGGCGGCTACGGCTTCTCCAAGGAGTACGAGATCGAGCGCCTCTACCGGGAGGCCCCGATGCTGTTGATCGGTGAAGGTACCGCCGAGATCCAGAAAATGATCATTGGGCGCCGACTCCTCGAGGAGTACCGATTCCAGGGCTGATTGTCCCCTTCGAGGCGATTTGGCAGCGAAGAAGATCACACCCTGTCATCCTTTGCCGGTGACTTCAAGCCGTCCGACTCGGCTGCTGGCTTGCCCAGTTGCGGCCCGCAACCGATAACATCGCCGGAAAAGCCGCCGTCCCCCGTTGCCAGCGCGGCCTCATCCGCTACGAAGGTCATCCATGCCCGACAGCCAAACCTCTGCACCACGCGGCGGAGTCCGCCTTGCGCGCGGAGCTTCGCCGTGGCTCCTCCCGACCGTCGCCACCGCGGCCCTCAGCCTCGCCCGGGCCCGCAGGTCCGGACGCTGGGCCGCGGTGGCCGTGCCCACCACCGCCCTCGCGGCGGGCATGCTGTGGTTCTTCCGCGACCCCGAGCGCGAGATCACCCAGGGCCGGGTCATCTCTCCGGCCGACGGTGTGGTGCAGAGCATCATGCCGTGGAAGGACGGACGCACCCGCGTCGCGATCTTCATGAGCCCGCTGAACGTCCATGTCAACCGTGCGCCGCTGGCCGGCACGGTGACGTCGGTCGAGCACATCCCCGGCGGGTTCGTTCCGGCGTTCAACAAGGAGAGCGAGAACAACGAGCGCGTTGTCTGGCACTTCGACACGGAACTCGGCGACATCGAGATGGTGCAGATCGCGGGTGCGGTCGCCCGTCGCATCGTCCCGTACCTCCCGCAGGGCACGAAGGTCGAGCAGGGCGAGCGCATCGGTCTGATCCGCTTCGGCTCCCGGGTCGACATCTACCTTCCGGAGGGTGTCGAGGTCGCGGTCGAGGTCGGCCAGGCAACCACCGCGGGGGTGACTCGAATTGACCGTGATTGATCCCGACACGCAGGCCGGCTGGGTGCCCGAGAGCGAGTGCGAGGACGACGTCGAGGACATGCCGCTCTCGCTGCGGCTGTCCATAGCGGACACTCTTACTCTCGGTAACGCCACGTGCGGTTTCATGGCGGTGTACTTCACCACCACGGGAATCCTCATCCCGCACCTCACGGGCAGCGACGAGAGCGGCATGGCCCGGCACTCCGCGGCCACCGCCGTGATCCTGATGCTCCTCGCCGCGGTCTTCGACCTCTTCGACGGGCTGGTGGCGCGCAAGCTCCGCTCCTCGCCGATGGGCGCGGAGCTGGACAACCTCTCGGACCTGATCAGCTTCGGGCTGGCCCCGGCGTACTTCGTGCTCGTGTACGGCATGGTCGCGGACGACGCGTACCAGCGGGTGTCGGCGCTCGCGGCGATCGTGGTCCTGCTGGCCGTGGTGCTGAGACTGGCCAGATTCTCCTGCGTGACCATGAAGGACGGCATGTTCCAGGGCATGCCGAGCCCCTTCGGAGCGCTCACGGTCGTCTCGATCGTGCTCCTGGAGCTGCCCTTCGTACCGACGCTCATCGCGATCATCGGAGTGGCGTGGCTGATGGTCAGCCGGGTCGAGTACCCGAAGCCGCGGGGCGTCCTCGCGGTGGCGATGCTCAGCTGGATCGTGGCCGCGATGGGTCTGCTCGCCGCATGGGCGTTCGACGCCCCCGGCGGTCAGCTGCTCCTGCAGACCGGCTGCGCGCTGCAGGTGGTCCTGGGAGCGGTCATCCCGCTCTTCGCGACGGCGCGGCGGGTGAACACCTTCCGCGGCAACCGGCGCGAGGCCCGGGCTGCTCAGCTGCCCTAGGGCTGCGCGCCAGAGCCGCACAGAACGTACGACGAGGGCCCGGGTGCTCCCCCAGCACCCGGGCCCTCTCGCATGTCCGGGCCCTCTCGCATGTCCGGTCGGGCACCCGCTACGCGCCTCGCGCGCCGACCCAGCGGGCGGCGAGCAGGACGGCGATGTCGTCGGGGCGGTCGGGCTCCCGTCTCGCCTCCCTGATCACCAGGTCCGCCATGCCGGCGAGGGACGGTGCGTCGGCTGCCTCGATGATGCCGCGCAGCCGCTCGACTCCGTCGTCGATATCGGCCCCCGCCTGCTCGACCAGTCCGTCGGTGTAGAGCGCAAGGATCGCGCCCGGGGGCAGCCGCAGGCTGCTGACGGGGTAGGTGGCCTCGGGGGTGACGCCGAGCACCACCCCGCCGGGGAGTTCCAGGACCTCGGTCGTGCCATCGGGGTGGCGGAGCAGGGGATGCGGGTGCCCGGCCCGGACGAGCCGCGTCCGACCGGTGGCGGGGTCGAGGACGATGTAGCAGCAGCTGGCGATCTGTCCCGGGTCGAGGTCGATGAGCAGCCGGTTGGTGCCGCTCATCACTTCCTGCGGGTCGTGCCCGCTGAGCGCGAAGGCGCGTACGGCGCTGCGCAGCTGGCCCATCGTCGCCGCGGCGGCGACACCGTGCCCCTGGACGTCGCCGATGACCAGGGCCAGCCCCCGGTCGGTCTCGATGACGTCGTACCAGTCGCCGCCGATGTCCATGCCCTGGGTACCGGGGAGGTACCGCCCCGCGGTGTCGACCTGGTCGAGTACGGGCAGCCGGTGCGGCAGCAGGGCGTTCTGCAGGCCGCGGGCCACGGCGGACTCGGTGTCGTACCGCTGGGCTCGTTCGAGGGCGTGGGCGATGAGTCCGGCGAGCGCGGTGAGAACCGTGCGTTCCTTGGGGCTGAAGCCGCGTGGCTGCTCGAAGCCGAGGATGCAGGAGCCGACGGGCCGCCCGGAGGCGATGAGCGGTAGGAAGGCTCGCGCGCCGACGCTCACGTCCAGGGGCATGTTGGGGTAGGCGGAGGCCAGGCGCTGCATGGATTCGAAGAAGATGGGGCGGCCGGAGGTGAGCGTCTCGACGCCGGGCAGATGGGCGTCGAGCCCGACGCCGTCGAAGCGGTTCAGGAAGCCGTGCGAGAAGCCGGTCTCCCAGGCCAGGGAGAGGTGGCGTTCATGCAGCAGGTAGATCGCCAGCTGCCTGCCGCCGAATGCGGGGAGCAGTTCCTGGGTGACCACCGCGGACACCTGGCGGGCGGTGACGGCCTCCGTCAGCGCGATCGCGAGGGCGACGGGACGGTACACCCCGGCCGCGCCCTCCACCGGGGAACCCAGGCCCTCGCCCCATGCGACGGAGTCGTCCGGCGGGAAGGAGGGCTCTTCCGTGGCGGAGAGTGTGGCGGTCACGCCGTCGTGGCCCGGGTACAGGGATACCGCCAGCCAGTCCCGCTCGGTGCGGCGCGCGAGGAAGTGCACGGGTTCGTGGGACAGCAGTGCGGCCCGGTGGTGGTCCTTGTAGGCGGGATGCCCGAACCATGGCAGGGCCTCCCACAGGAGGCTTCCGACCAGCTCGGCCCGTTGTCGGCCGAGCAGCTCCTCCGCCAGTTGGTTGACGTAGGTGATCCGTCCGAGCCGGTCGAGCGAGAACATGCCGCGCGGGAGCCGGTCGGCGGCCTCGGCGATGACCGGTCCGGCCCCGAGGTCCATCAGGAATCCGGTCAGCGTCCCGGCCGCACTGCTGTGCGGTGGCTGGGTCCAGCGGCTGGAGAGTTCCAGGAGGTTGGTCCGGCCGTCGGGGCCGCGCAACCGCATCCTGCGTACGAGCAGTCCGTCCGCGCTCGCCGCCCGGCGGGCGAGGGTCCACAGTCCGTACACGTCCTCCGGTGCCAGCAGTGCCATCAGGGCGTCGATGGTGCCCGGGAACCGCGCGGGCTCGGTGCCGAGGATCCCGCACAGCTCCGCGTCGGCGTCGACGGCACCGGTTTCGATGTCCCAGTCGAAGTGCCCGATCCGTACCGGTGGCACGGTGACGGAGGGCAGCTGCACGGGGACCGGCTCACCGTCCCATACGACCTTGGTGCCTCCGGCCGCCAGTCCGGCGAGCTCGGCGCCGAGCCGATGGGCGATGTCGCGGAGTGCGCACCGGTCGGCCTGCGAGACGGGTTTGCCGGGGGTGGCCGGGCGCAGCACCACGAGGACGCCGAACTTCTCCTGGCCGCCGAAGACGGGCACGTACAGCGAACCGAACGGGAACGGCATGCCCGTCATCAGCTGCGGGAACCGGCGCATGCCCTCCTCGACGTCGGCGAGGTGGACGGACTTCCCCGAGCGGTACGCCTCGGCAATGGGGAAGGGCCGGTTCACATGCATGCGCCACCAGGGGCGGAACAGCTGGGTCGGCAGCCCGGCAAGCACGGAGAGGCGCAGCAGCTCGGGGTCACGGGAGCAGAGAAATATGCCGCCGGCATACCCATCGACGGATTCGATCGCGCTCACTGCGGCCTGCGCGAGCACCAGGGACAATTCGTCCGGCACCCCGCCGCCGCTCGCCCTCCCCGGCACCACCATGGTCTCGGGCGGAGGGTACGGGGGCAGGCCGTACGAGGTCACACAGCCAGGATGCGCCCCGGCCCGCCCGCGGCGCACCTCGGTGCCCCGGGTGGGAAGGTCGCGCAAGGCGTGGGCCGCCGGACGGGTGGGGCGAGCGGTGGGGCAGGGGACAGATCCGGAACGGGCCGGCCGCGGGCGCCCCGTCCCGCCCGCGGCCTCACCCCGCCCGATCAGCTCGACTCAGCTCAGTTCGACAGGGGCTTTGCTCACGACAGGAAGTCGCGCGCGATCCCCTCCGCCACCCGCTCCAGCAATGGTCCCGCCTGCGCCATGCACACGGCGGGGTCCGGCTCCAGGTCCGTGAGGGCGTACGCGCGCCGGATGCCCGCACGTCCCAGGGCCTCCGGGGGCAGCGCGAGGCGGCCGCAGACCGCCACCACCTCCAGGCCCGCCGTGCGAGCCGCCGCCGCGACGCCCGCCGGAGCCTTGCCGTGCAGGGTCTGCTCGTCGAGGGAGCCCTCCCCCGTGATCACCAGCGTGGCGCGGGCCAGCGCCGGGGCGAAGCCGAGGACGTCGAGCATGACCTCTATGCCGGGGCGGAACCGGGCGCCGAGAGCGACGAGCGCCCCGTAACCGATGCCGCCCGCCGCACCCGCCCCGGGCAGTTTCGCGTGGTCCGGGCCGAGGACGGACGCGTAGTGGGTGAGTGCCGCGTCGAGGGTCGCGATGTCGTCCTCGGTCGCGCCCTTCTGCCGCCCGTAGACCTCCGGGGCACCCTTCGGGCCGGTCAGCGGGTTGTCCACGTCGCTGGCGAGGATCAGGTCCACGTCGGCCAGCCGCGGGTCGAGGCCGGTCAGATCCGCCTCGGCCAGCTCCGCGAGGCCACCGCCCCCGGGGCCGACGGGCTTGCCGTCCGCGTCGAGGAAGCGGGCGCCGAGTGCGGCGAGCATGCCCGCGCCGCCGTCCGTGGTGGCACTGCCGCCGACCCCGAACACAATGGTCCGGGCACCCGCGTCCAGCGCCGCGGCCAGCAGCTCGCCGGAGCCGTACGTCGTGGCCGTCAGGGGGGCGAACACCCCCGCCGGAAGATGCTGAAGGCCGGATGCCTCGGCCATCTCCACCACCGCGGTGGTGCCCCGCAGGGCGTACGCCGCGGTCACGGTCTCCCCTCGCGGCCCGGTCACCCGCGCCTCGCGCCGCTCGAATCCGGCGGCCACCGCCGCCGCCACCGTGCCGTCGCCGCCGTCCGCCACGGGCAGGGTCTCGACCTGCACCTGGGGGACAACGCGCCGCAGCCCGGCCGTCACCCGCTCCGCGACCTGCACCGCCGTGAGCGAGCCCTTGAACTTGTCCGCCGCGACGAGCACGCGGGCGGTCTCCAACACTGCTCCGTCCGTCACCTTGCATCCCTTGCTTTCGAACAGGCAGTCGCGCCGCCCCGACCCTATCCGGAGCACCGGCCCTCTGCCCATGGGTGTCCGGGCCCTGGATCTGCGGAACTGCGGACGCGCCGGCCCCCATTACGCTGCGCACGTGACCACCACTGACTACGCCACGTACATCGCAGGACTGCCCAAGGTGCTGGCCGCCGCGGCAACCGTCTTCCGGGACGGGGAAGGACGAGTGCTGCTCGTCGAGCCGAACTACCGGGACGGCTGGGCCCTGCCCGGTGGAACGATCGAGTCCGACGAGGGCGAGACCCCGCGGCAGGCCGCACACCGCGAAACGGTCGAGGAGATCGGCCTCGATCTGGAGCCGGGACGGCTGCTGGCGATCGACTGGGCACGCAGCCCCGAGCGGCCTCCGATCGCCGCCTACCTGTACGACGGCGGGGTCCTGGACGAGGCTCAGTTGACGGCGATCCGGCTGCAGGAGGAGGAGCTCCTCTCCTGGAAGATGGTGGAACGCCGCGCACTCGACCGGTATCTGCCCGGTTCCCTCGGACACCGGGTCCGGGCGGCGCTGGAGGTGCTCGATTCCGGAGCGGGCGCCGTGGAGCTGGAGGACGGCAGGCCCGTCGCCTCCTGACTCGGGCGGTCGGGACTCTCATCACCTATCCGCCTTGCACCGCGCGGTTGTGACAGCGCGTCGGTTCGCTATCCGGTCGACGGCTGTCGGGCGCACGCGTTCGCCTTCGTGCCGCCGCCGCGATCCGGCGCACCTTCCGGACCGGTCAGACGGTCAGCCACTCACTGACCACCTACAGCCACTGCACACGCTCCCAGCGAGTCGTCCGGAACGTGAGCGAACGCGTTCACAAGGGCTCAGAACAGGAGTGGGAGAATCCGCTTGGCCCCATCAGCGATGCTTCATCAACTCCCGGTTGTGCAGGGGGATTCGTCTGAGTACACGTACTCATGTGAAGCGGGCGGCTTGACCGGAGACTGCGCACATGACACGAATCTCTGCCCCGACCGGCACGGTTGCCCGCTCCCCGCGCCGCCCGCGGCTCATCCTCGCGGTAACAGCCCTCACTGCTCTGGCGCTCGCCGCCTGCGGCACCGAGCAGACGGGTGCCGGCGGCTCGCGGAGCAGGCCCGCCGACAGCATCGGAGCCCAGCCCGTCGCCGTTCCGCCCAGCCCCGATCAGCAGGTGGCTTTCATGGACATGCTGAACACGGTTGGGCAGCCGTGCTTCCCTGACGCCCCGTCCGGTGAGCCGATCGCTCCGGGGGAGAAGCCCCCCACCGCCCCGGTGGAGATGCTGCCGATCGACAAGACCCCGCCGGCCAGCGCCCGCCCGGCGCCCGACGCCCCCGCAACGCCGAAGGGAGCGGAGCTCGACGCTGCCGAGAAGTGCGAGGGCCACCTCCATATCGAGCGGATCACCAGGGCACTCAGCGGCCTGGCGGACCCCACCCCCGCCCAGGTCAGGAAGGTCCTGAACGATCTCGGCTACATCAACGAGCGCATCCACAACCTCAAGCAGTCCGGCGCGGCCACGCGGTTCTTCCTCGACCTGCGCTCCATGGGCAGCTCGCTCTGCCTGGACGGTTCAACGACCGGATCGAAGATCGTCATTGAAGCGTTCGGGCATCCCGAGACCGGCCCGTTCACACCTGTTGAGCGGAGGCGGTGACCACCGGCTTGGCGTGATCGGGTTCGCTCAGGCCCTGATCACATGCTGGTTGACCGCCCAGTACTGGCCCTTGAGGGTGTCGTTCACAGGTATGCGGAAGGACTCGTCCACCATCCCCCTACGGCTCCTGCCGGACCGGCGGGGGCCCGGGCAACCGCCGGTCGGTACGTCGTTGCAGGTACAGCCCGCCGCATCGCTGGCGGGGATCGCGGTGGAGCACGGGGCGCGGCTGATCGTGGTGAATGCCGAGCCGACGCCGTACGACGAACTGGCACAGGAGACGATCCGGGAGCCCATCGGGACCGCGCTGCCGTCGCTGCTCGCGCGGCTGTCCGCCGAGGCAGCCACGGGGACCGGCGGCTAGCGCCCCTCCCGGCGCGCCCCGTGCAGGCGTCTGCTGGTTCGCTTCCCTGGGTTTCGGCGCACGGCTGCTCAGCGGGGTACTGGCGCGGCCATCGGCCTGGCGGATGCTCGACGGGCCGGCCGCCGCGGCGATGGTGACGACGGGCTGGAGGGAACATGGTGGGCAACCCCCATGTTCAAAAATATTGCTTAGTGTTTACTTTTGCCGAGTTTCTGAGCAGTAAGAGAGCGGGGGCGCACGCAACAGACAGAGCGGAAGCCGTGAAGAAGACCGCCACCAAGCTCGCCGACGGCCGTGCGAGTGGCTGACGGAATCCGAGCGGGCCAGGCTTCTGCGTCTGGAGCAGCGGGCCACCCGGCGCAAGAAGCGCCGCAATCCGGGCGAGAGGATGTCGCGCCGCCCGCACCGCACCTACGACCGGATCGCCGACCTGCGCGCGAAAGCCAAGCGCCGGGCCGTCGACTGACAGCACAAGACCACCACCGCGCCGGCGTCCGCCGGCGTGCCAGTAGTCGGTGTCGGGCCCGTTGACCGGAAGTGGAGTCGAACCGGACGCCGGTGGAGGTCTCCACGCGCTGCGGGGCGCCGGACAGACAGGCGGCGAACTTGCCGCACTGGTCACTGCGGAGGTTGTCCTGCCGGCCGTTCACCGCGCCGGACACCAGGCCGTTGTTGGCCACCGACGTCAACGGCGGGATGGCGCTTGGTGCGTCGGGCCCTTCGCAAGGCGGGCCGACAGGTCCCCGCCGACATCCGCGGGCAGGATCCGACGGCTCGCAGGGGCCGAACATCTTCGGCCGCCTCTGACCGCTGTGCGGTCCGGCGCGTGGCATGGAGGTGCGCGAAAGCACGGCACCTCGGCCCACGCGGCAACACGTTGCCCACACCAAGGGCGTTGACTCTTGAGCTGTCGTGTTTAATCATGTCCGCAGTTGATTCTCGTCGACGGAAAAGGGACCCCGTCGACAGAGGAAGCCCCACTCCATCTCCCAGGTTCTGAAGGCCCGTGCAGGGATGACACGAGCCCTTTTTTGATTCTGGGTGATTCGGTGACCTGATGTCGTCCGTACACCGCCGCGTGTTCCCCAGCCATCCTTCCAAGGAGAAATACCATGTCCATTCATTGCAGCCGTCGAGGTGTCGCAGCCGTCGCTCTGGGCATGGTCGCGACGCTGGCACTTGGGGCGTGTTCCAGTGGCCAGGAGGCCGCGAAGCCGGGCGACGACGGCGTTGCGAAGGTCGACGGCAAGATCTCTCTGACGTATCTGCAGAAGCAGGGCGACCAGGAGTACTTCGTCGGTGAGGCCGCGGGGGCCTAGGCCAAGGCCAAGGAGTTGGGCATCGACCTGAAGGTGGTCAACCTGGGCAACGACGCCAACAAGACGATCAGTGAGGTCCAGTCCGCGATCGCCCAGAAGAGCAACGGTCTGATCGTCGTCGTCCCGGATCCCGCAGTCGGGCCGCAGCTCGTCCAGACCGCCAAGGACGGCAAGGTCGCGCTGCTCACCTCCGACGACCAGATCTGCACCACCGGCCCGGACCCGTCCGCCTGCGGTCCCGAGGCGCTGGTGCCGCGGATCGGGTTCAGCGGCGCCCAGATGGGCGGCGAGGTCGGCAAGCGCGCCGCCGAAGAGTTCAAGAAGGCCGGCTGGAAGCCTGCCGAGACCCGGACCATCTCCGCCTGGAAGCAGGATGTCACCGTCTGCTCCGACCGGGTGAACGCCGCCAAGAAGGCGTTCGGGGGCGGTGCGGGTGCGGACGTGAAGAACATCGACGTTGCGACGGACAACACCGCGACCGGCGCCCAGGACAAGATCGCGGCCACCGTCACTGCCAACCCCGACGTCAAGCACTGGATCATGTGGGGCTGCAACGACGAGAACGTCCAGGGCGGCGTCACCGCGCTGGAGAACGCCGGCTTCAAGGCGAACGACGTCATCGGCATCGGCCTCGGCGCCTACCTGGCCTGCAAGAACTGGAGCTCGGGCAAGCCGTCCGGCATGAAGGCGGCCCTGTTCATCAACGGCAGTGACGTCGGCGCCCTGGCCGTCCAGACCATGTACGACAAGCTCAAGAACGGCAAGGAGTTCCCGAAGGAGGCCTTCGCGCCCACCAAGATGGTCGACGCCTCCAACTGGAAGGCCTCCGGGGTCACGTGCAGCTGACCTGACACTCCCCATCCGCCGGTGCGGCGGACCAGTACCCGCCGTACCGGCCTCCCCGGGCCCCTGCGCCGCCCCGTCGTCACCGCTGTAACGGAAACCGCTTCCTGCCTGCGAGGCATCCTGCTCACCGCACGCACCGGATCGGGACAGCCCGTCTCCGGCAGCGAGGGCCTGGAACTCAAGGCCATCACCGCCGCCGCACTCGGCGGATGCGCCCTCAAGGGCGGCAAGGGCGGCATCGGCGGCACCCTGCTCGCGGTCGTCCTGCTCGGCGCCCTCGAGAACGGCCTCACCGTCCAGGGCATCAACACTTTCTGGCAGAACGTCGCCCAGGGCGCGCTGCTGGTCATCGCCGTCGTCATCCAGCAGCGCCGCAACAAGGAACGCCGCATAGGTCTCCCCACCTAGTGCCCCTCCCGGCAGGCTTTGCCCCGTCGCGCCGCCCGGCACGCCCGCTCGCCACGTTGGCCAAAAGCCCCGGTAGCTCAGCTACCAGGGCTTCCGACCGCCTTGCGATCGCACGCACTGGACGACGCTCCTCATGGGGAAAAAACTGCCGGTCACGGCACTGGAAGGCTGCTGAAAGTCTTGTTGGGGCTGTCCGGCCGTGGGCCGGACAGCCCTTAGCGCTATGTGGTGGCCGGTGTGAGGTGCCAGGTGGTGCCGGTCCGGGTGAGTCCGAGGCTCATCAGTCGGCGGAGGTCGAGGGCGGCGGCCGATCTCCGCGGTCGTCGGAGCGGAGGAGCGGTCAGGACCTGCCGGTGTCCGCGAGGATCAGCTCGCCCACGGACTCGGCCAGCACTGACCGCGCCTGTTCGTCGAGGCCGTCGTCCGAGACGAAGTAGTCGATCT